>JASJBE010000099.1 GCA_030066655.1 Woeseiaceae bacterium | reverse complement strand
CTCAGTTGGTAGAGCCCCGGGTTGTGATCCCGGTCGTCGTGGGTTCGAGTCCCATCGTCCACCCCATTATTGGCGGTAGGTCGTAACGCGTTACGGGCTACCGGGAAAACCGGGATCGATTGTTCATGATCCATTAAGAAAATCGGTGGGCCTCTAGCTCAGTTGGTAGAGCAGGAGACTCTTAATCTCTTGGTCCGGGGTTCGAGTCCCCGGGGGCCCACCATCTTTCCGTCGGTGTTGACTCGTCTGGGTAACGGACGTTGCCACCGGGCAGCTGATCATCCTTCCATATTCGAAGTCGCTATCCCGCGATACCCTGTTCAGCCGCCCCCGCCGCTCGAACATTCTGCGAAAAATCGTTGTTTCCTGAGTCCCGCTTTGGCCACTGGCCTGGTCTGGAGCCCGCTTTCCACTCAGGTAATCGAGCGGTGGGTACTTCGCGCAGCCAACGCCCCCAAAAGCAGTAAACACAACCTGACGCCAAGGGCGTCTGCAAAACTGGACAACAACATCCTGTTTTTACAGGAAAAAGACGGGAGCGTGCGCTTGTGTTCATAAGTGTAGCTAAATAACAACAATAGGATTTGCGCCTCGTTTCAAATTAGAGGATTATCGGAGGATGGTAGTAGGGCGATAAAGTGCTAACCAAACAATAAAAAAAGTCTACCGTCGTGCTGCCTGATAGACGAAACCCGGGTGACCAGTCACTCGCGATTCCGATGTCCAACGAGGTTTGTTGGGCGTAAACAACAATCAACTGGTAGGGGAATACCATGAGTAGCGAGACGCGCCGCTGGCGCTTATTTAACAGTTGGCCACTGATTCTGGCCGGATTGGCACTGGGCGTTACCGCCCAGGCACAGGAGGACGACGACTCCGAACCGGAAAAGGAAGAAATTGTTGTAACCGGTTCCAAGATCAAGCGCGACGCCTTTTCATCCATCTCACCGGTCCAGGTCATCGGCGGACAGCAATCCGTGGAAATCGGCATCGTCGATACCACTCAGATGATTGCGGAATCACCGTTTGTCTTCGGTACCCAGCTCGACGGCTCTACCGCTTCGGGTAGTGTGACCGCTGCCGGTGAGGGTGTTCCGGCCAACGGGCCGGGTGGTGCCACAGTAGCGCTGCGTGGCCTCGGTGCCGAACGCACGCTTTTGCTGGTCAATGGCCGTCGTCTGTCACCGTCGGGTGTTCGCGGTGCGCCGGTGGCGCCTGACCTGAACCTGATCCCGAGTGCGATCATTGATCGTATCGAGATCCTGACCGACGGCGCATCGTCAATCTACGGTGCAGACGCGGTTGCCGGTGTGGCGAACATCATTCTGCTGCAGGACTTCGAAGGTATGGAGGTACGTGCCTTCGGTTCCGCGCCAGAGCAGAGTGGTGGTGAAGAGTCGCTGATCAGCTTCGTGGGTGGTGCAGCGAACGATCGCAGCAGCTTCATGGTTGCGGCCGAGTACTTCAATCGCGAGCGCATCATGACCAGCGACCGTACCGACTGGAACGACTGCCTCCGTGACATCGAAACCACGGCGAGCGGCCAGACGGTCAGCGTCTGCGCGGACCGTCGTCCGAACAACGCCGCTGCAACGGTCAGTCCTTTTGGATTCTTCTATTACACGCCAGGCGTGACCGACATCGGAATCCCGAATTTCTCCACCAATGCTGGTGCAGCCACGTTCGTCGGTAGCCCGTTCGAGAACGCGCTGAACGGCGACGCCAACACCACGCCCTACAACCTGCAGCGTGAAGAACTTGCAACTCAGTTGCAGGGAGGAATCGAGCGCATCAACCTGTACGCCACCGGTAAGTACAATCTGACGGATACTTCGACGGTCTACGTTGAGACCTCCTATTCTCAGCGTAAGAACAACAACGTCTTCACCGCGGAGCAACAGTTCCCGAGTATTCCGTCGCAGATTCCCCAGGAGGACGCAAACGGCAATATCATCGTCGATGGCACGGGTGCACCGGTCCTGGTCGACAACCCGCTGAACCCGTGGCCCGACACGGACGCACTGCCGGTCGTGACTCTGCCTGAACTGCTCGGTCAGACGCGCGTAACCGATATCGACAACCTGCGTCTCGTCTTCGGCATCGAGGGCGACATGGGTGCCGGCTGGTTCGGCGAGCGCGGCTGGGGCTACGACGCGTTTGTCAGCTACGAGGAGAGCTCCGGTACCTCTATTCAGGGTGGCCTGTTCCAGCCGAACGCGAAGCTCGCAATCGATACGCTGCGACTGGACTCTGACGGCAACCTGATCTGCGGCACGCCGCGAACGGCGACGAGCTTCGGCTTCATCTCGCCGCAGGACTGTGTGGTTGTCGACTGGTTTGCGCCGTCGCTCTTTGATCTCGACGGAGACGGTATCAAGTCGTTTGCAACGCAGGAAGAGAACGACTTCCTGCTCGGCAACGTCCTGAACTCGACCAACATTAAGCAGGCGCACTACTCGGCGCTCGCCACCGGTGAGCTGTTCGACATGTCTGCGGGTGCGGCCGCCGCGGCCTTCGGTATCGAGTACCGCGTCAACTCCATTTCATCGGCGAACGACATCACGCGTTCTCTGGGCCTTGCGACGTCGGAGTCTCCTGACAAGGAAGGCGACACGGTCGGCGAAACCTGGATCGCGGACGTCTACGGTGAGATCGAACTGCCGGTTCTCGAGACGCTGACGCTGAACCTGTCTACTCGTTACACCGAAGAAAAGAACTTCGGTAACGAAACGACCTGGTCTGCGAAAGCGATCTTCACGCCGGTTGACTGGCTGAGCCTGCGCTCAACCGCGGGAACGACCTTCCGAGCGCCGAACCTGCGCGAGCAGTTCCTCGACGGCACGTCAGGCTTCCTGGCTGGTGGCGACGATCCCTGTGTGGTCCCGGGCGATGCGGTTGTTGGCGGTGTCTATGACCCTGCCGAAGAGACCCGTTCACAGACGATCCTCGACAACTGTGTACAAGACGGTGTTGACCCGACCGCTCTGGGTATCGGTGCAAACGTTGCTATCCCGTTCCAGACGGGCGGTTCCGACAGCATCCTGGCCGAGACATCAGAGTCCTTCACGTTAGGCTTCGTCTGGTCGTCCACCTTCACCAGTGACTTCGAACTGGATGTGGGCGTTACCTACTTCAGCATCGACATTGAGGACACCGTCGAAGAGCAGGATCCGGGTGCAACACTGGCTCGTTGCTACGCGGACGAGCCGAACCTAGCCAGCCCGTTCTGTGACCGTATCACTCGCCGCGGCGTTAACCCGGAGAACAATACGGTTGCCAACGTCGATGCCTCGTTCGTGAACATCGGTAACCAGACCTCCAAGGGTGTGGATATCAACGTTCGCTACGGCAACGACTTCAACCTGTTTGACAGGTCATGGGACCTGAACGCAACGTTCACGGCCACCAACTACCTCGAGCTCGAAGAGCAGGTAAACCCTGACTCTCCGATTACGGATCGCGTTGGCGAAGCCGGCTTCCCGGAATGGTCGTGGATTGGAC
Organism: Woeseiaceae bacterium; assembly: GCA_030066655.1. Classification (GTDB taxonomy): domain Bacteria; phylum Pseudomonadota; class Gammaproteobacteria; order Steroidobacterales; family Woeseiaceae; genus UBA1847. The sequence goes on along the minus strand of JASJBE010000099.1, from coordinate 15,833 downwards.
GACTGAACTTCGCGACGGGCAACTGGGGCATTAACTGGCGTACGCGCTTCGTCGGTAAGTTCGCGAAGGATGCCGAAGACGTGAATGCATCACCGGGTCAAAGCACCGGCGCCTGCACCGTCGTTCTTGGCGACGCGACCGGATGTATCCGCACCAGCTCGGGTGACGAGGTGTTTTACCATGACGTTTCCGGCGTCTACAACAGAGACGACTGGGCAATTTCGTTCGGTATTCGCAACTTGCTTGACGAAAACCCGCCGCTCGTCGATCAGGGTGAAGCGCCGACACGTTTCAACTATGTTGTTCAGTCAACCTACGATCTCTGGGGCCGCAGGTACTTCGTGAACCTCAGCAAGAGCTTCTGATCGACATAGCGTCTGTATAGACGAACGACAACGGCGGCCCTCGGGCCGCCGTTTTCTCTTTCAGTTACCGGACACGTTCTACTCGTATCACACGACGCATCTCGTTGAGACGCAGACGGTATCCGCCAAGCGAAGACTCCTCGATATCGACCGTCTGGTTGCGCTCAAGGTCAACTCGAACGGTCTGGCGATCGCTGCGCAACTGGCGCCAGACCTGGCCGTTTTCCAGCGTTATCTGGATTTTCTCGTACGCGAGCTTTTCGTAAGAGGACACTTCCAGGCCCGAGGCCTTCTCCAGCTGTTTCTCGCTTCGGTCCTGGCTTCGCGCGATCACCTGCTGAGAACCGATGCCGGTTGCCGCGGGCGTATTCGCGGGCTCTTCCGCTGGCGGCTCATTCACTTCCTGGGATTGTGCTTCGATAGGCGGTCGCGGCGGTTCGTCTGGCATCGGTACAGGCTTCGCCTCCGTCAATTCCGACGTTGCGCGAGGCGGCTCCGTCTCCGCATTCACCGACGAGGCTGCCGGACCCGCATCGATCTGCAGGCTTGGGGGGTCGATCTGGGTCGCCTCGACCCCGTCGCGCATCAGCAACGCGGCCTCCAGGCAGGCAATCCGATCGTCCTTGCTGCTGGTCTCTTTGCAGCGTTCAATGATGGCCTCCTGGGCGGCAGCCGATTGGCTGACCAGCAAGCCCGCGATAATCACCGAAAGGTGTTTCTTTGCGCTAGTCATTTCGTCCTCGTTCGCCTTTCACCCAGGCGTCCCAAACCGCAAACGTCCTCATCTGCGTCTCAAGGTCGGTGGAGTTGATGAGTTTCCAGATCTCTGCGCGGGTCTGCCGGGGCAGTCGATCCGTGTCGTTCGCGAAGCCCCAGATGACTGCGGCGGCAATCGCCGAGTTCAGGCGTACCTGCGCCTGGTCAACCTTCTCGAAGGTGTCTGACTCCGCGTGATAGTTCGAGGCGTAGTTAGCGTCCGACTGGGCGGCGATCAGGTTTGGGATGCCCTGGACCATGAAGTCGTAGTTGTCGGTACCGACCAGCGGGATATCGATTTGCTGGAAGGGGCCCAGTTCGGCGACGGGTTCGAGGTACGTGTCGATGAGCGGCGGCAGCTCCGGGCGTCCGCCGGTGAAAAAGCCGTTGGTGCGGCCACTGCCGATATCAAACGAGGCGCCGACAATGAAGTTATCGAGTTCGTCGGCGTGTTGCTCGATGTATTTCCAGGAGCCGACGAGACCCTGCTCCTCGCCATTCCACAGTGCGAACCGGATGGTGCGTTCGGGCTTGAGGCCCAGCCGCGTGATCTGCCGGGCGATGTTCATCAGCATGGCGACGTTGACACCGTTATCCAAAGCCCCTGTGCCAAGCCCCCACGAGTCCAGGTGCGCGCCAAACAGGACGATCTCGTCCGGCCGCGTCGTGCCTGGAATTTCGGCGATGACGTTGGTGGCGGTGTAGGGGTCGCCGGCGTCAACGTCGATCGTCGCCGTCATGGCGAGCTCGTGTCCTGTCCGGAGCAGTCGCTGCAGGCGCAGGGCGTGCTCTCGTTCCATCACCAGGATGGCCTGGCGGTTCCCGGCGAATCGTGAAGCAGGCAGCCGATAGACCAGGTTTTTGGGTCTTGATGACATGTAGATGATGCCGGCTGCGCCGACCTTCAGCGCCCGCGCATCCACATCTCGCGCGAGACCGAACTCGCCGAACAGGCCCGCGAGTCCGATTTTGTCGTCGAGGACCGGCGTTTCAATCAGCAGCCAGGCGCCGGATGCCGTGTCTCCGAGTCGCTCGAAGTCTGCTTCGCTGCCCGTGCCCCCGTCCAACAGCGGCGCTTCGAGGGCATCGACGCCGGTCGAGAACGCTTTCGAAAGAACATTGAGCTCAAGGTCAAGATCGCCGCCCGTGACCGTCGCGGAAACGCTGTTCTCCGACCACGAGAACGGCATCGTGAAATCTTCCTTGGTAAAGGCGATTTCCTCCTCGCGAAATTTGTCCGCCGCCCAGTCCACGGCCTTGCGATTGGCGTCAGAGCCGGTCGGGCGACCCCCGATCGTATCGGTGAGCTCCTGCAGGTCCTCGATGACGGTGGTGTCCTCGAGTATCACGCGAACCAGTTCGTCCACGTCGTCCGCCTGGGCCGCTGATAAGCTGAGCATTGCCAGCAGCGAGAGTGCGATTCTCATTATTATCCCCCTGTTTTTATTGAATGAATCCTACCCTTCGGCAGCCCCGGAGGAAACGCTTCTGCGGGGAGACAGACGCAATCTGGATTCGGTATAATGGCGGGCTTGCATTCGTCAGCGTGCTGACGAGCAGGAATTGCGATCTGGCGGCCTCCGGGCAACTCGCTAAATTGGCGAGACTGGCGAATGGCGAGACTAGCGAATGGCGAGACGGGCAAATGGCGAGACTGGCAAATGGCGAGACTAGCGAAAGTGGCGGAATTGGTAGACGCGCTGGATTTAGGTTCCAGTGGGGCAACCCGTGAGAGTTCGAGTCTCTCCTTTCGCACCAAGCCCAAAAGTGCTCCGGAAGCTCTGCCCCGCTTTGGGCGTTGGCGCGGCTAACCGGATCGGGCCAACTGAACGACGCGACACGCATTCCAATGACTGTCGCGGAAACAGAAAAGAATAGAGGTTCAAAGCAGCTAAACGCTGAGTCGGGTACACCTATCGGCCCCTTGGAATAGAGAATCAAGGGGCAGAAAAGAACCACGAAACACGAAAGAATTGAGGTCAAAAACAGCCAAATGCTGCGTCGGGTACATCTATCGGCCCCTTGGACAAAAGCATTAAGGGATATAAAAGAATAGGGGTTTAAACCCTTACCCGGGCTTGACGTTTTTCAAACAGATCGCATCAAGCAGCAATCTGAACCAATGTACAGCAGGCACCAGCAACGTAGAAAGACAAAGACTTATTAACAACCGATCGCCGTCTCAGGGAACGAAACAGCCGCTCGACGAGCAATTGGAAGCAGAACATAAACTTGACAATACAGCGCAGCAGTAACTCCGCGCTCGACAAGAGAACTCACGAAACAGGACCACAAACCATGCAAGTCACCGTTGAATCGACCAGCGCACTGGAACGGCGCGTACGAATCGAGCTCCCCGCCGACCAGATCGAGTCGGAAGTTGACACTCGACTGAAGTCGTTCGGTCGAACGGCCAAGATCAAGGGCTTTCGCCCGGGCAAAGTGCCGGCAAAAGTCGTTCGCCAGCGCTACGGGAAACAGGTTCGACAGGAAGTACTCGCGGACATGATGCAGAAGAGCTACTCCGAAGCGGTGGTCCGGGAGAAGCTGAATCCCGCCGGCAACCCGAGGATCGAGCAGGAAGAAGACCTGAGCGACAAGGGTTTCGCGTTCGTCGCCAAGCTCGAGGTGCTGCCGGAAGTCGAGCTCAAGGACCTCGACAAGGTCAAGGTCGAGAAGCCCGACGTCACGATCGACGACAAGGATCTCGATGAGATGATCAAGAAGCTGCAGCAGCAGAAGGCTGACTGGGCGGAAGTCGATCGCAAGAGCAAGTCAGGCGACAAGGTGATTGTCGATTTCTCAGGTGAGCTGGATGGCGAACTGATCGAAGGCGGTCAGGGTAAGGAAGTACCGATCGTGCTCGGCGAAGGTTCCATGTTGCCGGACTTCGAGAAGGGCTTGGACGGCATCAAGGCCGGCGACGAGAAGACCTTCAAGGTCAAGTTCCCGAAGGACTACCACGCGGCCGACCTGCAGGGCAAAACGGTGAATTTCACGATCCAGACGCATCGGGTCGAAGAGCAGAATCTGCCGGCCGTTGACGATGCCTTCGCGGAGTTATTCGGCGTCGAGGAGGGCGGCATCGAGAAGTTCAAGCAGGACGTTCGGGACAACATGGAGCGCGAAGCGGCGCAGCGCGTGAAGAGTGTCATCCGTGACCAGATCACGTCGGGCCTGCTCGAGACGAACCCGATCGAAATACCGCAGGTCATGAAGCACAACGAGGTCTACTCGATGCAGCAGGAGGCGATGCGTCAGCTGGGCATTGAAGACCACAGCGAGGCGCCGCCGGCCGAGAATTTTGCCGACACGGCTGAGAAGCGCGTGCGGCTCGGGCTGCTCGTCCGCCAGATTATTGCGGACCGGGAATTCACGGCTGACGAGGAGATGCTGCGTGACCACATCACCGAGATGGTGGCCAGCTACGAAAACCCGCAGGACATGGTCGACCTGTACATGAACAACCCGCAGTTAAAGCAGCAACTGGAGCCGGTCGTCCTCGAGCAGCTGGCGTTCGACTGGGTGCTTGAAAATGCCAAGGTCAAGACCAAGAAAGTAAGCTTCACGGACTTCATGGATTCATGATCGCCGGAATTCATGAGACAATTTACGCTACGCTTTTTCGCACAGGGCATAACCAATGAATGAGACCGCTTTAAACCTCGTACCGATGGTCGTCGAGCAGACCGCCAGGGGCGAACGCTCCTACGACATCTACTCTCGTCTGCTGAAAGAGCGTGTCGTGTTCATCGTGGGTCCGGTCGAGGACCAGATGGCAAACCTGGTCGTCGCTCAGCTGCTGTTCCTGGAATCGGAGAATCCGGACAAGGACATTCACCTCTACATCAACTCGCCGGGCGGCTCGGTCACGGCGGGCCTGTCGATCTACGACACGATGCAATTCATCAAGAGCGACGTCAGCACGATCTGTGTCGGCCAGGCGGCCAGCATGGGTGCGCTGCTGCTGGCAGGGGGCAAGAAGGAAAAACGCTTCGCGCTTCCCCATTCGCGGATCATGGTTCACCAGCCCAGCGCAGGCTACCAGGGTCAGGTGACGGACATCTCGATCCACGCGAACGAGGTGCTCGAGATGAAGCGGCGCCTCAACGAAATTATGTCAAAACACACGGGCCAGACGGTCGAGACGGTAGAACGCGACCTGGAACGCGACAACTTCATGAGCGCAGACGCCGCGGTCGAGTACGGCATCATAGATACGGTGCTGGCTGAACGCACCGAGATGCAGCCAGAAGACGCCTGACAAACCGTTATTTATCAGTGCCTTACTCTCATACCCGGTCGTTATGAGACCAGCCGCTTTGCATGTGTCTGGGGCGCATGATATACACTGACGTACGGCTGCCCAGCGGCCGCTTTTAGCAATAGAGGCAAGACTTTATGAGTGATGACTCGCGCGGCAAGAGCGAGGACGGAAAACTCCTGTACTGTTCTTTCTGCGGCAAGAGCCAGCATGAAGTTCGCAAGTTGATCGCGGGCCCCTCCGTATTCATCTGTGACGAGTGCGTCGAGCTGTGCAATGACATCATCCGCGAGGAGCTGGAGGACACGTCAGAGCCGGGTCGCGACAGCCTGCCTAAGCCTCATGAAATCAACGAAGTTCTGAACGAGTACGTCATCGGCCAGGCACGCGCCAAAAAGGTGCTGTCGGTAGCGGTCTACAACCACTACAAGCGCCTGCATGACCGCCTCAAAGAATCATCCAAAGACGACATCGAGCTTGCGAAAAGCAACATCCTGCTGATCGGCCCGACCGGCTGCGGCAAGACGCTGCTCGCCGAGACGCTTGCGCGTCTGCTCAACGTGCCGTTCACGATCGCCGACGCGACGACGCTGACCGAAGCAGGTTACGTCGGTGAAGACGTCGAGAACATCATCCAGAAGCTCTTGCAGAAGTGCGACTACGACGTCGACAAGGCGCAGACCGGCATCGTCTACATCGACGAGATCGACAAGATCTCGCGGAAGTCAGACAACCCGTCGATCACGCGCGACGTGTCCGGTGAGGGTGTGCAGCAGGCGCTGTTAAAGCTCATCGAGGGCACGATCGCATCGGTACCGCCGCAGGGCGGACGCAAACACCCGCAGCAGGAGTTCCTGCAGGTCGATACCGGCAACATCCTGTTCATCTGCGGTGGCGCTTTCGCGGGCCTCGAGAAGATCATCCTTAATCGTTCGTCCAAGAGCGGCATCGGCTTCGTCGCCGACGTCAAGTCGAACGAGGAAGATCAGAACGTCGGCGAGCTCCTGCACGATGTGGAGCCCGAGGACCTGATTCGCTTCGGCCTGATTCCGGAGTTCGTCGGACGCCTCCCCGTCGTCGCGACGCTGGAAGAGCTGGATGAGGACGCGCTGGTTCAGATCCTGCTCGAGCCCAAGAACGCACTGACGAAGCAGTACCGCAAGCTGTTTGATATGGAGGGCGTCGAGCTCGAGTTCAGAGACGATGCACTGCGTGCCGTCGCGCAGAAGGCAATGGAGCGTAAGACCGGCGCTAGAGGCCTGAGGACGATTCTCGAGAACGTACTGCTGGAAACGATGTACGACCTGCCGTCGGCGAACGGCGCGAAGAAGGTGGTTGTCGATGAAGCCGTCGTCACGGGTGAGAACAAGCCCTACGTGATCTACGAATCGGATGACACGGCTGACATTGAACGTCCGACCGGTTCCGACGCTTAACGCTCTGAAGCCTCAAGTCTCGAAAACCATCAGCCGATAGCCTTACCAGAGCCGTTTACGGGCCGACCGACGCGACGCGAGACGTTGCGCGGCCATCCTGCATGACGGTTGAACTGCCTTTATTCGGACCAACATCCGAACCAGTAACGATGAGAGGTTAATCCTGGTGTCTGAAGACGAAATCAAAGATGAGAATGCGCTGACCGAGAAGCCGGTCGGTATTCCGGTCCTGCCGTTGCGCGATGTGGTCGTTTATCCACATATGGTCATCCCGCTCTTCGTCGGGCGTGAGAAGAGCATCGCTGCGCTCGACCAGGCTATGTCGGATGGCAAGCGCATCATGCTGGTTGCGCAGCAGAAAGCCGATCTGGACGACCCGCAGCCAGAAGACCTCTACGAAGTCGGTACGCTGGCGACGATCCTGCAGCTGCTCAAGCTCCCGGACGGCACCGTCAAGGTTCTCGTCGAAGGCAGCGAGCGAGCGACGATCGACAGCGTCGACGTCGGCGAGTATTTCGCCGCCGAAGTCACCGTGCTCGCCGAAGAGGATCGTCACGACGAGCGTGAGATCGATGTGCTCGTCCGTTCGATCATTTCGCAGTTCGAACAGTACGTAAAACTGAACAAAAAGGTGCCGCCGGAGATCCTGACGTCTCTGTCCGGCATTGATGAGCCGGGTCGCCTTGCCGATACGGTTGCCGCTCACATGGCCTTAAAGCTCTCCGAGAAGCAGCGCATCCTCGAGATCGAGGACGTCAAGGAACGTCTCGAGCAGATTCTCGGCATCATCGAGGGTGAGATCGACGTCCTGCAGATCGAAAAGCGGATCCGCGGTCGCGTCAAGCAGCAGATGGAGAAGAGCCAGCGCGAGTACTACCTGAATGAGCAGATGAAGGCCATTCAGAAGGAACTCGGCGAAATGGAAGACGCGCCGAACGAAATCCAGGACCTCGAGACCAAGATCGAAGAGGCCGGCATGTCGAAAGAGGCCAAGGAAAAGGCTACCTCGGAGCTCAACAAGCTGAAGCTGATGTCGCCGATGTCGGCGGAAGCGACGGTCGTGCGCAACTACATCGACTGGCTGTTGAAGGCGCCGTGGAAAAAGCGCAGCAAGGTCATCAAGGACCTGAAGCGTGCCGAGGGTGTGCTCGAAGAAGATCACTATGGCCTGGAGAAGGTCAAGGAACGCATCCTTGAATACCTCGCCGTGCAGCAGCGCGTGAAGAAGCTCAAGGGCCCGATCCTGTGCCTCGTCGGCCCGCCGGGTGTGGGTAAGACGTCGCTCGGCCAGAGTATTGCGCGCGCGACCAATCGCAAGTTTGTCCGGATGTCGTTAGGCGGTGTCCGCGACGAAGCGGAGATCCGCGGTCACCGGCGTACGTACATCGGCTCGATGCCGGGCAAGATCATCCAGAATCTCGGCAAGACCGGCGTTCGTAACCCACTGTTCCTGCTCGACGAAATCGACAAGATGGCGATGGACTTCCGTGGCGATCCGTCGTCGGCACTGCTCGAAGTCCTCGACCCGGAACAGAACTCGACGTTTGCCGATCACTACCTCGAGGTCGACTTCGACCTGTCCGATGTCATGTTCGTCTGCACGGCCAACAGCCTGAACATCCCGGGTCCGTTGCTCGATCGTATGGAAGTCATTCGAATCCCCGGTTACACCGAGGACGAGAAGATGGCCATTGCGACCCGTTACCTGATTCCGAAGCAGATGAAGGAAAACGGCCTGAAAGAGGGCGAGTGTCAGATTAGCGACGATGCGGTCATGGCCGTTATTCGACACTACACGCGCGAGTCGGGCGTTCGTAACCTCGAGCGGGAGATTTCCAAGATTTGCCGCAAGGTCGTCAAGCAGCTGTTGCTTACGCCTTCTGACAAGACGGTCAAGGTCGAGGAAGACAACCTCAAGGACTATCTGGGCGTGCAGCGCTTCCGCTTCGGCATCGCTGAAGACAACGACCAGGTCGGGCAGGTTACGGGACTCGCGTGGACCGAGGTTGGCGGTGAGCTGCTGACGATTGAGGCAGCCGTCGTCGGCGGTAAAGGCAAGCTGACGCACACCGGCCAGCTGGGCGATGTCATGACAGAGTCAATCCAGGCCGCGATGACCGTCGTTCGCAGTCGCGCCTCGGTGCTGGGCATCGACGAGGACTTCCACCAGAAGCTCGATGTGCACATTCACGTACCGGAAGGCGCTACGCCGAAGGACGGCCCGAGTGCGGGAGTTGGCATGTGTACGTCACTGGTTTCCGCCCTGACAGGCATACCCGTCAGGAGCGAAGTTGCCATGACCGGTGAGATCACCCTGCGCGGTGAGGTATTGCCGATCGGGGGCCTGAAAGAGAAGCTCCTGGCGGCACATCGTGGTGGCATCACCAAGGTGTTGATACCGCAGGAGAACGAGAAGGACCTTGCCGAAATACCGAAGAACATCAAGGACAAGCTCTCGATTGTTCCAGTGAAATGGATCGACGAAGTACTGGAGCATGCATTGGCACATCTGCCGGTGCCGAAGCAAAAAGCCGAAGGTGAAGAATCGGAGTCTGCAAGTAAGTCGGATGAGCAAAAGACCGACGAAGTCACCCTGCCGCACTAACGGTCTGAAACCCGCGTCGTTACACGATATTTGACGCTCTACAGGGCACTTGGTATATATCCCGCAGCTTGGGGGCGCGAGGTGTTGCGCTAAAGCTGATTCAGCGGATTGCGACCATAGGGGATAGCTCGCTGGATTGATCAGTAGAACCGGTCTCGACCGGTGACGATAACCGACCGTGAATGCGGTCACGATGAATCAATCTGCAGAGGAATTTTTATGAACAAGGGTGAACTTATCGATGCTGTTGCGGCTGCGGCCGGCCTGTCACGTGCTGACGCTACGAAAGCCGTAGACGGCGTTCTGGACAGCATCACAGGCACGCTGTCTAACGGCGGTTCGGTATCGCTCGTCGGCTTTGGCACCTTCTCAGTCAAGGCTCGCGCAGCACGCGCCGGACGCAACCCGCGCACGGGCGAAACGATCCAGATTGCCGCCAGCAATGTGCCTGGATTCAAGGCTGGTAAAGCTCTGAAGGATGCCGTAAACTAGCGCGCCCTTCGGGGGCGGATCTGCCTGAAACCGCACAACCGCGCGGTTTTCAGCAGGTCTCCGAGAGTAAAACTTCGCGGTTTACCGCGGACTGAGCAAAGGGTGCTTAGCTCAGCTGGTAGAGCATCGCCCTTACAAGGCGAGGGTCGGCGGTTCGATCCCGTCAGCACCCACCAGGTTCGGAGTGGTAGTTCAGTTGGTTAGAATACCGGCCTGTCACGCCGGGGGTCGCGGGTTCGAGTCCCGTCCACTCCGCCAAATGAAGAAGCCTCGTCCACTTGTGGACGGGGCTTTTTTATTTGTGGAATGGCCACGGGCCTCAACTTCGGCTGTCTGATTGAGGCTAACGCAAAGCGCTGTTCCAGGTAGTCCCCCGAATCCCGATCGATCAGTACCGCTAGAGCGGACATAAAGTGCGGCAATTGCCCGTATATATTGGACTCAGCGGCTGGCTCAGATAGAATCCCCCGCCTTATCCGCGGGCGTAGCGCCCCCAACCAGCCAGAACTGTCTCCTCTTATGCTTAGTCAAATCAGAGAAAAAATTACGGGTCCCGTCGCCTGGATCTTCCTTGGCGTCATTGGCGCATCGTTCGTCTTCGTCGGCGTTGGATTCAACGCGAGCTTCCTCGGCTCGAACTATGCAGCAAAGGTCAACGGCGAAGAAATTCCCGTCGCTTTTTTCGAAAACCAGTATCGGAATTTCATCGCCCAGAACCCGCAGTTCGCGACCGTGGGCGATTCGTTGCGTTTGCAGATCCGTCGGGAGTTGCTGGATCGGACCATCCGCGAAGTCCTGATCGATGAGTACCTTCGCGCCAAGGGTTTCGCTGTCGGTGACGAACGCGTGACCGAGATGATTCAGCAGATTCCCGAGTTCCAGACGGACGGTGTCTTCGACATGGAGACCTACCGATCGTTTCTCGGGCTGCAGGGAATGACCCCGACGCAGTTCGAACTGGAGCAGCGCCAGCGCATTCGCGAGCAGCAGTTAAGCCTCGCCATCGGCGCAACGGCGCTGGTTTCGCCTGCCGAGTACCGTCGCTACCTTAACCTGGTCGCCGAGCAGCGCGTCGTCACCCTCGTCGAGCTGACGGCTGACATGGTCGACGAGACGATCGAGGTCAGCGAGGAAGAGATCCTGGCGTTTTACGACGAGAACGCATCGCTGTACCAGCAGCCTGAGTCGGCCGATATCGAGTACATCTTGATCAGTCGTGACACCGTTGCCGAGCGAGTCGAGATCACCGAGGCCGAGCTTGCCGAGTACTACGAACAGGAAAAGAGTCGCTACCTACAGGAAGAGCAGCGCCAGGCGCGTCATATCCTGATCCTCACCGGCGACGACGAGGCGGCTGCGCTGGAGCAGGCCGAGGCGCTGGCCGCGCGTGCGAAGGCGGGCGAGCCGTTCGAAGACCTCGCCCGAAGCAACTCGATGGACGGCGGCACCGCCAGCAACGGTGGCGACCTCGGCGTGCTGACGCGCACCCAGCTGCCGGGTGAACTGGGCGCGGCGATCTTCGCGATGGAAGAGGGTCGCATCGAGGGTCCGATCGAGACGGAGTTCGGTTTCCACGTGGTACGGCTGGACCGCATCCTGGAGCAGGGCCCGCTGCCGCTGGAGCAGGTGCGTGGTGACCTGCTGGCCGAGCTGCAGGACGAAGAGGCAGACGGAGCATTCATGGCGCTGGAGCGCACGTTGTCGGACGCGCTGTTCGACACGCCGGACATGGCCGCAATTGCTGCGGCTGCCGAGCTTGAGGTCATGACGCTCGCGGGCTTCACTCGCGACGGCGGCGGTGAACTGGGCGCCAACCAGGTCGCTATCGACACGGTTTTCGATTCACGCGTCCTCGTAGACGGCGAGATCTCGGATGTCGTCGAACTAGACGCGGATTCCTCGGCGATCTTCAAAGTCACGCAGTACAACGAGTCACGTCGCCTGCCGCTTGAAGATGTCCGGGACCAGGTCGATGGCGCGATTCGAGGCCGTAAGGCCGACGAAATGCTCGCCGCGCGCGCCGACTCGATTGTCGAGGCCGTGCAGACGAACGGCGACCTCGGGGAAGCAGCGGCTGCAGTCGGCGCAGAGCCTTCTGCGCCTCAGCTCCTGACCCGCGACAACCAGTTGGCGGATCCGTCGGTCGTGTTCAGCGTCTTCACGTCGCCGAAGCCGACGCCTGCGCAGCCGACGACTAGCCGGGTTCGCAACCAGAGTGGCGGATACACGGTCTTCAGCATCGACGCCGTGTTGCCCGGGCGGCCGGAATCCATCCCGTTGAATGAACGCGACGAGGGCAAACTGCTGCTTGCGCAGCAGTCGGGCGTCAGTGACTACGCGGCCTTCGTCGAGGCGCTGGTCGACAGTGCCGACATCATCATCGACGAAGACGTTGTCGTCGGTGAGGGCTTGCTACAATAGCCGAACCTAAACTCGCGGCCTGACGGCCGTTCAGCGGGGACAAATGCGAAAACTGGCGCTGCACTGGCAGATTCTTATAGCGATTACGCTGGCCATCCTTGCCGGTTATCTCGTCAACGTAAACACGACCGAAGAGGTCACGCCCGGCCTCTTCGGCGTCTCTTACTTAAGCATGTTCCAGTACGTCGGCGACATCTTCTTGAACGCGCTGAAGATGATCATCGTGCCGTTGATCACGTCATCGATCATCGTGGGTGTCGCCGGCATCGGTTCCGGCGGCGACCTCGGCCGGCTCGGTGGCAAGACGCTGCTTTTCTACGGATCGACGACGCTGTTCGCCATTCTCGTCGGCCTGGTGCTCGTTAACGCGGTGGGCCCGGGCTACGTCGACGGCGAGCCGGCCAAGGACATCCTCGCGCTGGATGCCGACACCGACGACATCGCCGCGCGCGTCGAGGGCAGAGGCGCCGGCGACGTCGCAGAGATCTTCCTCCGCATGGTGCCGCCCAACATCTTCGCGGCGGCGGCCGAGGGCCAGATGCTCGGCATCATCTTTTTCGCGATCCTGTTCGGCTACTTCATGACGCGGCTCGAGACGGATTATGCCGAGCCGCTATACAACTTCTGGAACGCCGTCTTCCACGTCATGATGCGCATGACGGAGTGGATCATGCTGTTCGCGCCGATCGGCGTGTTCGGGCTCGTCGCAAAAACCGTGTCCGAGACCGGCTTCGATGCCGCGGGGCCCCTGTTGGCGTTCTCCGGCGTCGTGTTGCTGGCGCTCATCGTGCACGCGGTCGTTACGCTGCCGCTGCTCTTGCGCTTCATCGGCAACGTGAAGCCGTACAAGACGATGGCGCTGATGTCGCCCGCGTTGTTGACGGCCTTCTCGACCGCATCATCGTCGGCGACGCTGCCGGTCACCATGGATCGTATCGAGGACGAGGTGGGCGTCTCCAACAACGTCTCGAGTTTCGTATTGCCGCTCGGTGCGACCGTCAACATGAACGGCACAGCCCTGTACGAATGCGTGGCCGCCATGTTCATCGCGCAGGCCTACGGACTCGAGCTGACCTTCGGCGTGCAGTTCTCGATTGTCGTCATCGCACTGCTGACGTCCATCGGCGTGGCCGGCGTGCCGTCTGCGTCACTGGTTGCGATTGCGATTATCCTCGCGGCGATCGGGCTGCCGGTCGAAGCCATCGGCGTCTTGCTCGTATTCGATCGCGTGCTCGACATGGCGCGGACGTCGATCAACATCTGGGGCGATGCAACCTGCGCGACGATCATCGCGCGACTCTCCGGCGAGAAGACCAACGTCGGCGTGGAAGGGCTGGATACCAAGTAATGCGTCCGCCGTTTAGGTCTTTCAGAGCCAGCTGATGGATTTCGAGGAGCAGAAAGAGCTTTATCTCCGCCTCGAAGCGAAGGGCTTCACGCCGACGCACGTCGCGGAAGTAGGCGTCTATTTGCCTGAGACGTCAAACGTCATCGATTACATTCGGGCGGGCGTGCGAGCCACGCTGGTGGAGCCCGATCCGGTTTCGTTGGAGAAGATCCACGCAATGTTCGGTGACCTGCCGAACGTCAGCGTCGTCGAGGTCGCCGTGTACGACCGCGTCGGCCAGATCACATTGAGTCAGCGCGATGCGTCGACCTTCGTGTCGGACCTCGAGGCCAGCCCGGCCATCGTTAATGACGGCTACGAGCAGGCCGAGGAAGACCAGTTCACCGTCGACTGCACGACGTTCGACAAGATCGACGACGAATCGATCGATCTCTTAAGCGTCGATACCGAGGGCAGTGAATGGTACGTACTCGAGACGATGCTGAGCCGGCCCCGAGTTATCTCCATCGAGACGCACGGCGCGCGCTACGTCAATCCTCACATTGACAAGATCCAGGCGTGGATGCGCGATAACGGCTACACGATCTTCTACAAGAACCGGACGGATTCGGTCTACGTCCGACCGGATGCGATCACGGTTTCGCCGCTGGAGCGCGTGGGGGCGATGTTCAAGAGTGCGTGGCTGACGGCTCGCCGCTTACGCAAGGAACTGCAGGCAAAACTAGCCGGTGGTTCGTAGTAGCGACAAATAAAGCGCCGCGTAGTCTTTCGCGGCAGCTGCCCATGAGAAACCCGCCGCGCGTTGTCGCAGTCGCTCACTTCGTTGCGGGTCGGCCTCGAAGGCTGCGAGCCCGTCGTGGAAGGTCTGCGCCATCCCCTCTGCATCGAACGAGTCCCAGTAGACGACATCGTTACCGCCGACCTCGGGGAGACTCGTGCGCGTGGAACTGAAGCTGGGCTTGCCGTAGCTCATCGCCTCAACCAGCGGCAGGCCGAAGCCTTCGTACAGCGACGGGAACAGGAAGGCCGTGCAATTCGCGAACAGCCAGTTTTTTTCCTCGTCGGTGACTTCACCGCAGACGAAGACCCGATCGGCCAGGCCCTTGTCGGTCGCTTGCGCCTCAAGCTGCTCCGCGTAATCGCCTTTTCGGTTACCGGCGATCACGAGGTTGAACCCGGCTACGTGCTTGAGCATGTCTACGAGCACATGGAAGTTCTTCTTCGGGCGGACGACGCCGACGGTGAACAGGAACGGACCGTCCGGGAGGAAGCCGGGGCGGGTTTGCTGCCCGGGTTCCGCGGTCGGGATGCCGTTGTAGATCACGTGAACGGGCGTATCGCCAAGCGCCAGGTGTTGCTCGATCACCGAGCGGGTGTACCCGGAGATGACGCTGATCGCGGCGGCGCCATCGACGAGCTTCTGGACTTTCTGAAGCCTGCGTGCCGCCTTGTCACCGGACTTTTCGCCGAGGAAGTTCAGATCGTGAACGGTCAGCAGGTAGGGCGTCGCCTTCGGCGGAAGCAGGCGGGCGTCCTGGTGCAGGACGTGCCAGAGGTCGTAGTTGCCGCGCCAGCGCCTGAAATGCCGGCCCATCAGCGTCGGCACTTCGAAACTCACACCCGGTGCGACCAGCTCAGGATTGGCCGACGGTAGAAGAAACACCGGTTCCCAATCATCGGACTGCATTGCCGCTAATTCGCGGCCGAGATACAGCGCGACCTGGCCAAGTCCGGAATTTGGCGCTCGCAGGCGCTCCAGGTCGATCAGAACCCGTTTCACCGAAGGGCCTTCATTCGCAGCATGCGCGCCGGGCCGCAGCCGCGAGCAGGGCGGCGGCGAAGCCCGGAATCGGCGCCGCGCGCGCGTTCCGGGCCGATCAGGAGTACCGTCACCGAAAATTCTCCATTCGAAGCGTGGGCGCTGTTCTGCGCTCGAGATGCAGGGCGCATTGGCAAAACCTTGAATTGGGAGCACGCGCGCTCCGGTCTGGTCAGAACCCGTTTCACCGAAAGACCGTCGCTCGCAGCATGGTTACGGTTCCGCGAATGGTTAGTCGTCCTCGAGCGCCATGCCCATGATGTTGGCGCCGGCATCGACAAACACGGTGCCGCCGGTGATGCCGCTGGCGAGATCCGAGCACAGGAA
>JASJBE010000020.1 GCA_030066655.1 Woeseiaceae bacterium | reverse complement strand
CCGTCCCGATGCCCTTCGGTCCTTTCCTCGCGGCGGCCGGCTGGATTTCGATGCTCTATGGTGAGGCGATCAAGGACGCCTACGTGGGGACGTTTTTCTGATTCGTAGTACCGGGGGACGATGAACCTTCACTCCGATCATCCATTCAGAGTCGGCCTGACCGGCGGTATCGCGAGCGGCAAGTCCACCGTCGCGGA
The DNA here is from genome assembly GCA_030066655.1 of Woeseiaceae bacterium. Classification (GTDB taxonomy): domain Bacteria; phylum Pseudomonadota; class Gammaproteobacteria; order Steroidobacterales; family Woeseiaceae; genus UBA1847. The sequence goes on along the minus strand of JASJBE010000020.1, from coordinate 52,901 downwards.
TCACTTTGCTGCGCTAGGCGTGCCCGTCATCGATACCGATGTCATTGCCCGAGAGGTTGTCGAGCCGGGCCAACCCGCGTTGAAGGACATTGCGGAGGCCTTTGGCGATGGCGTCATTAACGAAGACGGAGCGCTGGACCGGGCCGCGCTGCGTGAACTGATTTTTGCCGTCGACGATGCGAGAAAGCTGCTCGAAGCTATCCTGCACCCGGTGATCCGGGAGGAGACCGTCAGGCAGGCCAACAACGCCGGCGGCGACTACCAGGTCATCGTTGTACCGTTGCTGACGGAGTCCCCGCTCAAGCTATTTGTCGACCGCGTGCTCGTCGTCGATTGCAACAAGGAGACGCAAGTCAGGCGCCTCATGAGCCGGGATGGAGAGACGCGAGAGAGCGCCGAACGCATCCTGTCGGCCCAGGCAAGTCGCGAGGAGCGGCTGGAAATCGCCGACGACGTCATCAGGAACCAGGGCGAAATCGACGAACTGGCTGAACAGGTGGCAGAGATGCACGCGCAGTACCAGGCACTGGCAAGGGCTCACCGACAAGGCTTCTAAATCAGCCGTTTGCGGTCGATGCCGGCAAAGCGCAGAATATGTGCATGGCGAAGCCCGCAGGAAATCTGAACCCGGAAACCGCACTCGAGCGAGCCGATTACGAGCTCCCGCTGAATGAGCGTATGCGGACATTCCTGCGTCTCGACTTCCTGCACCAGCAGATGCTGCACAATAACGAAGACACGGCGGCATGGGGCACTCGCGCGACGATTGCGACGCTCCTGGATATCCTGGCGATACTGTCGCGCGGTGACATTCGAAGCGAAGTGCATAAGGAAATTGATATTCAGATCAATCGCTTGCAGCGCTTCACGAGCCAGCCCGGGGTCGACACCAGCCGCCTGGACAGCGTCCTGAAGAACCTGATCGACAGCCGGGCCCAGATCGGCGCAATTGGCACGCAGTTCCTGCAGTCGCTCAAGGACAGCGAGTTCCTGAACGCGATCAAGCATCGCAGCACGATCCCCGGCGGCACCTGCGAGTTTGACCTTCCCGAATACAGCCACTGGCTGCGCCAGCCGTATGAGCGGCGCGAGCAGGACATGCGAGGGTGGATGGACGCGACGCGCCCGGTCTGTGACGCCGTCGCGGAGATACTGTGGCTGATTCGAGAGAGCGGCCAGTCAGAGAACAAGACGGCCATCAACGGCATGTTCCAGCACAGCATGCAAAAAGACGCGCACTGCCGGCTGATTCGCGTGTCACTGCCCGGCAACAGCTCGCTGTTCCCGGAAATCAGCGGCAGTCAGCACCGCTTCACGATTCGCTTTCTCGAATGGTCATCGTTCGATAGCCGCGCCGTGCAGACCGGCCACGACGTCAAGTTTCAGCTGAGTATCTGCTGATCCTGAAGCGCCCGCACGACGGGCGCATCCGCCGGCAGCAGTTTTGCTCCGTCGAGTTCCCCGATTGAGATCCACTCGAGCTGCTGCCCTTCGAGCCCGGTCGGCTCATCCCGCCATTCCGTCACGAGGTAGAAATCGATCGTCACCCTGCGGTCCGGGTACTCGTGATGGAGATTCATGAAGTGTTCGAATGCCGTAACGCGGACGCCCAGCTCTTCGACGAGCTCGCGTTCCAGCGCGTCGACGGCGGATTCGTTCTGACCGATCTTTCCGCCGGGAAATTCCCACATGCCGTGAAACGGGCCATCACCGAGCCGCTCGGCGATCAGGACGTTGCCACCGCCGTCGACGAGAATGCCGGCGGCCACTCGAAAGTGTCTGATCAATTAAGCTTGCCGTGGCACTGCTTGTATTTCTTACCCGAACCGCAGGGACAGGGCTCATTGCGTCCGACCTTGCGGCCCTCGCGTACGAACGGTGCTGCCTCCTGCTGCCGGGCAGCAGGCTGGGCTGCTGCGCCCTGTGGCCGGGCGGCAGGCTGCTCACCGCCGCCCGGGCTGCCCAGGACCTGGGCCTGCGCATGCTGGAATTGCATCGCCTTTTCCTGCGCCAGCCTGCGCTGACGCGCGAGCTCGTCCACCTCTTCCTCGCTCTGGATGCGAATGCGCGACAGGATGCTGATCGTCTGCTGCTTGACCTGTTCGAGCATGTCGCCAAACATCTCGAAAGCCTCGCGCTTGTACTCCTGCTTGGGGTTTTTCTGCGCGTATGACCGCAGGCCGATACCCTGTCGCAAGTGGTCCATCGCGGCCAGATGTTCTTTCCAGTGGTGATCGAGCTGCCGCAGCATGATCTGCTTCTCGACGCTGCGCATCAGGTCGCTGCCGATCTGCTCCTCTTTCTCTTCGTAGGCCTTGTTGACCGCTTCCACGCACCGGTCACGGATATCGTCCGCGTTGATATTGGGTTCTTCACGGACCATTTTCGTGATCTCGAGGCTCACCCCGTAATCGGACTCGAGCGCTGAAGCGAGACCGTCGGTGTCCCACTGCTCGTCAAGACTGCCGGGTGGGATGTGCATCGCAACGGTCTCCTCGATGACCTCCTCACGGATGGCCGCGACGGAGTCCTTGATCTCGTCGGCCTCCATCAACTCGGCGCGCTGGTGGTAGACGACCTTTCGCTGGTCGTTGGCCACATCGTCGTATTCGAGCAGGTTTTTGCGAATGTCGAAGTTGTGCGCCTCGACCTTTCTCTGCGCGCGTTCAATCTGTCGCGACAGCAGCTTGCTCTCGATGGCCTCGCCTTCGCGCATGCCGGCCCTGGACAGCAGGTTCTTCGTGCGCTCGGGATCGCCGAAGATGCGCATCAGCTGATCTTCCATCGACAGGTAGAAGCGGCTCGAACCCGGGTCGCCCTGGCGGCCCGCGCGTCCGCGAAGCTGGTTGTCGATCCGACGGGACTCGTGACGCTCGGTGCCGATGATGTGCAGGCCGCCGGCATCCAGCACCTGCTGGTGGCGCTGCTCCCAATCCTCACGCGTCGAGGATTCGTCACCGGTCTCGGCAAGCTCCGCTTCGAGCTTGCCGCCGAGCACGATGTCGGTGCCGCGGCCGGCCATGTTGGTCGCGATCGTGATTTTGCCCGGCCGTCCGGCGTTCTGGACGATGTGCGCCTCGCGCTCATGCTGTTTGGCGTTCAGCACTTCGTGATCGATCTTGCCCTTCTTCAGGAGCCCGGACAGGTACTCCGAGGTCTCGATCGACGTCGTACCGACCAGCACCGGCTGCCCGCGCTCGGCGCAGTCGGTGATGTCCTCGATGATGGCATCGAACTTGTCTTTCTCCGTCAGGTAGACGAGGTCCGCGGAATCGTCGCGCACCATCGGTCGATGCGTCGGAATGACGACGACCTCGAGGCCGTAGATTGACTGGAATTCGAATGCCTCGGTATCGGCCGTGCCGGTCATGCCGGACAGGTTCTGGTACAGGCGAAAGTAGTTCTGGAAGGTAATCGACGCGATCGTCTGGTTCTCGTGCTTGATCGATACGCCTTCTTTCGCCTCGATCGCCTGGTGCAGGCCATCCGACCATCGACGCCCGGGCATGGTCCTGCCCGTGAATTCGTCGACGATGACGATGTTGCCATCCTGGACGATGTATTCGACGTCTTTCTGGTAGATAGCGTGGGCACGCAGCGCCGCATTCAGGTGATGCAACAGCTTGATGTTGCCGGCATCGTAAAGGCTCTCACCTTCCTCGAGCAGGCCAGCCTGCTGCATCAGGCCTTCGACCTTCTCCTGGCCGTCCTCGGTCATGTGCGCCTGCTTGGCCTTCAGGTCGATCGTGAAGTCGCCGCGCGGCACGAGCTTGCACTTCGCAGTCTTCTCGCTGTCATCGACGAGCACGACGTCTGCCCCGCGCTCTTCGGCAAGCCTGATGGCCTCGTCGATGCTGAACGTGTCCCGTGACTCCTCACCGTCGCCGGTGGTTACGGGTTTGCCCTTCTCGTCAGTCAGGCTCAGCGTCTTTGCCAGGATGTCGTAGTTGGTCGGCTGCTCCTGGTCTTCGTGCTTGTTGAGCTTCGGAATCAGCTTGTTGATTCGCGCATACAGGTCGGTGCTGGTCTCGGCGGGACCGGAGATGATCAGCGGCGTCCGCGCCTCGTCGATCAGGATCGAGTCTACTTCGTCGACGACAGCAAAATTCAGGTTGCCCATCACGCGATCGTCGGAACCGAAGGCGAGGTTATCGCGCAGGTAGTCGAAGCCCAGCTCGTTGTTCGTCGCGTAGGTGATGTCGCTCGCGTAGGCGGCCTTCTTTTCTTCCTGCGTCTGGCCGCTCTTGGCGACACCGACCGTCAATCCGAGGATCTCGTAAGCGGGCCGCATCCAGTCAGCGTCGCGTTGCGCCAGGTATTCGTTCACGGTGACGACATGCACGCCTTCGCCGCTGATCGCATTCAGGTAGGCAGGCAGGGTGGCAACGAGTGTCTTGCCTTCGCCGGTTCTCATCTCGGCGATATTGCCGTCGTGCAGGACCATGCCGCCGATCAGCTGGACGTCGAACGGCCGCATGCCGAGCGTTCGAACCGAGGCCTCGCGTGCGACAGCAAAGGCTTCCGGCAGGAGACTGTCCAGGCTTTCCCCGTCCTTGTAGCGCTGCCGGAACTCGTCAGTCTTGGCCGTCAGGGCAGCGTCGTCGAGCGCCTGCAGGCCCTCCTCGAGGGCGTTAATCCGGTTTACGATTTTCCCGTATTGCCGCAGCATTCGCTGGTTGCGGCTGCCAAATAGACGGGTCAGAAAGTTCGCCACTCACTACTCCTGCAGGGACGGACACAAAGCCCGTTATTTTAAGCGCTTGGGGACAAATTTGATATTGTGACCCCGGTTTTGGGGTCAAAATTCGCGGTCACAAGGCGAATTAGCGGGAGGACTTGCGAATGAAGTTGACGGGATTGACGCGCCGTCCGTCGCGGAGCACCTCGAAGTGCAGGTTCGGGCCCGTTGCGCGCCCGGTTTCGCCCATCTTGGCGATGATCTGGCCTTTGCGAACCTCGTCGCCGACAGCCACGAGATTTTCGGAATTGTGCGCGTAGCGCGTCGCGTAGCCGTTGCCATGCTTGACCTCGACCAGCAGTCCGAAGCCATAGCGATCGCCGGAGTAGCTGACGACCCCGTCCGCGACGGCGACAATCGGATCGCCGAGGCGACCTGCGAAGTCGATGCCCAGATGGTTGGCCGGCTTGCCGGTGAACGGGTCGGTCCGCTTGCCGAAGTAGGATGAAATCCAGCCGGAGCTGACGGGCCGCCCTTTCGGGTAGACGCGGTCGGTCAGGTTTTGTCGCGCCAGCACTGACTCGAGCACGCCGAGCTGTGCCTCGCGATCGCCGAGCTGCGCGTCGAGCGATGCCATGGCTTCGACGACGTCGGGCACGGCCCCGAGCGAGCCATTCGACAGCGGCTCTTCCGGACCGCCGACGGCGGGCGGTGTATCAAAATCGAACTCGCCATCCTCGAGATCGGCCATCACGGTCAGGCGTCGGCCCAATGCGTCGAGCCGGATCATCCGCGCGTTCATCTGCGCGATTCGAATGGCGAGGGCATCCAGCTTGTCGTCCTTATCCTGGCGAATGGCTGCGATCGTGTCTCGCTGCCCTTCCAGTTCGTCCTGCAGCTCGACGACCGTATCGGCACTGACGCCGGACCCGGTCTGTGCTGCATAAAAGTAGCCAACACCGAAGCCCACAAGACCCAGAACGAGCGTCAATGACATCGCCAGCACGCCGGCAGTCCAGCCGGACACATTGATTTGTCGGGACTTTCCAAGTCCTTTGCCAAAAATGACAACGTTCATCGAGTTAGCCTCAGATGGATCCTTGTGGAATCTCGCGAGCTCAGGCACGGTTTGGTCGACACGCGGCACGGAAGCCGACCGTTTCGAATTGTGTGTGTGTGCTTGAACATCGCCTGGCAGCCCCGCTGTCGTAGGAAGAATCCCTTAGACCGGTGGTTTTGCGCCCCCAGCTTTCACTGGGTTTGCCCTTATCTGGCGCACAATATGCATAATGTCGGTTTCTAATACAAGAACAGGGTCTTGCAATGGTGACTTCGGGCACATGCGGATGGCCCGAATAGCCAAATCGGTCACACTTTTATGACGGCAAAAAGCCTCGAATCTCTGCTCAAGCCCGGTAGCGACGGCGATCTGGGCGGAATCGTCAAGAAAGCCCGGGACATGGCCGATCTGACGACCGGGCTGAAGGCGGCCCTGCCAGACGATCTCGCTTCCGGGATTATCGCGGTGAGCTTACGGGAAGACGCGCTGGTCCTGGTCTGTTCGAGTTCGGCGTGGGCGTCCAGGTTGCGTTTCGAGGAGCTTGAGGTCAGGCAGGCAGCGGCCTCGATCGGCCAGGCGATCGAACACGTCGTGGTCCGGGTATCGCGGGACGCCTGAACCTACACCGTCAGGCGTAGGCTGGCGTTGCGTAGCAGATGGGCGCCTTGCGGGGGTCTTCGAACGTGGCCTCCTCCCAGGAGCCCGTTTGCTCGAGCAGGGCGCGCAGCAGCTTGTTGTTGAGGTCGTGTCCGGACTTGTACGCGCGGAACTCGCCGATCAGCGTGTGACCGAGCAGGTAGGCGTCACCGATAGCGTCGAGAATCTTGTGAATGACGAATTCATTCGAGTAGCGAAGACCGTCTTCGTTGAGGATGCGGTAGTCGTCGAGCACGATCGCGTTGTCCATGCTGCCACCCAACGTCAGGTTGCGTTCGCGCAGCGCCTCGACGTCGCGCAGGAAACAGAAGGTTCTCGCCCGGCTCACTTCCTTCAGGAACGACGCCGATGAAAAATCGATCGTCGCTGTCTGGTTGATCTTGTTGAATACCGGGTGATTGAAGTAAACCTCGAAGTTCACCTTGAAGCCGTTGAACGGCACGAGCTCCGCCCACTTGTCACCATCTTCGACGCGGATCTTTTTCTTGATCCTGACGAACCTCTTCAGCGCGTTCTGCTCTTCGATACCCGCGGACTGCAGCAGGAAAACGAACGGCCCGGCACTGCCGTCCATGATTGGAACCTCGGCAGCCGATAGATCGATATAGACATTGTCGATGCCGAGACCCGCCAGCGCCGACATCAGGTGCTCGACGGTCGCAACCTTGACGCCGTCCTTGACCAGCGTCGTGCCGAGCATGGTTTCACCCACGAGTGTGGGGTCCGCCTTGATGTCCACGGGATCGTCCAGGTCGACGCGCCGAAAGATGATTCCGGTGTTTTCTGCAGCGGGTCGCAGGGTCATGTAGACCTTTTCGCCGTTGTGCAATCCAACGCCCGTGGCACGGATTGCCGTTTTTAATGTTCTTTGTCGCAGCATCGCTACATTTACACTCGTCTGCGCCTCACGCCGCCAGGGCGAAAAGCGTCGGTTAACTGTTTATTTTCGGGGGACTTACGCCGCGTCCGGTCGACGATGGTCCGTTGATGAAGTCGCGAACGCCGAATGCGTTGCGAAACTGCCACACCGGCAGCCAGATTTGCCCACAGCGAACTCGTTTAGGTTGGGCAGAGATTAGCACAGCGTCGAAAAACTCTTCAAGATTTTCAGTGCCTTAGGTGAGTTTGCAACGGGTTGTTGGAACTTCCGCCACCGAGGGGCAGGAAGTCGCTGGCCCGGCAGCCAAACCGGGCCAGCGTTGCGGAGAAACGCCTGCAGGTTGAGGCCTAGTCGGCCTGTCGCCGCAGGAAGGCCGGGATATCCAGCAGGTCTTCCTGCAATCCGGCATCTTCCAGCCCGTCGCCGACGGCTCGCTTACGCTGTACTGTCGGCTTGTCGAGGCCATGGTAGTTGGGCTCGCGTTGCTGCGTCGTCTCGGGACGCCGAACGATGCGCATCGGCGTGTCCGCGGTGCGCGCAGCGCCCTGGCCAAGGCCCGTTGCGACGACGGTCACGCGAATGCGATCCGTCATGTCCGGATCGATCACGGTGCCGACAACGACCGTCGCATCGTCGGATGCGAACTCCTTAACGGTGGCGCCGACTTCCTGGAACTCACCGATCGAAAGGTCCATACCCGCCGTCACGTTGACGAGGATGCCGTTGGCGCCGGCCAGGTTAATGTCTTCGAGCAGCGGGCTCGATACCGCGGCTTCGGCAGCCTCGCGCGCACGATCCTCACCGGACGACGAGCCTGAGCCCATCATCGCCATGCCCATCTCGGACATGACCGTGCGGACGTCGGCAAAGTCGACGTTGATCAGTCCCGGACGCGTGATCAGCTCGGCGATGCCCTGAACTGCGCCCTGCAGTACCTGGTTCGCGGAACGGAAGGCGTCGAGCAGCGTTGTGTCGCCGCCTAATACGCTCAAGAGTTTCTCGTTCGGGATCGTGATCAGGGAGTCGACGTACTTGCCGAGCTCACCGATGCCATGATCGGCGATGGCCATCCGCTTTCCGCCCTCCATTGAAAAGGGCTTGGTCACGACGGCGACGGTCAGGATGCCGAGCTCTCTCGCAACCTGCGCAACCACCGGGGCGGCGCCGGTTCCGGTGCCGCCGCCCATGCCGGCCGTGATGAACAGCATGTCGGCGCCTTCGATCGCCTCGTGGATCCGGTCACGATCTTCCATCGCCGCCTGTCGGCCCGTGTCAGGGTCCGCACCGGCGCCGAGGCCCTTCGTGATGTTGCAACCGATCTGCAACGATGTCCTTACCCGCGAACCCTTCAGCGCCTGGGCGTCCGTGTTGGCGCAGATGAATTCGACACCCTCGATTCCGGTGTCGACCATGTGCGAAACGGCGTTTCCGCCACCGCCACCCACACCGATGACTTTGATGACTGCGCTTTGGCTGTGCGCGTCCATTAATTCAAACATCTAGATTTCCTCCGCTATGTCTTCTCAGACGATTCATTGGCAAATGCCAAACCTCTTACCTCTCCCGCGAACGGGAACGTGTTCAAAACTGTCCCGAAAACCACGCCTTCATCCGGTCCCACACGTCGGACAGGCTGCCGCTGACGGGGGTGCTTCTGCGCCCGCGTCGGGTCAGGTTTTCATAGCCGTACAGCAACAGGCCGACGCCGGTTGCATGAATCGGGTTACGCACGACGTGGCTTAAGCCTTCGACGTACTGGGGTGCGCCGAGACGCACCGGCATGTGGAATACCTCTTCTGCCAGCTCGACGGCGCCTTCCATCTTGGCGCTGCCGCCGGTGATGACGATGCCGGCAGCGATCAGCTCCTCGAAGCCGCTGCGTCGCAGTTCATCCCGGATCAGACCGAAGAGCTCCTCGTAGCGGGGCTCGACGATTTCGGCCAGCGTCTGGCGGGCCAGCCGCCGCGGCGGTCGGTCACCGACACTCGGTACTTCGATGGTCTCGTCCGGGTTCGCGAGCTGCGACAGGGCGCAGGCGTACTTGATCTTGATTTCCTCGGCGTACTGCGTCGGCGTGCGCATCGAGACAGCGATGTCGTTGGTTACCTGGTCGCCGGCGATCGGGATGACGGCCGTGTGCTGGATCGCACCGCCTAAGAACACCGCGATGTCCGTCGTGCCACCGCCGATATCGACGATGCAGGAACCCAGCTCTTTCTCATCTTCGGTCAGCACCGAGTAACTCGAGGCGAGCTGCTCAAGCACGATGTCGTCCACCTCCAGCCCGCAACGCTGGACGCACTTGACGATGTTCTGTGCGGCGCTCTCGGCGCCGGTCACCATGTGCACCTTGGCCTCGAGGCGAACCCCGTTCATGCCAACCGGCTCGCGGATTCCCTCCTGGTTATCGATCAGGAACTCCTGCGGCAGAATGTGCAGAATCTTCTGGTCCGCCGGGATAGCGACGGCGCGTGCCGCGTCGATAACTCGGTCGACGTCGTTCGGCGACACTTCCTTGTCACGAATCGCGACGATGCCGTGTGAATTCAGGCTCTTGACGTGGCTGCCGGCGATACCGGCATAGACGGAGTGGATATCGCAGCCCGCCATCAGCTCGGCTTCTTCGACCGCACGCTGAATCGAATGCACGGTTGACTCGATATTGACGACGACGCCTTTCTTCAGGCCACGCGATGGGTGCGAGCCGATGCCGACCACTTCGATCTCGCCCTCCTCATTCACTTCGCCGACGATCGACACGACCTTGGACGTGCCGATATCGAGGCCAACTATCATGTTCTTATCCATACGCTTTGACACTTGGATGTCTCTTGCTCCTGCCCTTCCGCTGTCTGCCCGAAGCGGGAATCAGTTCACACCGCTCGAGGCGAGCATCGCTTCGCGCGCCGCTCCCGGATTCGTCGGATCCGGCCTTGAGTCGTCCTTCCAGCCGATCGAAAAGCCGCTGTCATAGCGCACATCCACGAATTCAATGTCCGCACCTCGTACGGTGACGAAATCCGCTACGGCGGTGACCAGCAGTTCCGTGCGCTCGTCGACGTCGCGACGCCCCAGCCGTACGTTGATCCCGTTGCTCAGCGTGACCTCCCACGCGCCTCGCGCATCGACGGAGACGCGCTTGACGTCGATGCCGGCCGGCACGAGCCTGCGCCGGATGTCGAGGTAACGACGTGCGACTTCGACGGCCCGGTGATCCGGACCGCTCAGTCTCGGCAGTTCGGCCGGCATGTGCTGGGCCCCGTTGTCGACAAACAGTTCCCCGCGCACATTCATCAGCCCCGATTCGCCCCAGACCGCGGCGGGTACCTGTTCGGTCACCGAAATGGCGATGCGATTGGGCCAGCGCCGTGCGACGGCGGCCTGGTCAATCCACTGCAGCGACTGGATCCGCTCGCGCATCCGTTCGAGGTCCGATGCGAAGAAGCCGGCCTCGATCTCGGGCTCGATCGCATCCTCGATCTCAAGCACCGATACACGTTGCATCGGGCCCATGATTTCAATCGACTTGACCGGACGCTCGAGCAGGCGTGTCGACAGGTCATAGGTGATCAACACCAGCGCAACGGCAAACACGGGCTTCAGGATTCGGCCCCAGTTGACGCGCGGCATCTTCAGCTCAACCCGCTTCTTCTGAGGCTTGCGTTTGCGCGCTTGCTTACGAGCCATTGGCAACCTCCTTGCGAGCCTGCGCGTCAGCCTCGACACTGGTTTCGAGAATGCGCCAGCAGAGTTCGGCAAAGTCGAGGCCTGCGGCCTTGGCCGCCATTGGCACCAGGCTGTGGCTGGTCATTCCCGGGACGGTGTTGACTTCGAGCACCTGGGGCTGGTCGTCTGAGTCCACCATGAAGTCGACACGGCCCCATCCCCTGCAGCCCAGCAGCTCGAAGGCGCGCAGCGCGAGCTCCGAGAATTTCGCCTCGGCGATATCCGACGTCGTGCCGGGGCAGTGATACTCGGTTCGGTCCGACTCGTACTTCGCGCGATAGTCGTAAAACACGCGGGGGGTCTCGATCCGGATGCTCGGGAGCGCCTCGCCCTGCAGGACAGACACGGTGATTTCATCGCCGACAATGCAGCGCTCGACAATCGCGACATCGCCGTAGCGCAGCGCCGTCTCAGCAGCCTCAGGCACGTCGGAGGCCTCGAACGCCTTGCTCATGCCGACGCTGGATCCTTCACGGGACGGCTTGAAGATCAGCGGATAGCCCATCTCCTGGGCGACATGAACCGCCTCGGCCCGGCTGCGAACAATCTCGTAGGTCGGCGTCGGAATGCCGGCTGCGACGAACAGTCGCTTGCTGCGCTCCTTGTCCATCGCGAGCGCCGACGCCATGACGCCACTGCCCGTGTAAGGAATCTGCAGCCACTGCAGCGCACCCTGGATAGCGCCATCCTCGCCGCCGGTCCCGTGCAGGGCAATCCAGGCTCGGTCGATCCCTACATCGACCAGGCCCTCGACGCCACGCTCGGCGGGGTCCCACAGCTGCGCATCGACGCCACGGCTGATCAGCGCATCAAAGACCGCCTGCCCGCTCTTAAGCGACACCTCGCGCTCACTCGAGTTGCCGCCGTACAGCACGGCAACTTTGCCGAACAGGCCGGGATTGCTGATCGCTCGCCGCTGCTCGAGTCCGCCTCTCATGATTGCGCCTCACCCACGATTCTGACTTCATGCTTCAGGCGCACGCCGTGCTGCTCCTCGACGGTATCCTGAACGTGGTTGATCAACGCCTCGATATCCTCGGCTGATGCCGCGTCGGCGTTGATGATGAAATTGGCGTGTTTCGGCGACACCTCGGCGCCGCCGATACGGAATCCCTTGAGGCCAGCCGCCTCGATCAGCCGCGCTGCGTGGTCGCCCGGCGGGTTCTGGAAAACCGACCCGCAGCTGGGCAGCCCGAGCGGCTGCGTTTCCTTGCGGCGGTTCAACATCGTGTCGAGCACCTCTTTGCTCGCCGTCACGTCGGGATCGAAGGCGAGAACAGCGTCGAGAAACCACTCGCCGGCCGGTCCGCGAACCGTTCGGTAGCCGATTTCGTAGTCTTCCGGCGTGCGCTCGCGTATCTGTCCGCGGCGGTCGATCGTCGTTACCGACTCGACGCGCTCCCAGGTCTCACCGCCGTGCGCTCCGGCGTTCATCGCGAGCGCGCCGCCGACGGTGCCGGGAATGCCGGCAAAGAACTCGGACGGGCCAAGGCCCCATCGGATGCATTGTCTTGCCAGCTGGGTGCACGGCAGGCCACTGCCGGCACGGACACGAAGGTCGTCGATTCTCTCGAGCTGCCGCAGCAGCTTGCCGGCGGCGATAACGACGCCGCGTATACCGCCGTCGCGCACGAGCAGGTTGCTGCCGAGACCGAACCAGTGCACGTCGACGTCGTCCGACTGTTCGGACAGGAATACGCCGAGGTCGTCGATGCTCGACGGGATGTAGAAACGATCAGCGGTGCCGCCGACTCGCCACGACGTGTGCTTGCTCATAGGCTCGTTGAGCCGGAGTTCGCCACCGTGCTGCTGAACTGCCGCCGTCATGAGTGCACCTTTAAAGTGGGCTTGCCTGCCAGGCGTCCCGGCAGCGTCGTCGCGAACGCACCGATATCGCCGGCGCCCATGGTCAGCACGAGGTCGCCATCCTGCAGCAGGTCGGAGAGCACGGCGGGCAGTTCATCCAGCGTCTCCACGAAGACCGGTTCGACGCTGCCGCGCGTTCTGACCGCGCGCGCTATCGCCCGGCCATCCGCTCCTGCAATCGGCGCCTCGCCAGCGGCATAGACGTCGAGCAATACGAGGACATCGCACTCCGACAAGACCTGCGCGAAGTCGTCCATCAGGTCGCGCGTTCTCGTGTAGCGATGCGGCTGGAACACGAGCACGAGCCTGCGTTTCGGCCACCCGGATCGAGCGGCGGACAGCACGGCGGCCACCTCGGTCGGGTGATGCCCGTAGTCGTCGACCAGCGTGACCCGTCCCGACGGCGTGTCGATATCGCCGAGGCTCTGGAACCGGCGATCGATACCTTCGAAGCTTTCCAGCGCGCGAACAACCGCGTCGTCAGGCACCTGAAGCTCGGCCGCGACGGCGATGGCGGCGAGCGCGTTTCGCACGTTGTGCATACCGGGCAGTCGCAAGGCGATCTTCAGCGTGTCACCGCCATCCTTGCGCTGCACGTCGAAGCGCGTCAGGCCCTCGTCAAACTCGATGTTCTCGGCTCGAAAGTCGGCATCCTCAGACAAGCCGTAGCTGCTGATCGCTCGACCAATACGCGTCTTGATCTCGTCGATACCGGGATCGTCCATGCAGACGACGGCAAGGCCATAGAACGGCAGGTTGTGCAGGAACTCGACGAAGCCGTCTTTGAGCTTCTCGATATCCCCGTCGTAGGTCGCCATGTGGTCGGCATCGATATTGGTGACGACGGCGAGCATCGGCTTCAGCTGAAGGAACGATGCATCGCTCTCGTCCGCCTCGGCAACGAGATAGTCGCCCTGGCCGAGGCGTGCATTCGCATCCGCGCTCTTGAGCCGGCCGCCGATGACAAAGGTCGGGTCAAGACCGGCCTCTGCAAGCACGCTCGCCACGAGGCTCGTCGTCGTGGTCTTGCCGTGCGTGCCGGCAACGGCGATCGAGTAACGAAAGCGCATCAGCTCGGCGAGCATCTCGGCGCGCCGGACCACCGGCATCAGTTGTTCGATCGCCGCGGCGACCTCGGGATTGGTTTCATCGACCGCGCTGGAGACGACGACGGCGTCTGCATTCTTTATGTGGTCTGCAGCGTGGCCGATGAATACGGTGGCGCCCTGCTCTTCAAGGCGCTTTGTCTGTTTGTTCGGTTTGATGTCGGAACCCTGCACGGCATAGCCGAGGCTCAGCATGACCTCGGCGATACCGGACATGCCGGAGCCGCCGATCCCGACGAAGTGCACACAGTTAATGCGGCGCATACGGTTGATCATGACGTTCTCCCGGCCTGTTCGAGGCACACCGTCGTGATTCGATCGAGCGCATCCGGATGCGCCAGCTCTCGAGCCAGCTTCGCGCGACGCAAAAGCCCGGCCCGGTCAGACCAGCTGCGCATCTCGGCGGCGAGCGTTTCAGCCGTCAGTTCCTTTTCATCGATGATCAGCGCAGCACCCGCATCCTGCATCGCGCGTGCGTTCGCCGTCTGGTGATCGTCGACGGCGGCCGGGTACGGGATAAAGATGGCGCCGAGGCCCGCCGCGCACAATTCCGCGACCGTCAACGCGCCCGCCCTGCAGATGACGAAGTCGGCCCACCCATACGCCTCGGCCATGTCCTCGATGAACTCGGGCAGCTCCGCAGTGACACCCAGGCGCTGGTATTGCTGCTGGGCCATGTCGAGCGTGCGCTTGCCGCACTGGTGCCGGACGACGGGCCGTGACGACTCATCCAGGAGAGCGAGCGCCTCGGGCACCGTGCGATTCAGAGCCAGCGCGCCCTGGCTTCCGCCGAGTACCAGCAGTCGTATCGGACCACTGCGGTTGTCGAAGCGCTGCTCGGGCGACGGCAGCTTGGCGATGGTCTTGCGTACCGGGTTGCCGACCGTCTCGCTCACGCGGTTAAAACTGCCCGGGAAGGCTTGCAGCACAACCCGGGCAAGACGCGCCAGAAGTCGGTTAGTAAGGCCAGGTACGGCATTTTGTTCGTGAATGATCAGCGGACGACGCGTCAGCCACGCCGCAAGTCCGCCGGGGCCGCTGGCGAAGCCACCCATGCCGAGCACGGCGCTCGGGCGGCGGCGACGGATGACGTTCAGGGACTGGATCAGTGCCCAGGCAAGCTGCAGCGGCGCAATGATTAGCGCCAACAGGCCTTTGCGTCGAAGGCCCTTGATGCTGATCCATTCGATGTCGATACCCGCGGCCGGGACGACTCTCGACTCGAGTCCGCGCTGCGTGCCCAGCCACACGACGTCCTGCGAGCGCTCGCGCAGATTCTCTGCAACGGCCAGCGCCGGGTAGACATGGCCGCCCGTGCCGCCTGCCATAATCAGTATCGGCCGGGCACTCATCGCTTCACCTTTTTGCGCCTGCGACGCGTGTTGACGGGTCTTGCGTCGACGCTGAGCTCATGATGGATACGCAGCAATACCGCAATCGCGATCATTGTCATGATCAGGCTGGACCGTCCGTAGCTGACCAGTGGCAGCGTCAGGCCCTTCGTGGGCAGCACACCCATGTTGACGCCCAGGTTGATGAAAGCCTGCATGCCGAGCCAGGTGCCGATGCCAATGGCGACATAGGCCTCGAAGCTGCGCTCCGATGCGAACGCCTGCATTGCGAGGCGGAAGATCCTCCAGACCAGCGCGCCGAACAGGAAGATCACCAGCATCGAGCCGAACAGCCCGAACTCCTCGGCAAACACGGCAAAGATGAAGTCCGTGTGAGCCTCGGGCAGGTAGAACAGCTTCTGCACGCTGTTGCCAAGTCCGACCCCGAACCACTCGCCGCGACCGATAGCGATCAGCGAGTGGATCAGCTGATAGCCGGAGTTGAACGGGTCTTCCCACGGGTTCAGGAAACCGGTCAGGCGCCTGACGCGGTACTCGGCCGTCACGGCAAGTAACGCAAAAGCGGCGACGCCCGCCAGGAAGAACAACAGGAAATCCCGGAAGCGCGCGCCGGCGGCAAACAGCATCGTCAGCACGACGGCCATCAAGACCATCGCGGCACCGAAATCCGGTTCCGCCAGCAGCGCCACGGCCGCGAGGCTCATGACGAACATGGGGCGTAAGAATCCGGAGAAACGTTCGCGCAGCTCCTTGTTGCGTCGGACGAGGTAACCGGCGAGATACAGGATGAAGCACAGCCGAGCCGGTTCGGACACCTGCAGATTAATGACGCCGAGCCGTACCCAGCGACGGCTGCCGTTGACCTCGTGGCCGACGCCCGGGATCAGCACGACGAGCAACAGCGCGAGCCCGGCCAGCAGCAACACCGGGCCCATGTTTCGCCAGAAGCTCATCGGAATATAGAGCACGATAGCGCCCGCTGCGACGCCGATGGTCGCGGCCAGCAGCTGGCGTTGCAGGTAATACATCGGGTTGCCGACGGCGTTGTCGGAAATTGCCGTCGACGCGGACGCGAGCACGACGAAGCCACCCAACACCAATGTCGCCACGATGACAACGAGTCCCGTGTCGAACTTCAGCGAGGTCTTCAGGCGCACCGGGAATGGCATCGTCACGTTACTGGCGCTCATGACGCAATCCTCCGCGCCGCTTCGGCGAAGGCTTCACCGCGCGCGATGTAATTGGCGAACTGGTCCAGGCTCGCGCACGCCGGTGCGAGCAGAACGACATCGCCAGGCTCAGCACAGCGGCTCGCCTGATCGACAGCATCGTCCATGTTGCTCGCGAAATACCGGGGACCAACCGGTTCGATAGCCTTTGCGATCGCCCGCGCGTCGGCCCCGATCAGCACGGCGGCCCTGAGGCGATCCTCGAGCGCGAGCTTCAAGAGCGAGAAATCCCCGCCCTTACCGTCTCCGCCGGCAATCAGCACAATCGGATTCTCAACCGACTCGATGGCGGCCAGCGCCGCGGCCACGTTGGTTGCCTTGGAATCGTCGATGTAATCGACGGAGGCATGCCGGGCAACGCGCTGCATGCGGTGCGGCAGCCCCGGGAACTCGCACAGCACCTGCAGCATGCTGTCGAGCGGCAGCTCCATAAGCGTTCCGGCGGCCAGCGCGGCCAGCGCGTTGGCCTGGTTGTGGACACCGAACATCGCCATGTCGGCCACGTCGAACAGCATCGACTGGCCGTGCGCGAGGTAGGTCTTGCCGTCCTCGATGCGGCGTCCGAACGCTTCCGATTCCGGCTCGCCGAGCCCGAAGCTCAGGCGGCGCTCGACGCCAAGCGCCTGGTCTGCGATGTCAGCCTCGTCACGGTTGAAGACGGCCGCGTCGGCCTGGTCGAAAATCCGGTACTTGGCAGCCCGATACTCAGCCTCGTCGGCGTGCCAGTCGAGATGGTCCGGTGAAATATTCAGCAGCACAGCCACGGCGGCTGGCAGGCTTGAGGTTCGCTGCAGCTGGAAGCTGGACAGCTCAAGCACGTACCAGTCGGGTGTGTCTTCTTCGAGGAGGTCCAGGGCGGGACGGCCCAGATTGCCGCCGGCCAGCGCGACCTTGCTGGACGCGAGACACATGTGATGCAGCAGCGTCGTTACCGTGCTCTTGCCATTGGATCCGGTTATCCCGACGAAGGGCGCTTTTGCCGCGGCGACGAACAGGTCAATGTCGGACACAATCTCGACGCCTTCGGCACGAGCCTTCTCGAGCAGTGGGTGCGAGTCCTTGACGCCGGGCGAGACGACAATCCGATCGATGTCGGAAGGAATGTCTGCAAGCTCTCCGGTGTCGATCTCCGCATCCGGCCACAGTGTTTTGAGCTCGTCGATGCCCGGCGGCTCGTCGCGCGTGTCGAAGAAACGAGCATCGCGGCCCGTCCGCTGCAGGAAGCGTGCGATAGACAGACCGGTCGCACCCAGTCCGACGACGAGGTCCTTTTCCAGCGGCAGTGTCTTGCTGACGGCGCTCATCGTATCTTCAGGCTCGCGAGGCCAATCAGGACGAGAATGACCGTGATGATCCAGAACCGGACGATGACCTTCGGTTCCGCCCAGCCCTTCAATTCGAAGTGGTGGTGAATCGGCGCCATGCGAAACACGCGCCTGCCGGTGAGCTTGTAGGAGCCGACCTGGATCATGACCGACAGCGTCTCCATGACGAAGATTCCGCCCATGATCGCGAGCACGATTTCCTGTCGAGTGACCACGGCGACGACGCCGAGCGCCGCGCCGAGCGCCAGCGCACCGATGTCGCCCATGAAGACCTGCGCCGGGTAGGTGTTGAACCAGAGAAAGCCCAGCCCGGCGCCGGTGAGCGTGGCGCAGAAAACGAGAATCTCTCCAGTGCCGGCAACGTAAGGGATATCGAGGTATTCCGAGAAATTGACGTTTCCGGTGACGTAGGCGAAAACGCCGAGCGCGCCGCCGACGAGTACCGTCGGCATGATCGCGAGGCCGTCCAGTCCGTCCGTGAGGTTCACGGCGTTACTAAAGCCAACAATAAAGAAGTACGTTACGACGACCTGGAACATCCCCAGCGGAATGGAAAGGTCCTTGAAATACGGTATCAGGAGCGATGTCGATACTGAGTCCGTCGCCGTAACGTACAAAGCAATGGCAGCGACGAGAGCCGCTGCAGACTGCCAGAAGAGCTTTTGTTTGGCGGAGATGCCCGCCGGGTCCTGCAGCACCAACTTCTTGTAGTCGTCGACGTAACCGATGGCGCCGAACGAAAGCGTGACGAACAGGACAATCCAGACAAAGTGGTTGCCGAGATCAGCCCACAGCAGTGTGCCGATCGCGATAGAGACAAGAATCAACAGGCCGCCCATCGTCGGCGTGCCTGCTTTTGGCAAGTGAGTAATCGGCCCGTCTTCGCGAATGGGCTGACCCATTTGCTTGCTGCTCAGGCGCTCGATCATCCGGGGACCGAGAACGAAGCAGATAACCAGCGCCGTCAACGCGCCGAGAATGGCGCGCATCGTCAGGTAGTTGAAGACGTTGAAGCCGGACTCGAACTGGCTCAGGTATTGGGTCAGGTAGAGCAGCATCAGCTATCCCCCTCCCGCTCCGAACGCAGCGCGTCCACGACGCGCTCCATGCGCATCGAGCGTGAGCCCTTGACGAGGACGTTGCTGTCCCTCTTGATCGTCGGAGCCAGCGCCTTGACCAGCTTCTCCACCGAGTCATACCAGTGAGCGTCGCCGCCGAAACCTGACACCGTGTGTTTCGACAGAGGGCCAGTCGCCAGCACGCGGTCGATGCCGGCGTCCTTAAGCTCGGTGCCGAGACGCGTGTGCAGTGCGGCCTCGTCCGGGCCGAGCTCCAGCATGTCGCCAAGCACCATGATGCTGTCACCGGGAAGCGACGCCAGGTACTCGCCCGCCGCCAGTACCGACGTCGGGTTCGCGTTGTAGCTGTCGTCGAACAGCCGCGATCCCTGAAGCCCCGGTATCGGCTTGAGGCGGCCGTCGACGGCTTCGATCGCCGCGAGGCTGGATGCGATCTCGTCGGCGTCCAGGCCGATGCGATTCACAACGGCCGCCGCCGCACAGGCGTTCCTGACGTTGTGGATACCGGGCAGCGGCAGCTCGATCATCACATTACCCGTCGGCAGGCAGAGTCGAAACCGGCTGCCCCGGGGGTGCAGCTTAACGTCCGTCGCGCGAACGTGAGCGCCCTCATTGAGACCGAAGCTTATAAAGTCAATATCGGTGACCAGCGTCTGCCAGTACTCGAAGTAGTAATCGTCGGCGTTGAGAAACGCGCATTCCGGCCTCGGCTCGCCGGCGAAAATCTCGCCCTTGGCCCGGGCGACGCCGTCTAATGATCCGAAGCCCTCGAGGTGTGCCGGACCGGCGTTGCTCAATACAACGTACTGCGGCTTGACCAGCGACGTCAGGTACGCGATCTCGCCGGCATGGTTTGCGCCCATCTCGAACACGCCGAACTGATGGCTGTCGTTGAGCTTGAGGAGCATCAACGGGACGCCCAGCTCGTTGTTCAGGTTGCCCTGCGTGATCAGTGTCTCGGCTCGCGAGGCGAGGCAGGCGCCGATCATTTCCTTCAGAGTCGTCTTGCCATTGCTGCCGGTGATGCCGACCGTCACGACGTCGAACCGATCGCGCCAGGCCGTGCCGAGACGTCCGAGGGCTGCCCGCGTGTCTTCGACGACAATCTGACTGATCGCCGCATCGCATTCGTGTGTGACAACGGCCGCGACTGCGCCCTGCTCCGCGGCGCTGGCGACGTAATCATGGCCGTCGAAATTTGGCCCGCTGATGGCGAAGAACAGCTGATCGCGTTCGATCGTCCGCGAGTCGATGCTGACATTCTCGAAGCTTGAGTCGCCGCCAATAAGCTGCCCGCCCATCGCGTTGCTGGCCTTCATGAGCGTCGTGTTCATGCCACCGCTCCGCTCTTTTTACCGAGGAACGCGCACGCCACGTCGACGTCGGAAAACGGTATCTTCTGATCGCCGACCAGCTGAAAGGACTCATGGCCCTTTCCGGCGATCAACACGATGTCGTCGCTATCGGCCTCGGCGATGGCCCAGCCGATGGCGCTGCCGCGATCTTCGATGACGATCGCCTGATCGGGCGCTTCGAGACCGGCAACGATGTCGTCGATGATGTCGGACGGTGACTCCGAGCGCGGGTTGTCGTTCGTGATGACGATCCTGTCGGCGAGACGCTCGGCGGCACGGCCCATCAGCGGGCGCTTGCCGCGATCGCGATCGCCGCCGCAGCCGAAGACGCACCAGATCCTTCCGGTGCAGCTCACCCGCAGTGCGCTGAGCACGGATTCGATTGCATCCGGCGTGTGCGCATAGTCGACGAGCACCGTCGGCGACGACTCGCCGACCGACTGCAGGCGTCCCGGCGCGGAACGCACGCCTTCGAGCGCGCGACCGGCGTCGCTGACCGGCACGCCAAGCGACAGCATGACGGCGAGTACCAGCGCGGCATTCTCGATATTGAAGTGCCCGTACAACGGCAGCTCCAGGTCTCCGCGCCCCCAGGCGCTGTCGAAGACGAGATCGAAGCCGGTCGCTGTCGGCTCGGCTCCGCGAATCACCAAAGACGCGTCTGCGTCCGAAACCGTCGACACGGTCACGATCGGATCCTGGCAGCGCCCGGCCAGCTCGACGCCGGCGGGCGTATCGATGTTGATGATACGAATCTCGGAGTCGTGCTCGAGGAACAGGCGCGCCTTCGCAGCCGCGTAGGCCGCCATGTCACCGTGGTAGTCGAGATGGTCGCGACTCAGGTTCGTGAACACGGCCGCCTTGAAACGGATACCGTCGACGCGCCCCTGGTCCAGAGCGTGCGACGACACCTCCATCGCCGCATGGGTCGCGCCGGCCGCGCGAAGCTCGGCTAAGCGGTGGTGGCACTCGACGACATCCGGCGTCGTCAAGCCGGCATCATCGCAAATCTCCTTGAGGCCATAGCCGAGCGTGCCGGAGTAGGCGCAGGGCATGTCGAGCAACTGCAGGCATTCGGCAACCAGCCAGGCGACGGTGGTCTTACCGTTGGTGCCTGTGATCCCGATGACGTCGACGTCGGCGGACGGGCGGCCGTAAAAGCGATCCGCAATGTCGCCGAGTTCGTGACGAAGACCGGGAATCCCGATCGACGGCACACCGGTCGGCACGGCGTCGGCGGGCAGCGCCTCGTCGGGCTCGTAAACGACGGCGGCACAGCCGGCGGCCATCGCGGCATCGATGTGATCGAGACCGTGTCCGCTCAGTCCCCGGCAGGCCAGGAACGCATCGCCCTCGGTCACGCGACGGCTGTCCATCGCGATACCCGACACGATGACGTCCGGGGCCTCCGGCCGATCGAGCAGGCTGGGCAAAGTCGATGTGCGCGCACCGAGGTTCATTGGCCCAACGCCTGTGCAATGGTGGTTGGGGAACTGGCCGGCACGCCGTCGGGCGCGACCGCCAGCACACGCAGTGCTTCAGTCATGACTTCGGAGAAAACCGGGGCCGCGACATCGCCGCCGTAGTAGAGTTCTCCGCGCGGTTCGTCGATGACAACGACGACCGCAAGCCTCGGATCGGTTGCCGGTGCGAGTCCGGCAAAGATCGAGATGTATTCGTCCTTGGAGTAGCTGCCCGCCTCCGCTTTCCAGGCTGTGCCGGTTTTGCCGGCGACGCGGTAACCGGTCACGGCTGCCTCGATACCGGTGCCGTCCGGACGAACGACTTCCTCGAGCATGCGTCGGACGGCGTCCGCCGTTGCCGGACCAACGACGTTGTTCTCCGTCGTGCCCTCCTCGAGCGCCAGCAATGAGACCGGATGCGCGATTCCGCCATTGCCGATGGCGGCGTACGCCTGCGCCAGCTGCAGTGCGCTGACTGACAGTCCATACCCGTACGCCATCGTGGCCTGGCTGATCGGGCGCCAGTCCTCGTACGGTCGCAGCGAGCCGCGGGTCTCGCCGGGAAATGAACTGCCGGTCAGCTGGCCGAGCCCGAAGCGCGAAAGGGTCGTCCACATCTGTTCGGGCGGCAGCGTCATCGCGAGCTTGGTGATACCGACGTTGCTCGATCGCGCAAGAATCGTCGTCAGGCTGATCTCGCCGAGGTTGCGTTTGTCCTCGATTCGCTTCGGGCCGACCTCCACGAAACCGGGCGCCGTGTTGACGACGCTGCTCGGTCGGTAGTCGCCGCTCTCCAGCGCCGATGCGATGATCAGGGGCTTGATGCTCGAACCCGGTTCGAAAAGGTCGGTTACTGCGCGGTTGCGATAGCGTTCGGGCAGGTACTGCGAACGATCGTTCGGGTTGTAGCCCGGCTGGTTCGCCATCGCCAGCACTTCACCCGTCTTCACGTCGAGGACGACGATGGAACCGGACTCGGCCGTGTAGCGCTGGATCGCGCTCTTTAACGTGCGATAGGCAAAGTACTGGACGCGCAGATCGATACTCGTCTTCAGCGTATTGCCGTGCTTCGCAGGCCGGATACTGGCAACGTTCTCGATCGAGCGACCGAAACGATCCTTTAGTACCTTTTTCTTGCCAGGCTCGCCGGCCAGCCAGCCGTCATAGGCCTGTTCCAGGCCCGCCTGGCCCTCGTCATCAATGTTGGTAAAGCCGACGAGATGCCCGGCCACCTCGCCCGACGGGTAGTAGCGACGGTATTCACGCAGGCGGTTGACGCCCGGCAGATCCAGCGCCAGCACTCGCTCCGCATCGTCCGGGCTCAGGTGTCGCTTCAGGTAGATGAACTCCTTGTTGGCGCCGCCGGCGATACGAACGATCAGGTCTTCCTGGTCCATGCCGAGCAGCCTGGCCAGCGGACCGACCCTGTCGATGGCTGCCGCCAGCTTTTTCGGCTCGGCCCAGATGCTGTCGACCGGCGTGCTGATAGCAAGCGGTTCACCGTGCCGGTCCGTAATGGCACCGCGATGCGCCGATACCTTTTCGGTCCGCAGGTGGCGGCTATCCGCCTGGTCGTTCAGGAAGTCCTTCGACAACACCTGCAGATGCACAGCACGACCGGCGAGAGCGACGCCGGTTGCCGCAAACACGAACATCAGGAGCATGACCCTGCCCTTGAACGAGCGTGCTACCTGGTCTTTGGTCTGCGCGCCGCGTGTCATTGCTGCTCGATCACGTAAATGTCTTCAGAATCGGGGCGGACCAGCTCGAGATCTTCGCTCGCAAGCTTCTCGATCCTCGAATGCGTCGCCCACATGCTCTGCTCAATCTGCAGTTGCCCGTATTCGATATTCAGGTCATCACGCTCCTGCGACAGGCCCTGCAACTCGATGAACAGCGTCCGGCTCTCGTGCTTGGTGTAGACGAGCGCGAGCGCGCTCAATACGCAGACGACGGCGAAGATGGAAATCAGGAAAACGGGAGACCGGGAGATCGTCATGCGGCCCTCTCCGCGACGCGAAGCCGGGCGCTGCGCGCCCTCGCATTGGCGTCGATCTCTTCGGCCGTGGCCGCCCGCTGTTTACCGACGAGCTTCAGGCGCGGACGAAACTCTTCCGGCACGTCCGGCATACCCCGGTACTGCTCCGTCTCCTGCGACTCGTCGCGCATGAAGCGTTTCACGATGCGGTCCTCGAGCGAGTGAAAACTGATGACGCACAGCCGACCGCCCGGCGCGAGTACGTTCACCGCCTGCCGCAAACCGTCTTCAAGTTGTCCGAGCTCGTTGTTGATCACTATTCGAATTGCCTGAAATGTTTTTGTCGCCGGATGCTTGCGCGAACCGTGCGCGGGTGCCGCGGCGGCGACAATGTCCGCCAGTTGCACCGTTGTCTTCAGGGGAGCAGTTTCTCTGGCCGCTACGATTGCCCTGGCAATTCGCGCGGCGGATTTCTCTTCGCCGTAGGTCTTTAAGACTCGCCTCAATTCCTTTTCTTCCACTGAAGCCAGCCAGCCGGCGGCGCTGGTCCCTGTTCCCGGATCCATTCGCATGTCCAGCGGTCCGTCGCGGAGGAAGCTGAAGCCTCGTTCCGCCTCATCGAGCTGCGGTGAGGAGACTCCGAGATCCATGAGTACTCCGTCGACACATCCGACAAGTCCTCTTGCTGCAATGAAAGCCTCAAGCTCCGCATAATCGCCCCTGATGATTTCGAACCGCTTATCGTCTTTAATTGTTTCGTTCGCCGACGCGACCGCCGCCGGATCCCGATCTATCGCTATCAGTCGACCGGCATCGCTCAACCGGTCGAGAATCGCCCTGCTGTGTCCGCCGCGTCCGAACGTGGCGTCGACATAGCAACCACTTGCCTTTACATCCAACCCCTCAAGAACAGGTTCGAGCAGGACCGGCACATGGGTGCCGCTCTCCATCAATGACCTCTAGAACGACAGGGATTCGAGTTCGGCCGGAAGACTGACGTCTTCATCCTCGCCGAGCCACGCATCCCGCTTTTCAACCCAACGCTCTTCGTCCCAGAGTTCGAACTTGTTCCCCTGTCCAATCAAAATCGCCTGCTTCTGAAGCTCAGCAAAGTCGCGAAGCTCCCGCGAAATCAGGATGCGCCCGCTTGCATCCAGCTCGACCTCCGTCGCGTAACCGACCATAATCCGCTGAATACGTCGGGCGACCTTGTTCATGCTGGGTAACCGGATGAGTTTGCGTTCCAGCTCTTCCCAGTCCGGCAACGGGTAAATCAGGAGGCAGTAGTCCTTGTCGACAGTGACAACAATCTGGCCATCACAACGCGCAGTCAGCCGCTCCCGATACCGGGTCGGCACGGCCATGCGGCCTTTTGCGTCCAGCGTGACTTTGGTTGCACCTCGAAACACGACGACTCGGGCTGGTCCAGAAGCGCTTTTCAGGCGCCTTTTCCGGGCCGAATACCCATTTCCTCCCACTTTTTTCCACTTTTCGACACTATAGGTCTGAGTCCCGGAAGCGTCAACACGGCGTGACGATTATTGTTTGTTGTACAGGGACTTAAGCGCGTTTCCGTGGCGAAATCGTGGCAAAAAATGGCGCGCTTCGCGCATATAGATCAGTCAGTTAGCTACGTTTCATCATGTGAAACATGAGAAAAAGCCGTGCCAGGACAGGATTCGGACACGGACAGGGCTTTTCACGGGCTTCGGGTCGGTCCGCGCGCGGGACTTTCTCAACTGTCGCAAATTGGCGACAGGTTATTGATTTTGAAAGGGAAAGAGAGAACGTCGAAGCCGGCCGTAAGCCGGGTTCTGTCGAGGACAATCATTCATCTGGGACGGACGTCGCCGTCCGCCTCTAGCAACCTACCCGGGAGCCCGCTCGGGACCGGCGGCGGCAGTTGCCTGCCTGCTCCCCTATTTGGTCTTGCTCCAGGCGGGGTTTACCGTGCCGCGGCCTGTTGCCAGTCGCGCGGTGCGCTCTTACCGCACCTTTTCACCCTTACCAGGGAGACCCTGGCGGTATATTTTCTGTGGCACTTTCCATGGGCTTACACCCTCCAGGCGTTACCTGGCGCCCTGTCCGAAGGAGCCCGGACTTTCCTCTGTCTCGAAAGACAGCGATTGCCTGGCCGACTCCGGCGTTCTCTTAGCAATTGTATCACCGCGACTGCCGAAACTGATGTAAGCCGATCCTGGATGAAAGATGACTAGCCGTTACCGAGCTGCTGCTCAATCGACTTGGTCTTGTCGGTTACCACGTTGCCCGTGTGCTTCGTCGTCACCGTTTCGATCAGGGCAATCCAGCACTCGTCTTCTGCAACGGGATTGTGCCTCGTTCCTTGGGGTACGATGTGCACGTCTCCCTCGTCCAGTACAACGCGGTCGTTTTCGTACTCTATAACCAGCTTCCCCTTTAGCACGTAGAACAGTTCGTCCTCGTTATCGTGCTGGTGCCAGGTGAACGTACCCTTCACCTTCGCAACCTTGATGTACTGATCGTTGACAACGCCTACGACTCGCGGCGACCAATACTCATCGACGAGTTCGAGTTCCTTCAACAGGTTGACCGTTTTCATACTTGCAGAGACCTTCGCTGTGGATGAGTGGGCATTGCGATGTGCGGCATACAGTGTACTCCAGGCCAACACGGTTCAGCCTTGCGTGATTGCCGAATCGACGGCCCCTGCCAGCGGCATTCGGGAAGCGGCTTCGCAACATGACAACAAGGCGCAAGTCTATGGTCGTGTAAACTGTCGAGGCCTTCATAAAGGAGTCCGACTTGGGAATTCATTCAAGCACTGCGGCAACAGCGGTTTGCTTCATGGCGATCTCTTTCTGCACTTCACTGGCATGGGCCGAGGAAGACCATCATTCAATGACGGCAGAGGACAGCTGCTCGATGACGGCGCGCGAAGTTGTCGAGGAATTTGGCGAGTTGTTCTATCGGCAGAAAAACGTTCGGCAGGCATTCGAACGATGGGTTCATCCTGACTACATTCAACACAAGCCCACATTGCCAGATGGTCGTGAAGCCGTCATCGCTTTCCTCGAGAATCTGCTGGAGCGTTTCCCGGAGAGGACCTTCACGATCCACCGAATAATCGCATCAGACGACCTGGTCGCCGTGCACTATCACAGCCAGGCGACCTCGGACGATCTCGGGTTCGCCGTCGTCGATATCTTCAGGGTTGAAAACTGCCTCATGGTCGAGCACTGGGACGTCGTGCAGCGCGTGCCGCAAGAATCCGCCAACGACAACACGATGTTCTGACCGACATCGACTGCTGCTTCGAATCAAGAGCCGGGCATGCGACCAACACTGGAACGACGTCCGGTCTGCTGGGGGACCTGCGGATCCGACTCACCACATCCTGGATTTCGCGTAGTCGGCATAGCCGGCGTCATAGCCCTGTGCGTCAAAGTCGGCGCTTATCGCCTTGATGAATTCTCCAGCCGACGGCACTCGCTCACTCTCGTCCTCGGATTCCCACAGGCGTGACCGCATCAACGCCTTCGCGCACTGGAAGTAGATCTCGCCGACCGTCAGCACGATGACGGTCTTCGGGTGCTTGCCTTTTCTCTCGAAGCTCGCAGTGATGACGGCGTCAGCCGTGAGAGCGGCGGAGCCGTTGATGCGCACGACGTTCTTACAGCCAGGCACCATGAACATCAGGCTTACGCGTCCATCGCGGACAATGTTGCGCAGCGAATCGATGCGGTTATTACCCTGCCAGTCGGGCAGCCAGACCGTTTTGTCATCGACCACACGAACAACCGGTCCGTTGTCTCCGCGTGGGCTGCCGTCTGTCCCCTCGGGCCCTGCGGTCGAGAGCACAACGAATCGGGACGCGTCGATCCACTGCTTGTACAGCGGGGAGATGCGATCCAGCACCTTCGTCAACGAGGCGGGCATTGCCGGTTCGTAGAGTCCTTCGAGTTCGGCAATTGAGTTGATCGTCTGCATGGTCAGGATCCAGTTCTTCGTGTCGCATCGGAGAACTGAGCCTATCAAAGACACCCGCCACCAGCTTGCCGAGAATGGCAGGCGGATTGATGGGCAGCCCATCGTCGGGGTATCCGCCCTCCACGGGGTGCCGGCAAGCTGGCAGCAGACATCGGTTCGGCCATCTGAGCTGCGAGCGACGCGGAGCCTTAGCCTTCATTGCTCACGGCGAGCGCCGCAGACTCGATGTCGGCGTCCTGCTCGAGAGACAGCATCGCCGTGGCCTTGATGCGCTCGATCTGGTCGCGGTACTTCTGCACGTCATCGGCGGCGTACGGGGACTCCAGGATAAGCCTGTACTGCTGCAGCGCGATCGCATAATCGCCCTGCTTGTGCGCCTGCTGGGCCAGGGCCAGATTACGCATATCGACTTTTCTGGATAGTGCGACAGCGCGCTCGAAGCTCCGTCGGGCAGCATCGTCCCGTCCCTGCGCGCGTTCGATCAGGCCACGGTTGTACAGCACGACGGACTGGTCTTCGCGAGTGAGCGACTGCTGCCTCAGCGCACGCGCACAGGTGACAGTGCTGAGTGTTTCCGGCGCCGCGCCGGCAGCCGCGTCGATGGTCTCCTGGTAGCAGAGATCAGCCTGCCCCTGGACGGGGCGCGGCGGTGTACCCGTGTCGGCGAGAGCCGCCTGGGCCAGACCCAGGATGGCCACACTTAAAACTAATCTGAATAAGGCAATCATGGTTGAAACTCCTGTTGGGGTCATCTGCGGGAGTTGCAGACTAGACAGGGCGACGATCGCTGACGCCCGGCTGGGCGCAATCGCGTGTCGGCGCACGTTCGACAGCACGCAATGCGCGTAACCGGACGCCGGCTCTCTGGCTATTTCGGTCATCGCATTGTTCAATGACAGTCCGCGCAACGCCGGTGCATCCTCTTGTCGGGACTTCTGTTCAACTTGCATGATGTCATGTTGCTGCTGACTGCAGCGCTCGCGGTGCTGCTCGCCCTGCCGATGGCCTTGAGGCGACAGCGACGCACGGCCGACGTCGTGCTGGCGGGATTCATTCTCACGCAGGGACTCGCGGCGCTCTACTACGTCTTCCTGTTCAGCCCGGCGCTGGGCGGATCGACGATGGCGGCTCTGCGTACGTTCTCGTGGATGCCGATCGTCGTCTTTTATACGCTGCAGGGCCCGTTGCTCCTCTGGTATAGCCGCGCAATCACTGGCGAGGGCGCTATTCTCTGCAAACCGGACGTAAGGATCGTACTTAGCGTTCTCGGCTTCGCGATTTTCCAGGCTACGGCCGTCGAAATCGCGCAGCCCGGTATCTACGCGCGTGTACCGGAGATCTACATTCCCTGGGTCCTGTCGGGCGTTAGCCTGATCGCATTGATCGTATCCGTCGGATACGGCCTTCGAGCCGTCGGCTCGCTGCGAGCGCACGGTCAGCGAATTCGCGACCAGCATTCCAACATCGATGACATCGACCTGCTGTGGTTGAAGTACACGGCAATAGGCTTCACTGCCATTTGGAGTCTTCGGGTATTCGCCTTCTTCGCGCCCAAGCTTGGCCTGAAGGCCTCGGCTGACTTCCTGGGAACTCTGGCCAACTTCCCGACCATTTTACTGGTCTGCTGGATGGTGGCGCTCGGACTGAGCCAGCGGCAGTACGCCAGTGGTGTAGGCCAATCGGCACAAGCGCCGGAACCCGACAACGAACGAAGCCGATCACCCAATCCTGCACTGGTCAGAAAACTCGAACACCTGATGGACAATGTCAGGGTTTACCAGGACCCGGACCTCGACGTCGAGGGACTGGCTGACAGCGTCGGCATATCCCCACGCAGCCTGTCCGCGCTGATCAACGGTCACTACGGCATAAACTTTTACGACTTCGTGAACTCCTACCGGGTATCGGAAGCCAAGCGCCTGCTGCAGGACCCTGATGCGAAAAACATGACGATCCAGCGCGTGTTCGAAACGGCCGGCTTTAGTAGCAAGTCCACGTTCAACACGTTCTTTAAGAAGATCACCGGGAAGACGCCGTCGGAGTTTCGCCGGCTGTCTGGCGCCGACCGGGCTGTTGCTACGTAGGAATGCGTGCAGACTTTTCTGTTCGATTGGTGGTTTCTGGTAACTAATAGTGTCGGAAGAACCCACCCAACTTATTGAATCACAGTCACCCTAGCGGGCGTTTTCCTGTAATTAAAAGTGTCGGAATTCGAATGGCAGCTTTTAGCAAGAGCAGCCGCTCGAATGTCTTGTTTGGGGAAATCGCAACCGTCTCAGAACGGCCAAGAGCGGTCATCCAGCTTTCGCGCTTCGTAGCCGTTCGCTGAACGACGTGAGGAAATCTGTGTTTATTTCCCTTGCACGCGACCCTTCGAAATCCAAATAGATGTTCTCGAGAATCTCTACGCGAATCTTCTCCAAATCAGGGCGCCCATCGAGATCGGCGCAGTGAAGAAACTCATCAAGCGCACATGAATCGAAGTACTCGTTCCCATCAGGCGACAGCGATGAATCTGCGTCAATCATCGCTGCTACTTCGTCGATGGAAAGGTCGCCAAAAGACTTCCCATCAATCTTTATTATGGATCGCCCCTTGAACACAGATGGTTGGTCCGCAACGGTTCAGAAGCCGTCAGTTTACCCGAAAAAGCCTAGGCGGCTGTTTCCGGCGGCTCCGCCAGTAGCGCACCTTTCTAACGAGAGTCAACAGATGAAACGCTATACAAGGGTGCATTACCATCAATGAGAATGACGAACTCACCCCTCAAAACGTATTCAGTCTCTGGCATGTTTGCCGACATAACGCCTAAGCTGCGGCCTGAGTAGTCCCAGACAGATTCTCTTTGCCACCATTCACTCAAATCATCATCTCTGCAACGAAAAGCGCCACCTTGCACCAGCATCCTGCCATCCGAGTCAGGGCCGAAGTCGATGCACGGCAAGAACGGCCGATCCCAACGCAGATCAGCTATCCAAAACGCTCCTTCCCTGTAAGGCACCGAGTAGACTCGTACCGCTCCCTCAAAGTCCCTAAGAACGAAATAGCGAAAGAACTCGTCTTGCCTGGTCAAGAAACTTCCGACCTCTAGGCTTTCGAGGGACACGGATCTGCCAGACTCGTCGGCTCTTTCCAACGATTTAGTATTTGGCGCTAGCGAGCCTAGAAAGACCGTAGAAAGCGCCAAGCTGGCCAAAGCTGCCATTGCTAGGATGGAGAGACCGAGGAATTTGCCCCTCAAGCACTAAGTCCTTTGAGTCCGCTTCACGCCCTGAGTCATTCAGTCAAGCAGCTTCTGCTGTTTTAAGCAGGGGCGATCCGCGTTCATGTAAAGCTCTAAGATACCGGGTTTCATCATACGGTGTTCGGGTTTTCCAGCATCGGTAGAGGATGCGGATCCATTTGAAGGCGAGTGCCCTGACAGCGGCCTGGTGTGAGCACCCTTTATCTCGTTGCTGCCGGTAGTACAGGCCTGCCCAGTAGCTCTTGTTGATGGTCTGGGCAGCCCACTCGACGAAGGTCTGTCGCAAGAACGTCGGACATTGCCATCGCCAATGGATCCAGGTCGACTGACCACTTCGTTGCGTAACCGGTGCGATGCCAGAGTACTGCTGCACCTCTGCGGCATTCTGGAAGCGCTCGCGTTGCTCACCGAAGGCAACCATCAGCCGTGGAGTGAACACGGGACCTGCGCCGGGTAGTGGTTCGAACAGCTCGTGATCGGGATGCTGTGGCGCAAGTGATGCGATCTCGATGTCGTACTGCTTGATGCACTCGAGCGTCACCTCGAGCTGTTCTACCAAGGTCAGTGCACGTAACCGGTGCGGCACGATCACTGCTTCATCCGTTGTCAGTGGCATGGCCGACTTGATGGCCGTGATCCGCCGTTCCAGCAGTGGCTTGCGGTTCATGTTGTGTGAGCGGAAGAACTTCTCGAGCGTAGCCCTGCGGGCTCGTCTGGCCTGCACCAGTGATGGCCAGCGCCGGATGAAGTCGCAGAACAGCGGCGTGTCGATGTGATCGAACCACTCAAGTGGCTGAGGGTAGTACTGTTTTAGCGTGTTCCTCAGTCGGTTGGTAATGCGCACCCGATCGTTCATCAGTTGCCGTCGTTGCTCGACCAGCGTCATCAACGTGCGCATCTCGACGCTCTGGGGCTGTAACGGCTTGAAGTGCTCGGCGTGCGACAGCAGCAGCTTCAGGGCGAACTCGGCATCGGTAGGATCGTCCTTGGCGCCACTCAGCGCGAACGTTCGTCGGTAACTCGCAAGGCCCGCCGGCTCAACCGGGAAGATGACGAAGAAGTCGTACTTCTGCAGCACAGTGATGATCGGCCCCTTCGAGAGTTCCACGGCGATCGCGATCGGACCACCGAAGCGACGATGCAGTGATCTTGCCCACTCATCGAGGTCCTCCGCTCGGTGACGCACCTGGCTGAACCGGCGTTTACCCGTGGCCATGTCCTGGATACAGACATCGTGTTTCTTGTCCGCCCAGTCGATGCCAATGACGGCTGTGTACTGCGAGAGCTCCGTCTGCATAACTCGTCTCCAAAGTGGTAAGTTAAGCACTCGGGACATGCATGCCAGAGCTCTGCGAAGGCAATATAGGTGAGCCGGTTACACGGCGATCCCTGAGTATTCGTTGTCGAGCTCAAGCGCACCTGTAGGCTCGAAGCCAAAGCGGTGAACATCGCGTGTTTGGGTCAGAATATTCGTAGCCTACGGGTGCATGTCCCCCTCACCGACAGATACCTGCCGGCTGTCTCTTAGTATCACTGAGGGAGAGACTGACTATCTATAAAGGGTCAGACGCCGTCAGTCTACCTCAGATTGCCTGGGCGGCTGGTTCCAACCAGAAGCGGCCACCATGGCTCAGAGCCTGAGCGTCCATTGATGGCAGCGTGGGCAGGATTTCGGCGTTGTTTGATGCGTAGCCGACGGAAAAGACACTAGCGCAATTGATACGAAGGCTAGGGTTGGAACCTAAACACATCTCAAAAGAACCATCGGAACACTTGCAGGCGTTGGTGGTACCGTAACGACTGCTAGGATCTTCACTGCCGAATTACCTTATGGCGTCGGAGATATCGTGACTTGGATACTTGAGGCGTGCAATGATTGCGAGGGCAACTTAGTTTCGACAATCACAACGACTATCGGTGAGTAGAGAAGAGCAGTGTTGGAACCAGTCAAGAAGATACTGAATCGGTTTATCGTTACCTTGAGCTTTCTGCCCCTTCTAGGAATGCCATCGATCATGAAGAACCAGATTATCGAAGGACACTCCAGGCAGGACGCGATCCTAATCAGTCTAGGTTACCTTCTTCCGTTCACTGTTTTGATCCTCTTCATCTTCATAATAGTAATGCATGGAAATCGGCCGAAGTAGTGTAGGTCCCCCTTTCTAGTGAAGACCAAGCCCCGCTTCTTGCGGGGCCGTTCTAGTTTCGAGACGCATTCAGGCACCTTTTCTATTCCGATTGTGTTTCGCAGCGCATCCCCGCCTGCCAGCTCTCCTTAGATGTCGGCTTCTGGCCGTTCTGAGCCGTCCACCAGGAAGATGAACGAGCGACTGCTAGCCGCGGGAGCTGCCTTTCAAACGTGCGTTTTCACGGATTCATCGCCGACTGACCGCTTTACTTCGTGTAGCCGCCAGTCACGTATTCCGCGCTATAATTTCCGCTGATGACCCAGAGCCTCCGTTCGTAAGGGCCTTGTTGGACCGTGTAGGACGGTTGAAAACGCGAAGACGCTCTCGAATTCAGGGGAAACGCATTGACTGAAACGAACATGGCGCTACCTACGATAAAGGACTTTCGTCCATTCATAATCTGTGTGGACGACAACTACGAAGCGACGAAGTCGTTCTATTCAGCCATGGGATTTCAGAAGCTATGGGACGACGGTAAGAGTGCATGTGAGTTCGCTACTGGCTTCGGTAGTCAACGTTTCCTCGTGACATTGCATCACGGTGTCGAACCGCCTCAGCATGCAATGCTCCATTTTTGGGTTAGTGATGCGCAGGCTTGGTTTGACTATCTGAAGGGTCTGCGGCTTGAAGAGCGATTTGCCGGCACAAAGGTAACTGACCCTGTAGTAACGGAATGGGGATGGCTAATCACCTACGTGGCCGACCCGGCCGGTGTCAAATTGCATTTTGCCCAACCTCACAGTCCGTCAAACAGGGACTTCTTCAACGACGCTCCCTGGATGAATCACTAAGAGCGCGGTCATGCGTGCGGGATCTTCGCGTCTATCGGCTGTCTTGTCGCTACTGACGTGTGGCCAGGTCGAGTTGGATTACTTATCTCCGATCTAGGTCCACGTCCGAAAGAACTCCTCATGATCTAACCAATGACACTATAAGTTAGATCAACTCGGTGTGTACTTGAGAGACGGGTCTGCTGTGACGATATCCTGGTAGAGCCAAACCATGCGGTCGATGAACCACATTTTTCCGCCCCAGGAGACGGCCGTCCCGAAGAGCAGTATCCATACATCGAGGACGACCAAGCCCCAGATCAGGAAGATCGCGCCGAACATGGCGACCCCATTCAACAGCCTTATTGGGAAGACGTGGTGGGGAGGGATGTCATATTGGTCGCGGTTCGCCCAGAATCGCTCACCAAAGACAGCTCTTGAGATGTAGCTCTCATCGGAGGACGCAGGGCCGAATAGCTTCGGGTTTATTGCCACCCAGATGAAGGCTACTGCGACCGGAATCAATGACCACCAACCGATCCAGTCGCGGCTCCAGACCGCGAGTACGATCAAGGGGAGCCCGGTGAAGACTCGTGACCAACCTGAGAGAGGATTCGCGTGGCGCGCCCAGCCCTCATCGTCTAGTCCGAAAACGCCGGAAACGGCTTTCTCCAGATTCATGAGTCGCCCCGAAACATACCTCATTTTACTCGCAACGGATTGTGCTGTCCGCTTCTGGCCGAGGCTGTGTGAAAACTAAATAGGGAAGTTCTCGTTTCAATTCTGCGCCATGCTATTTTTCAGTACGAGCGACAGCATTGACTTTGCTCTCAGCTCGCCACAGCGCTTACGACGCACAGCGTCATGGACAATTCTGGTGTCACTCTTGGCCACTTGTGATGCGCGAATTTTCACACAGCCTCGGCCGTTTTCGGAAGGTTTGGGTTTTCCCAAACAAGACGTTCAGGCGGCCGCTACTGGAAAAAGCGGCCATTCAATAGCGGTGTCTGGTTCTGGCCCCGTTGGGACGTTGCTAAGTGCCGAAGAACACATGATGGCCAGGAGCTTCAGACAGCTATTGCACTTGCGAACTGTTTAGGCAAACAAGAGCCACTTCCCCGTAGGGTAGGTGGCTCTGTAGAGCAGGTCGACGTTCTAAGCAGGCTAAAGGTGTCATGAAGGACACTTTGTGGTCAAAACGACACGATGTCGGTACCGTCTCTGAAAGCTTCGGCGCAGCACGCCGCTGTCGCCAGCTGCCGCGCGCCAGGCGACTGGCTCGCAGTTCTAGCGTTCGAAGCTGTCCATCAGTCCCGATCCGATTCTTGCACCGACGTGCTGGATCACACTCGTCGCGACGTGCGTGCCGAGCCTGGCGGAATCCTCGAGGCTCCAGTCATTCGCCCATCCGTACAGAAAACCGGCTGAATAAGCATCGCCGGCGCCGGTCGTATCGACGACGTTCTCAACTGGATTTGCCGGCTGTTCCACCGTCTGTCCGCGATGATAAATGACCGAGCCTTCTTCCGACCGAGTGATAACGAACAGGTTGTCGCGGTCACGGATAGCCTCGAGCGTGTCGTCGATATTGTCGGTGCCAAGCAGCATGTTGATCTCGTCCTCATCCGCGAGAACGATGTCCACGTGGTTCGCCACCGCGTCTGCGAAAGAGGCCTTGTGTCGTTCCACGCAGAAGGAGTCAGACAGTGACAGCGCAACCGCGGTCTGTGACTCTTTCGCGAGTTCCATCGATCGCTGGGCCAGCGCCGGGCCCTCGGCGATGTCCCAGACGTAGCCTTCGAGCAAACTGACCTTCGGTTTCCCAACTGTCGATTCGCTGATGTCGGCGGTCGCGAGTTCCGTGCACGCGCCGAGGTAGGTACACATGGTTCGCTGCCCGTCGTCGGTAATCAACACATGGCTGCGGGCCGTCGGAGCGCCGTCGGCCGCCGGTTGAAGACGGATGTCGACACCCAGCGCCCGCATGTCGTGGTTGAAAATCTCACCCAGCTGATCGCGCTTGACCTTGCCAATGTACGCGGCCGAGCCGCCAAGCAGCGCAAACGCCGCCACCGTGTTGGCTACCGAGCCTCCCGACATTTCCGTTGCCGGGCCCATCCGGTCATAGATCGCGTGCGCCTGTGACTCGTCGACCAGCGTCATCGAACCCGGAACCGTGCCTATCTCGGACAAAAAGCTGTGATCGACGTTGGCGAGTACGTCGACGATGGCGTTGCTGATCCCCAGCAACTGGACGTCGTGGTGCATGAACTGCTCCGTGTGAGAAATCGGCGTAAAGCCTATCATTGTGAGCCGCATGATGCGTTATGATTGTCGCGGGGAAAATCGGAAGGGACGTCCATGAGAAAGTCGACCGGCCTGGCAATACCGATGACGGTAATCATCCTGTATTACGGGTTCTGGCTGGCGCTGGCGTTATTCGTTCAGACGCGTTACCCGACTATCGCGAACTACCTGCCGCTCGGTGGAATCAGCGACCTGATGTCCGACAGCCTCGACTCGCTCGAACCGGTCTACACGAGCATCGGGCCCTCATTGCTCGAGCCCGCCGGCCCGATCCGACTCGCCATCGCCAGCTTCAGCGCCGTCATCCTTATTATCCCGGTCTCGTGGGTGTACTTCATGACGTCGCGCAGTGCGAAGATGGACCAGGCATTCATCCAGACGATTGTCATACTGCCGGTCGTTGTGACCGGTATCGCGATGATCGTCATGAACAGCATCGCACTCGCGTTCAGCCTCGCCGGCATCGTCGCTGCCGTTCGCTTTCGCTTCTCGCTGGCCATTCCATCGGACGCGATGTACATCTTTGTGTCCATTGGTGTCGGCCTCGCTTGCGGCATCGGAGCGGTGGGCATCGCGATGGTAATTTCCGCCGCATTCGTGCTGACGACGCTGGCCATCTGGCGTCTCGAGTACGGCAAGTCGGCTTCGGGCTCGTTCCTTCGCATGATGGCGCGCCGTGGTACCGGGGACGACGACTTCTAGGCACGCCATGACGGAGAACACGGCAACGCCGCCGAGGCGAATCATCTATGTGCACGGTTATTCCCTGAAGCCGTCGGAATCGGTGCTTGAAGAATTTACTCGACACGCTATCCGGTCCGGCATCCAGCGCGACTATCCGGACGACATAGCGGCATTCGACGAGTCTGACGTCGGCCTGGCTTACTACGGGGACCTGACGCGACCCCTGCTCAAGGACCGTGGCAGGGAGTACGACGAAGAGCTCGACATCGGTGATCGCAAGAACGCACTGATCTCCCTGCAGGCAGTTTCACGTCGCAAGAAATTCGGCTTTCGGCAGTACGATAGCCTACCCGGCAAGTCGGCGAAGAAAGAGTTTCTCGCCGGGATCATCGCGCCGATCATGGGGCTTCTGGGCCAGACCATGCGCTTGCTCGGTCGTGTCGCCCCGGTGTTTGCCGCCTATCTGCAGAACGAAGACGGACTGGGCACGAAGATTCGTGAGCGAGTCAGGGGAGAGATCGTCGAGGCGATGGAGTCCGGTGCGACGCTGATGATCGTGTCGCACGGCATGGGCGCCATCGTTGCCTACGACGTTCTGTGGCAGCTGTCGCGAGACCCGCGGTTCTCGGACCATGCCACGACCAAGGTCGACTGCTTCGTCTCCATGGGAGCACCGCTGTCGGACAACTACATTCGCAAGTACCTGCTGGGCGCCAATTCGGAAGGGATCGAGCGTTATCCCGGCAACATCATTAACTGGCTCAATCTTTCGGCTGAGGACGACTACCTCTGTCACGATGGCACAGTCGCCGACGACTTCCGCGAGATGATGCGGGAGCACATCGTCAGCCGAATCAGCGACTTCCGGATCTATAACCAGACGGTTCGCTACGGGAAGTCAAACCCGCACAGTTCGGTCGGCTACCTGATTCACCCACGCTTGTCGAAGATTATACGCGACTGGCTGTGCGAGCGGCCCGGCCTGATTCAGTGACACCGGCGTTCAAATCGTTTCTCGATTGACCTTGGGTCGTCGATGATCTTGTAGAAGTCGTCGACGAGACGCGTCGTCAACTTGCGGCTGTATTTGGACAGGTGCGGGAACGTCTCGATCAACGCATAGAATTCATCGCGCTTCTCGCTGAACTGCCGGAGCGTCTCCGGCAGGTGTTCGTTGTTGACGCAGTGTCCCCGGTAATAGCGCTGCGTGATCCGGCGCAGTCCGTAGCGGGGATTCGGCACGGCGTACTCCGCCGATACGAATCCGGACATGTCGAAATCGTACGGAATCGAGTAGTACAGCTCTCCACCCTCGCCAAACAGGATGTGGTTGTGACAGCAGTCTTCTTCTTCGGCGGCGGCGAAGGTTGAGAAGTCGACGTTGGCAATCAGGAAATGAAACATCGTGGCCAGGTTCACGAAGTCGCTGTGCAGCTGGCTAAGGTTGGCCGGACCAATGAGCTCGACGGGTTTTGCATTGATCCGCTTGCCCAGCCGGTCCTTGTGCTCGATCAGGAATCCGAACTCGGTTATCGGGCGACGTTTGACCTCGCTGTACTCGTAGGTGATCTCGAGCAGGCGCACGCGGAAGCTCCTGTCCGTCAGCAGGTTGAACATGCGGTAGACGAGGTATTCGCGCAGCAGGCCCTGCTTGTGCACGACCGAATCGCTCTTGCAGTGCGTGACCAGTTTCAGCTTGTCCTGCTTGTGGAATAGCGTGTCCTTGGTTTCCGACTTCTTGAAGTTCAGGCGTATCGGCGGGAAGTTGCAGGTCTCCGGTGCTCGCCGCGATTTGCCACGCGCTCGAATCTGGATGGCGAACTGATGCTCCTGTCCGGCTGCGTCGGTGTAGGTGAACGTTCCCTGCTCTTCGTCTTCCAGCGAACGGGTCTGGAGTATGCGCTTGAACGGCGCCTCGATGGTGACTTTCAGTGTGTCGTAGGACTCGAATAACGGGTCGCTCTTGGCCAGCGCAGGATCTGCGATGCACAGCACCAGGAGGCACACGATCAATCTCATCGTTCAGCTAACCTTTAAGCAACGTCATGCGATCTTAGCATGCGGGTAACCGTGCATTACCCCGTCCGTCGCTCTAAAATGGCAAGACGGAGTGCCTCTCGTATTTAGTGAAATGCTATGCCGTTTCTTCTGCTAGTCATCCTGCTTCTTTCAGTGCCTGCGGCGGCAAGCTGGCAGTTCGATGGTGTTGAACGCGTCGTTGCGGTGTCCGATGTCCACGGTGCACACCCGGCCTTCGCCACGACACTGAAAGGCGCGGGTGTCATCGACAATGAGCAGTCCTGGAGCGGGGGCAAGTCCCACCTCGTGGTCGTTGGCGATCTGCTGGATCGAGGACCCGATTCGCGCCGTTCGATGGACTTGCTGATGAAGCTCGAGCAAGAGGCGGAGGCAGCCGGCGGCAAGGTCCACGTTCTGATCGGCAATCACGAGGCGATGAACCTGATCGGCGATCTCCGTTACGTTGCGGCCGGGGAATACGAGGCGTTCGCGCGGGAAGAAACGGAAGACGAGCGGAATTTCTGGTTCGAGAAACACCGCGAGTCTCGTGAGACGCCCGATTACTCGCGAGAGGCCTTCGACAAGGCTTTCCCGCCGGGCTACTTCGCGCATCGCCGCGCGTTTGCCGCCGACGGACACTACGGCGCCTGGCTGCTGTCAAAGCCCGTCATCGTCGTCATCAACCAGACCGCCTTCGTTCATGGCGGCGTATCCCCGATGGTCGGTGAGTACGGACTGGATGGGGTCAACGGCAAGCTCGTCGGAGAAATGGCGGAGTACCTGCGTCTTCTCGACAGGCTGTACGCCGAGGAGATACTCCTGCCGACCGATAACTTCTACGATCATCCGGGTCTTCTGGAAGCGTGGATGCCGCCGATCGACTCGACGCCTGAGTTGCTGGACAGTGTCGCCAAGGCCCGGATTCTGAACGCGTCACGCCTGCACGATTCCGACGGGCCCCTGTGGTACCGGGGGAATGCCGCGTGCAGCCGCGTGATCGAGGAGACGCGACTGCTGGAGACGCTCGAGATCATAGGCGCGAATCGTGTCGTCATCGGTCACACGCCGACCCCGACACGTCGCATCCTGAGCAGGCTGGACGGCGCCATTGTCGAGGTCGATACCGGCATGAACCGCAGATCCTACGGTGGCACCGGCAATGCTCTGTTGATCGAGGCCGGCGAGCTCAGCGCGATCAATGAAGTCGGCGCCGAGGCTTACCCTGTGCAGGCGCATCCCAGGCAGGTCGGCACTCGGCCCGGCGGCTTCCTGAGCCTTGAGGACACGCTGGACCTGCTGGCGACGGGTGAGGTCGTTGAGGAGATCACCGACGAGCAGGGGCGGCAGGTTGTTCGACTGCAGAAGGACGGTCGCAGTCTCGAGGCGGTTTTCTCGCCGCGGTCGGCGCGTGGATTCTATCCGGAACTCGCCGCCTTCGCGCTCGACCAGTTGCTTGAGTTGGACATGGTGCCTGCGACGGTACGCCGAAAACTGGGACGCAAGGACGGCACGCTGCAGTTCCTGGTGCCCGACACCCTGAATGAGGAACAACGATCGGCGTCCGGCCGTGGCAGCGGCGCGCAGTGCCCGCTACTCGACCAGTGGGATGCCATGTACGTGTTCGACAGCCTGATCCACAACGAGGCGAGGACGCGCGACCGCATGCTCTACGATCGAGAGGCCGGCTGGGACCTGGTCCTGGTCGGGCACAGCCGCAGCTTTTCGACGAAAAAGGGTGTGCCGGATTATCTCTCCGGGATTGACCTGAATCTGACTCAGAGCTGGCGCAAGGGGCTTACGAGCCTCGCCGATGACGTGCTCGACGTGGAACTCGAGGATGCCCTCGACAAGCGACGCCGTAAGGCATTGGCGGACCGTCGCGACCTGCTGCTCAGCGACTAGCGATTGCCCACGCAGCGTCGATCAAATTTGTTGATGAGGCGTTCCGGGTTTCTCGCCTGTTTGAAGAAAGCGGCCAGGTAGCGTTTCTTCTTGGCCTTGTCCTTGTCGGTCAGCAAAGGCAGGGAATCGACGACGGCCATAAAATCGCTTTCGTGTTCAATGACCTTGTCGAGTGCGCGCCGTAACGTGCCGCGGTCTATGCAGTAACCTCGATAGCGGCGCTGCGTGACGCTCGACGTGCGCAGGCTTGCATCAGGCTTGGCGTGTTTCGCATCGACAAAACCAGTGAGGTCGAAGTCATACGGAACGACCAGCAACTCGCTCTTGCCCTGTCCCACGATGATCTCATTGTGGCAGCAGACAGTATCGTCCTCGGCGGTCACCAGTGACCAGTCCGTATTGCCAACCATGTAGGCAAACACGTAGACGAGGGCGGCCTGGTCCTGCTCAAGCCAGCTGCGAGACAGCGCTTCAAGCTCCGACAGGCCGGTGCCGATTCGCTCTGCCATGTCTTTCTCCGGTTCGAGAAAGAATGCGAACCGGGAGAAGCTGCTGCCTTCCGTGTCGACGTATGACATTCGGGTGAGGCGAACGCGCAGGCTGTTGTCAGTCACCAGGCCGAACATCCGGTAGACCGCGTATTCCTCGATGACGTCGATGTGGGACTGGTTGCTGTCACGACAGTGCGTAACCAGCTTCAGCTTGTCTGCGTCTTGGAAGACGCCGTCTGCGCCTTTGAAATTCAGCCTCAGCGGCGGGAAGGCGCAGACGCGTAAGCGGCTCTTGCCGCGTGCACGGACCTTGATGTCGTAGGCGTTGCCGGCATGTTCGAGAGTGAACGGGTACTGCTGCTTCTCGCCCTTGTGCTCCAGGACGGACGAGAGCGGGCCCTCGAGGCGAAGTTCAAGCGTGTCCGTACCGGTGAACAGCGGAGCG
This sequence comes from Woeseiaceae bacterium, assembly GCA_030066655.1. Lineage (GTDB taxonomy): Bacteria > Pseudomonadota > Gammaproteobacteria > Steroidobacterales > Woeseiaceae > UBA1847. The sequence continues at coordinate 11,127 of JASJBE010000020.1, read as the reverse complement.
CCGCCGCCGGCCAGCGAAATCAGCAATGCTGTTATGACCGTTTTCACTATTTTATAAGTTTAGCGCGAACTGGCACTGAGGCCACCCGGGCTGGCACACTGTCGACTTTTGCGCCGACATGCCTGTGAACCTCGACGACCTCCAATCCATCCCGGTCTACACCGATGTCGACAAGGCGCGGTTTCAGGACGAGATCCAGCCTCTGCACAGGCCCGCGATTCTGAAGGGCCTTGCCAACGACTGGCCGATCGTCACCAAGGCAAAGGAGTCGCGCCGGACGTTGTCTGACTATATCGAGGGCTTCGAGCCTGGCCGTCCGGTCAAGGCCTTTTTCGCCAGCCCGGATATCGAAGGACGTTACTTCTACAACGACGACTTCACCGGCTTCAATTTCCGACAGCGCGAGCTGCCGCTGGCCGAATTGCTTGGCACGCTGCGGCGCCACGAGGACGATGAACGTCCGCCGTCGGTGTACGCCGGCGCTGTTCAGCTGACCGGTCGGCTGGAGGCGCTGCGCGACAGCAATCATCACGAGCTGCTCGACGACGAGATGGAGCAGCTCGTCTCAATATGGATCGGTAACCGTGGCAAGACCGCCATCCACTGGGACCTGCCGCAGAATATTGCCTGCGTCGTTGCCGGACAGCGCCGCTTTACGCTGTTCCCGCCGGAACAGCTGCCGAACCTCTACATCGGGCCGCTCGACGTCACGCTTGCCGGTCAGCCCATCAGCCTCGTTGATCTCAACGATCCGGACCTCGATCGGTTCCCCAGGTTCAGCGAAGCACTCGAGGCTGCGCAGACCGCTGTCATGGAGCCGGGCGACGCGATCTATGTGCCGAGTATGTGGTTCCACCACGTGCAGAACATGAGCGCGCTCGGCGTATTGATCAATTTCTGGTGGCGCGACGCCGCGCCGCACATGTTCACGCCGCTGTTCACGCTATTTCATGCGCTGCTGTCGATCCGGGACCTGCCTGCAGACGAACGCGAACACTGGAAACGCATGTTCGACCATTACATCTTCCGCGAGGATCGCGACCCGATGCCGCACGTGCCCGAGCACGCGCGGGGCGTCTTCCAGGACATGACCCCGGAGCGGGTCGTCGCGCTGCGAAATTTCCTCGTGCACAAGCTCGGCGGCGAGCTTCGTCGCGATAAATGAGCGACGACGAGTTCTACCAGGCTGAGGCACAGCCCTGGCGGCGGGAGCTGCCGCGGTTTTACTACCACACTCATTTCGTCGAGATGCTCGCGTTCGTCAAGGAGCACTACGCTCACGTGTTCTCGGACGATGAGCAGGCGTTTCTCGCAGACTTTGACGCGCTGCCGTTCGAGGCACAGTGCCTGTACGTCCGACTCGTCAATCGCAAAGGGCGAGTGTTCGCCCGGTCGCGCTTAAGCTATCCCGAAATCGGCGATACGGGGCCGCTGCTTGGCACGCTGGACAAAGCCGGTTGGCTTAAGAAGCCGAACGCCGAGCATGTTGACGAGCTTCTCGGGTTCCTGACGCGCAGCCAGCTGCTCGATGCGCTGCGGCCGCGCTTTGTCGGGATGAAGACGTCAATGAAGAAGGCGGAGCTGCTCGAGTTTGCGAGGACCCACGCAGGGCCTGAGGAGCTCGCCGAGCTGCTGCCCACCGATGGCGTTTTCATACAGGGCCGGGAGACGGTCGTCCGATTCCTGCTGTTTCTTTACTTCGGTCGCATCAGTGATGGCCTGTCGCGATTCACAATGCGAGACCTCGGCCTCGTCAGGGCCCATGCGCAGTCCGCCAGCTACGAGCCCCGCTTCCAGGACCGCCCGGAAGCGATGGAGACTTACTTCTACGCCTGCCTGCTGGCTGACTTCGGTCGTTACCCCGAGCGGCTGCAGCAAATGGCAGACAGCGTCGACGAATGGCCGGAACCGCAGCAGGGCTATGCGGCCGGTCTGCGGGACAAGCTCGCGTACCGGCTCGGTCGCGCATTGGAGCAGGGTAAAGAGACCTACGCCGCCCTGCGGCTGTACCAGAAAGGGGAGGACACGCGTTGCGCAGAGCGGGTCGTTCGCCTGCTGCTCGCGAGCGGGCAAACGATCGAAGCGGAGCAGTTCCTCGAGCGCTGCCTGACCGACCCGGCCAACGATGCGGAGGCTCTGCTCGCCGCCGACCTGTACGCAAGAAAGTTCGGCAAGAAAAGAACGTCTAGCTTGACGGATCTGCTCCGAGCTGCGGACGTCATCGATATCGACGAGGCGCACAGCGGCGCGCCCGAAAACGCGGCCGTCGCCTACTACGAGCAGCGCGGCATCACCGCCTACCGAGTCGAGAACACGCTGTGGCGGACATTCTTCGGCCTGCTGTTCTGGGACCTCTTGTTTGGCAAGTCGGCATCGGGGATGCACTCGCCGTTCGAGAGCCTGCCGGCCTCGGTGCAGAGCGGCCGCTTCTTCGCCGACAATGAAGATGCCGTCGAAGCGCGTCTCGATCTGTTGCAAAAACCCGCGGCGCTCAAGCAGGCGCTACTGAAGACGAGCGTCGGTCACTACGGCACACCCAATGGCGTGTTCCGCTGGCGCCAGCGGACGCTGGATGCACTCTACGCAATGGTCGACAAAGCACCCGCAGAGGCCATGCACCCGATGCTCAAGCGCTTCTGCACTGACTACGGCGGCGCGCGCAGCGGCTATCCGGACCTGATGCTGATCGACGGCGACAGGGTTCGCTTTGTCGAGATCAAGACGGACGGCGACAGCGTCCGGCGCAATCAGCTGCTGCGGATCGAACAGCTTCGCTCGGCAGGTTTCAACGCCGACGTTGTGCAGGTGCGATGGATACTGGACCCGGAACAGGATTACGTCGTTGTCGACGTAGAGACCACGGGTGGGCGAGGCGAACAGCATCGTGTCACGGAGCTCGGCGCCGTCCGCGTCACGAACGGGGAGATCGTCGATCGGTTCCAGACGCTTCTGAACCCGCAGCGCGGAATTCCGGCCAACATCACGCGCCTGACGGGAATCACGCCGGCAATGGTCGCCGATGCGCCGTATTTTTCCGACGTCGCCGACGAGTTTGCGGCGTTCCTCGAGGGCGGCATTTTCGTCGCGCACAACGTCGACTTCGACTACCGCTTTATTGCGCAGGAGTTCGGCAGGCTCGGGCGAACGTTCCGCATGCCCAAGCTGTGCACCTGTGCGTCGATGCGAAAACTCTATCCCGGCCGCAAGTCCTACAGCCTGGCGGCATTGACCAGTGATTTCGGTATCAAGCTGGACAGCCATCACAGGGCGTTGTGCGATGCAGAAGCCGCTGCGGAGCTGCTGCTACTGATCAATGAGAGGCGGCAGGAGCGACTCAGTCCCCTTGAGAGCGTTGCTCCATCTGTCGCTCAAGGCGGTCGATAATATCGCCGAGGTCGGGTCGCGCCGCTCGAAGCTCGCCGATACTCAAGCCTGACAACTCGTAGGGCAAAACCAGCCAGTCGTGGGTTTTGTGCATGTAGTAGTCGGGAGCGCGCAGTGTCCGTTCAGTCTCACGAAACCAGACCGATGCCGTTCGGATATCACCGGGCAGATTTCGTCGCGTCTTCCTCGACAGTTGCTGTATCACCGCTGCGACGCTCGACCCGGTGCTGTACACGTCATCGACGATCAAGAGCTTGTGGCGCGACGAGACGTTGTCGACCAGGTACTCGAGACCGTGCACGCGAATCTCATTGGCCCGGTTGACCATGTCCGCATAGCTCGCCGCACCGCGGTAGGAGGTCCGCACGGCGATGTGGTCCGTCGGGATGCCGAATTGCTCGAGCCCTTCCTGCACGGCAATACCCACCGCGCTGCCGCCACGCCAGAGTCCGACGAGAAAATCGGGACGAAAATCATCCTCGGCGATGCTGGCGGCCAGCCTGAACGAGTCGGTCAGCAGATCGTCGGCGGCGATGAATCTCTTTTCCATGGCGTGGTTAGCAAGGCTAGAATAGCGAGCGCCGCATTATAAGCGCAGACGGATCGCCATGAACAAAAACATCTTTACCGCGCAGGACCTGCTCGAAGACTCGTTCCGCCTGGGCCTCGACGTGCTGGAGAGCGGCTTCGAGCCTACGATGATCATCGCGATCTGGCGCGGCGGCACGCCTGTCGGCATGGCCGTGCAGGAGATCCTGGCCTACTGCGGCGTCGATGCCGACCACATCGCCATCCGCACGTCGTCCTACAGCGGCATCGACAAGCGCGGCGCCGTCGCCGTGCACGGGCTGAACTACGTCATCAAGAAAATCTGTCACGACGACCGGGTCCTGATCGTCGACGATGTCTTCGATACCGGCAACACCATCGTCGCCGTCATCGATGAGATCCGAAAGCGTGCACGCGATAACGCGCCTCAAGACATTCGCGTCGCTGTCCCGTGGTTCAAGCCCGAGCGCAACCAGACGGATATGACGCCCGACTTCTACCTTCGCGAGACGAGCGACTGGCTCGTCTTTCCGCACGAGATCGATGGCGTCACCTTAGAGGAGCTGCAGGCTGCACGACCTGACGTAGCCAAAGTCATGGCTTCGGCGATGCGCAAGGCCGCGTCGTAGCCGTCTTGAACAGGATCTGCGTTTACTGCGGCTCCAATCGCGGCGCGCAGCTCGCCTACGCTGACGCGGCCGAGCGGCTCGCCGGCGTGCTCGTCGATAACGACATCGAACTGGTCTACGGTGGCGCCACGGCCGGGATCATGGGCGTCATCGCCGACCGGGTACTTGCGCTGGGCGGACGCGTGCACGGTGTTCTGCCGAGATCGATAACCCACAAGGAACTGGCTCACTCCGGGCTGACCGAGCTGCACACCGTCGATACGATGCACGAACGAAAGGCGCTCATGGCCGACCTGGCCGACGGGTTCGTCGCCCTGCCGGGCGGCTTCGGGACGCTCGAGGAGATCATCGAGATCGTCACCTGGGGGCAGCTCCAGTTTCACGGTAAGCCTTGCGGTCTGCTGAATGTCGGCGGTTACTTCGACCACCTGCTTGCATTCTTGTCGCACGCTGAGCAGGAAGGCTTCATTCGATCGGAGAATCGGAGCATGTTGCTGACAGACTCGTCGCCCGAAGGTCTGCTTCAGCAGTTCCTCGACTACCGGCCGCCGTCTGTGACCAAGTGGGTGGACGGCAAGCTCTGACGGAACGTCCGGTGCCCGACCGTTGGGCCACCCAAGCAGGCGATTATGTAAAGCCAAAAACCTGCGCACCGGTGGCTCTCCACCGGATGCCACCCAATTGACCGATATGGTCCAAAATTTACGATTAGCCCTTGTTTTTAAGGGATAAGCTGAGAAGCACGTCGCAGCGGGCGATGTGCGCCACGTCTAGGATTACGTTCAGTTAGCTGACTGTCGTGCCGATGGACCTGAACCTGCCACTTTCTGTCTTGCTGTTTGCAAGCAGTGCCGCCTACGCGGCGCTGGGTTTTCGGCTCGTCCTCGCCAAACGGGAGGTAGGCACCCTCCCGCTGGGCGCGCTGTTTGTCGTCATGGGTTTCTGGGTGCTCGGCGGCGCCGTCGAGATGATCGCGGATTCCTACTACATCTTTTCAATCGGGCGCACCGGCCATTTCATCGGCACGGCGCTGCTGCCGCTCGTTGCGCTGGTCTGCTTCCGCGAATACACCGGGTCGAGCACGAGCCTGCACGCGATGATCCTGCTGGCCGTAATCCCCTTTGTCTCCGTGGTGTTCGCGGCGACCAACCAGTACCACGAGTTCATGTGGCTGCCGCCGATGACGAACGCTACGGGCGAGTTCCTGACGCGACCCGAGACCTGGGGTCGATGGTTTATGTTCGTGCACGCACCGTACAGCTACGGGCTGATCTCGGTCGCGATCCTGATATTGATCATCCGCAGTGCGATCGTGCCGCCGGCGCACCGCCGCGGACTGCTGATCCTCGTGGCAGCCTGCCAGGTGCCGCTGCTAACGACGCTTGCCTATGACCTGGGCTACGGCCCCGACACGGTATCCTTCGTGCCCTTCGCGCTGGCGGCGATGCTACCGATCTATGCGTGGTTGATCATCGGCGGTCGCCTGATCGAGTTCGCACCGCTGGCGTACGAAACCGTCTTCCAGAACATGGAAGATCCGGTGGTGGTGATCGACGACCAGAAACGCGTCATCGGACTGAACCGTGTCGCCGAAGACATGCTGTGCATTCGCGAGGCCGACGCGCTTCGCCTGCCACTGGCCGATGTCTTCGGCCAGGGCTCAACCGGCGTCTTCGATGCACTGAATACCGGCAAGCCACAGAAGATGCTGACCGATACCGGCCGCTTCCTGCACGTACGAGCGTCGCCGATAACCTCGACGAAGAGCAGCGCCAGGGGTGGCCGCGTACTGATGTTCCGAGATGTCAGCGATGTCGAGCGCGCTCAGAGTGACGTTCGTAAGAGTGAGAAGCTGCTGCGAACGCTGATCGATCATTCGGTGAACGGCATCGTTCGTCTGCGCTGGATTCGCGGCGACTCCGGAATGCCAACTTTGCGCTGCATCTTTGCCAATCCGGCCGCTGCAGAGCTACTGAGCGTCGATGAGGATGATCTGCAGGAATACGAGGCCGAGGAGCTGATTCAGCTGGCGACGAGCGGTATGGACGAGCGGGACCGCAGCGAGGTGCTGAAGCTGTCACGTCGCGCGCTGGAAGGCGGCCCCACCGTCGATCGCGAGGTTGTCTGCGGTGACGGTGCGCGGGCTCGCTGGCTACGCATGATCCTGGTGCCGGCCGGGGACGACGTCACGCTCACATTCATGGATCAGACCGACAGCAAGGCGCGCGAGATCCAGATGGAGTCGATGGCGTGGACCGACCCGCTGACGGGCGTCCTTAACCGACGCGGCTTTGAGCGGGATGGGGCGCGACACCTGTCGAACAGCCAGGACGATGCCACCGGCGCTCTGTTGTTTATCGACCTGAACGAGTTCAAGCCCGTCAACGATCGCTACGGCCACGAGGTTGGCGACCAGCTGCTGTCAATCGCGGCCCAGCGACTGAAGAAGTCCCTGCGTTCCTGCGACATTATCGGGCGGCCGGGCGGCGACGAGTTCGTCGCTCTGGTCCCGGACGTCACAGATGAGGTGGCGGACCGACTGGCCTATCGACTGTCTGAGGCGCTTGAGCAGCCCTACGTTATCGATGGCAAGACACTCAAGTGTGCGGCGAGCATCGGACTTGCGACCTACCCGAAGAACGCCAGCACGCTGACCGGCCTGATGCGCGAGGCTGACCAAGCGATGTACCGGGCAAAGGCTCGTTGCCGGGGAACGCAGAATGTGCACTTCGCCGATCTGCTGGAAAAGGCCATCTAGCTGATCGTATTCAATTGGCACGACTGTATCGAAGCAGTCAAAGCCATGATCGCATTCAATGGCACGACTGTATCGAAGCGGTCAAAGGCACGATCGCATTTAATTGGCACGATCTCTTCGGGGCGACCCTCCATTGCTTGGGGGCGCTATTGCCGGCAATTCAATGAGGAGGCCCGACCAATAACGATGGTCCGCTTCTTGTCGTCTCATTCCGGTTACTTGCATGAGAATTCCTTTACGCTCACGGAGAACCGTTCCGGCTCACGAAATCGACGATATCATGCTCGTACTTGTCCAGGACGCCCTCGCCGGCGCCCTTGTAAGCCGTAAACGCTATCTCGTTTCCTCGCCTGATCGTCACCTCCTCCAAAGGACCGTCGAAAAGCAGGTGGCCGGCGTTCTCATACAACATCAGCTCGACAGGTCGGCCGGCCGCCCGCCTCGAATCTACCCAGTCCTTGATTGAGACAGGCGACGATGGGAACGTTCGCGTCCATACGAAGTCCGTTTTCGACTTGCCCGCCCACGTATCGAGCGCCCCGAAGGAAACGATAGTAGGAATACTGTAGTCACCCAGTTCGAATCCAGTTGCAGCCGGCGCTTCAGAAATAATGCCGCGAACGCGGTCATCCGACATCTGGGAGCCTGCGTACAGGACTACCCGGCCGCCATTCGACCCCCCGTAGAAAAACACACCCCGGTTGTCCCAGTCGTCACTTTGCAGGGCATAGTCAACCGCGCCCTTGAAGACACCCCAGATCAGGTTTTGCTTTCCAGCGTTGGTGACCCTTCGGCTGACGAACTGCCAGTCGTCTAGACCGTTCATCACGTAGGCATCAAAGGAAATGGTCGCGAAACCGTTCCTGCGCATCATCTCCACTCGCGCCTCGTCGTCCTCGCGAAACCCTGCACCACCGTGTGCGTAAACAATGATTGGAGCGGCGGAATCTCCCTTTGGAACCCAGATCTCCACACTCGGATGGTCCGCGTCAAAGGCGGCAAATGGTGGCTGGGTCGTGTACCAGCCACGAGATCCAACCTCCACAATCTTCGAGCTTGTAGACTGGGCGAGATAGGAAGAATCGGCAATGACCGGCGAGGCGGCCGCGATTGTTAGGAAAAATAAACGAGTCAATGGGTTCATCCAGTCTCCTCGGCGTAGATAGCGGCCTAAAGTCGCTTATAGTCCACATAGAACCGTTTGGTTACATCTCCTGCTGGTGAGCGCATGAAGCTCTTCAGAAGCGCGGTCAGTGGCCAATCTGTCTGGCCCGATGAAATCGGACCGCGGCGTTTAGGTTACAGCGACTCCTTCTAGCCTATTCTTCTGGCCTATTCTGTTGAAAAACTCCATTCTGAAAATCGTTGATCTTTCATTTGCGATTTGCGGCCGATTTCGCATCGTAGATACGAAGGTGCTGGTGCAGTTCCCGTGACAACACCTCCTGGCGCAGCTCAGTGCGGCTAATCCAGGCAAGAAGGTGCGCACAGGATCGAAAGAAATTCTTCATGAATTTTGGCGTCGCTCGCAGAATCGAGTTTTTCAACAGAATAGGCCGTTCTGAGACCGTCGCGCTCGCACCAAATAGGTTGCTTGAAAGACTGCTTCTTGAATAAGCAGACATCGACCTAATCAACCCGGTCCCAGGTATCCCGCTTGTCTGTTCAATAAGGGCAAAAAAATGGCGCCGCTGAAGATCGTCAGTCGGCGCCATTTAAGGTTTTCTGCTCCAGTCAGACTATCTGTGCCCCCGCATTGTTTTCCACGTGTTGCACCGGATTAGCCTTCGACTGACCTGCTAGCTGGAAGCTTGCCGAGCGTGACCCCGCATTACGTTCTCAGTTGCACGTTCGCGTTGGCCTGATAGCACCTTCCAAGGTGTCGTAACCAGAAGACCACCCGCAAGTCTGGTCCCGGGTCATTCCCCCCCAAGCCTCTTCGTTTTCCTCGTAATAATACTCTGGAATCTCATCTTCACGATCTTCATATCGATCGGGGTCCTTTCGGTTTTCGGCCGAAATCGTGATATTTCCTTCGTTATCGAGACAATCACTGCCGCGTGGCGCTCCTCCCGTGGGTTGTTCCGCCGCGGGTAGTTGGCCATCAGCCGCCATAAACTCCCTCGATATCTTCCCGGTCTCAGGGTGTGAGTACCCGACATTAAGGCTGCTGATCGTAAATTCGAAGTCATACACGAGGTCGCCTAAATCTCCGATAAGACGTCCTACTGTGCCAATCGCCTCATCAGCGAAATTTTCTTCGAACTCCGCTTGCAAATGGCCTTGAACGCACTGCCCCCGCAAATTGCAAATCGGGAAGAAAAATTCACTGTCGTTCGCAACAAAGGTCTGTCCGAAACCCCAAACTTGCGTTTGAAAGAAGTATCGACCACGAGCCCCGGCCGTAACAAACGTGTCGTAAATACCTAAGAACCAATTCCCTGAGTCTGTTGCAGGATCTCCCATACCACCGTGAAGGAATCCAATTTTGTCAATATTGATAGCCTTGAGAATTGCGTTGTCAGTGGTCACAATCCCGTCAAGATCACGTGGGCAAACAAGCAGAGATTCGCTCGCAAGAGCGCTGCCACTTAAGAAGGTCAGAACTAGAATCAGGGTCGCTGCTTTTGTCGGTTTCATTGGAAGGACTCCCCTAGCGCGGCCATACGACGCGCATTCAGCTCTTCAATCCACTCCCTTACCTCTTGTTCCGGGTACTCCGACTCAATGTTCAGCTCCGCCAACGCAGACTCAAATGCCTCTACGTCATCCTGGGTCTTGTAGCCCAGCTCCTCTCCGATCCGCGACCAAATCCAACCATTAATTGCTCGATCAAGGTCAAGTTCACCGTTTGTTCGCACGAGCGCGCCATTTTGATAGTCATATAAAGCATCGAATGCTTGTTGCTCGCCCGAGAGGACAAAGGCGTGAACGTACAATCTCTGAACTATCTCGTGACGCCCGCCGAAATCGTCGCTGAGTCTTTGAGCGAGAATGAACGCAGCAGCACCGTCATATTCGGCCAATTCTCTTAAAGCGTTCGTCGGTAGTTCTGCATAGGCATGATCGATGTACCGATTCCTTTCACATTCGACCGTTTCGATGTACTCGATTCCACCTTGGCGCAAGACAGGCACCTGTGTGTCTCTGCAATTTTCGTTTACTACTCGCATCGGCACAAAGTCACCCCATTCAGCTACTAGCTCACCCTCCTCAAAATCCCCCTTTGTTTCCTCATTGGACGCTTGATCTTCAGGTTCTGAATCTGATGAGCGATTCGACTTAGCATCCGGCTTAATGTCGACGGATGCTGTCGAGCTGGCATCAGATACTTCCGTTGCAGTTATCGCGACATCCGTAGATCTCGAGTTTTCATCCTCCAAATCGTCGCTGTTGAATACGAGCCACAGAGTGGCTCCGAACGCAGCTATTAAAGCCGCGATGGGGATAGATTTTTGTTTTTGTGCCAAACCAGCCATTTGAACTCCCTTGGTTTCGAGCGCTTGAGTAATTGAGCAATTTTGGTTTGTTTATCCCAAATAGATTTCTACACAAACAACTTTTGAATAACAATCGCAATTACAAGGCATCTAGTCTAGATCGGCCGATTGACTACGCTTCTTCTCGCAGTTAATCCTTCCCATTAATGTTCACATTCGGGCGGGAAGTTACCGGTGGTGATATCAAATCAGCCGATGAGGAAGATTTCGAGAGGTTTGCCCGGTCAATGAAAACGTGGTTCGAACTTACATACTCACCGACCGCGGACGACGCGAAACGGATTATCAATCGCGCATTGATGCAGTG
>JASJBE010000098.1 GCA_030066655.1 Woeseiaceae bacterium | reverse complement strand
TCGCGATCGCCGTTGTGCTGATCATCGTCGGTACCGGCTCCTTCGTCGTCAGCAACTGGCAGCCCGACCAACCCGTCGAGGTGCTGATCGATAAGTGGGCCCAGCCGCCATCGACGTTTGTTGAGCTTGACGGTATGGACGTGCATCTGCGCGACGAGGGTCCCCGCGACGATCCTCTGCCGATCGTGTTGCTGCACGGCACCGGCGCTTCGCTGCATACCTGGGACGGCTGGGTGGACGTCCTGAGCCAAGAACGCCGGGTGATTCGATTCGACCTGCCAGGCTTCGGATTGACAGGCCCGAACGCTGACGGCAACTACGGCGTCGATCGCTACGCCGAGTTTGTTGTCGCCGTGCTGGATAAGCTCGGTGTCGACAGGGCCGTCGTCGCCGGCAACTCCCTTGGCGGGAACATCGCCTGGGCGATGGCGGTATGGTACCCAAGCCGCGTGGACAAACTGGTCCTGCTCAATGCCACCGGCTACGACTTCAAGCCGGAAGTCGTGCCGATTGGTTTTACTCTCGCGCGAATACCCGTCGTCAGGAATATGATCCGCAATGTCATGCCGAGAGACGCCGTTCGGAGCAGCATCGAAAGTGTCTACGGAGATCCTTCGCGCGTTACGCCGGAGCTGGTTGACCTCTACTTCGACATGTCGACGCGCGAGGGCAACAGAACGGCACTGATGCAGAGGCTCACGCAGCTCGAGGGAGGTGCCATTGCGCACCTGATCAAGGAGGTTAGCCAGCCTACACTGGTCCTGTGGGGGCGGAAGGACCGCCTCGTCCCGGTTATCAACGCCGAACGCTTCGACGCGGATATTGCCGGCAGTGAGTTGCTTATCTGGGAAGATCTCGGACACGTGCCGCACGAAGAGGACCCGGCGCGGACGGTACAGGCGGTGCAGGCCTTTCTCGAAGCGAGTTGAGCCAGACGCCTGGATGAACGACAAGACCAGCGATTCCGTCAAGCGCGTCCAGGCGTTCCTGGCTGAGCAGCACGCCGAGCTCGTCGTCCAGTCGTTGTCGAACACCACACGAACGGCGGCCGAGGCAGCTGCCACTCTCGGTTGCGAGGAAGCCCAGATCGCCAAGTCGCTCGTGTTCAGAGATGAGGCGACCGATGAGGCGGTTCTCGTCGTTGCGTCGGGTGCCAACCGTGTCAGCACGGAGAAAATCCGGCGCGAGACGGGCGTCTCGCTCGGCAGGGCGAATGCCGCCTTCGTGCGCGAAAAGACCGGCTTCGCGATTGGCGGCATACCGCCTTTCGCGCACACAACGACGCTCAGGACCTTCCTGGATCCGGACCTTAAGCGGTTTGAATCCGTCTGGGCGGCCGCCGGCACACCGTTCGCCGTGCTCGAAATAACGCCAGACGAGCTCGAGCGTTTGGCCGACGCCTCCTGGGTCGAGCTCGCAGAGTAATCCGCCTTTCCGACCCCCCGAAACTCGCACGTTGTAGGCTTTTTCGGGCTCTGTCGGTCCAAAAATGTGAACTGCGTCTGGCAAATGTATAGCAAAGTGCTATTCTTTATATATTACTTTGCTTTGGGTGCGAGTAAATGAATAATCTGAAACTCCCGATGTTCACTATAACCGTCTGGTTTATTGGCGGAACTCTGGCGATTGAATTGCTGCTGAGTCAGTTGATGGGCGTTGGCAACGGCGAGCTGAGTGCCGAGATGCTGCTTCGGACGCTGGCCGTTGCCGCGCTGTGCGGATTTATCGTGGATGCACTGCGTTTTCTCTCGGCGCGCATCAAGCTCGAGACGCATCGCAATCTGAAGTGCAAACGCATCGGCAAGGACATACGGCAGCTGCTGGAACGTAACCTCGGGTCGGCACCGGGCGCCTGACGGCGAGACAGTCTCCCAGCGCTGAATCAAACGCTGGGAGAATGAGTATCTTCGGCGACGACCTGTCGCCGGCAGCGTCAATGCGCTGCGGTCGAGAGGGCGAACGCCTTTCGCTACAATGCGCGGACTCCCGCAGCGAAAGGCCAACACATGGACCCGCGCGACTGGCTCGCCTTCGAATTTCTTGGCAATTCCATCCTGACCTGGGTCGTCGCCGCCGGCGTCACGCTCATCCTGCTGCTGGTGTTCCTGCTTGTGCGTCGATTTGTACGCGGCAGCCTGGACCGAATCGCAGGCGCATCGAATTCTCGCCGGGTGCTCGTCGCGTCTGATGTCATTCGACACACCAAAGGACTGTTCCTCGTCGCGATTGCGGCGTTCTTCGGCTCCCGGGCGCTGACCCTGCCGGACGCAGGCGTGACCCTCATGTCCCGCATTGCCGTCATCGCGCTGCTGGTTCAGCTCGGTATCTGGGTACTCGCGGGCCTGGCCCGCGTTCTCGAACAGCGCCGCGAGGAACGGCTCGGCACGGATCCCGGATCGGTTGCCGCGATGGATATGATGCACTTCGCGGTCCGCGTTGCCGTCTGGGCTTTCGTCTTCCTGCTCGTGCTGGACAATCTCGGTGTCAATATCACCGCACTCGTCGCGGGCCTTGGCGTCGGTGGCATCGCGGTTGCGCTCGCCGCGCAGAGCATCCTGAGTGACCTGTTCGCCTCGTTGTCGATCGTCCTCGACAAGCCCTTTGTCGTCGGCGACTTCCTGGTCATCGGCGAGTTCCTCGGCAGTGTCGAAAAAGTGGGGCTCAAGACAACGCGCATGCGCTCGCTGTCCGGAGAGCAACTGATCTTCTCCAACACCGACCTGCTCAATAGCCGGATTCGGAATTACGGCCGCATGTTCGAGCGCAGGGTCGTATTCTCGATCGGTGTGACGTACCAGACCTCGGCCGAACAGCTCGAACAGATTCCCGTCATCATTCGCGAAGCGATCGAGTCGCAGGAGAAAGCGCGTTTCGACCGCGCGCATTTTCAGAAGTACGGTGACTTCGCACTGATCTTCGAAGCTGTGTATTACGTGACGTCAGCGGACTACGTCGATTACATGGACACCCAGCAGGCGATCAACCTGACGATCTTCCGTGAATTCGAGCAACGGGACATCGACTTCGCCTACCCGACGCAGACCTTGTACCTGAACAACGTGGCTACGGCAGCCGAGAATTGACCAGTTGATCCAAGATATTCCTACGGGTGGCCAGCAACGTAGGGCTCGGATTACTATACGCCAGCTGTCGCAGGGTGTGTGACAGCCCAAAACGAAGAACAACGATAAGAGGGAGTTCCCATGGGTTTACTTGATTTCGCGCGCGACGTGGGTCGCCAGCTGTTCGATACCGATGCAGAAGCGGCGGACAACATCAAACAGCATCTGGAGATTAAAACGTCAGGCATCAAGAATATCGAGGTCGAATTCGACGACGGCGTCGCAACAATCTGCGGCGACTGCGACAGCAAGGCGACGCGCGACAGCGCCATCCTGATGGTTGGTAACATCAAGGGCGTCGAGAAGGTAGTCGCCGACGACCTCAAAGCACCCGAGCCACCGCCCGAGGCGCCGCCGGAGCCCGAAGAGACGTTCTACGAGATCAAGAGCGGCGACACGCTCGGCGCCATCGCCAAACAGTTCTACGGCAAAGCGTCGAAGTACATGACGATCTTCGAGGCGAACCGGGACATCATCGACGATCCGAACAAGATCTATCCCGGCCAGAAGATTCGGATTCCCAGCGAATAAAACTCACACAGGGGGAGTTATGGATCTCTTTGATCTTTTGAAGAAAAGCGGTGCCGACGGCAGTGTCGGTGAGTTGGCTGGCTCGCTCGGTCTCGGTCAATCCCAGGCAAAAGACCTGATCGGTGCCCTGTCGCCGGCGCTCGTCGAGAGTATTAAGGGCCAGGTGGCGAAGCCGGGCGGCATGGACGCACTGCAGGGTGCGTTAAGGTCCGGTGGGCACAGCAAGTACATCGACCAGCCCGATCTGTTGAGGTCGGAGGCGACGCGGATCGACGGTAACAAGATCCTCGGTCACCTGTTCGGCAGTAAGGACGTCAGTCGCAACGTCGCGGCCCAGGCGGCGCAGGACACCGGCATCGACGCGAGCCTGATCAAGAAGGCGCTGCCACTCGTCGCGGGGCTCGCGATGGGAGCGATCGGCAAGAACACGGCCGAGTCCAGGGGCGATGGTCTGAGCGGGCTGCTGGGCGGACTTATCGGTTCCAGCGGTGGCGGGGCTGATGTCGGCGATCTTATCGGGCTTGCCAAGAAGCTCTTCTAGACCGCCCGCAAGTAGCGGATACAAGCGAGAATCGACTGCGCCGACGCCGGCCGCAGCCGGCTTTCGACGAACGATACAGACACAATTCACGCATATTTCATGCGGATTTCACCGCCAACAAGGAGAACAACATGGCAGTAGCACGCATTACCGAGATCAGCGCCTCATCGAAGAAGAGTTTCGAAGACGCCGTCGAGAACGGCATCGAGCGGGCGAATGACACGCTGGACAACATCGAGGGTGCCTGGGTGCAGGATATGAAAGTAACCTGCAAGGACGGCAAGATCGATGAGTACCGTGTCAATATGAAGGTGACTTTCGTCCTCAAGTAGACTCTTCGGCGCTGTTATTGCCGCGCCACGAAGATGAGGGAAGTCAACGATAAGAAGAAGCGGGTTCACTATCCGCCAACGTCGTGGCTGGCTGGCTTGAACAGGCGAATCGCCTTCCGTCCACCGTTACGCACCAGAGGGAACTGATAGCGGCCGCCTGGAGGCGCCGTTGTCTTGGGGTTGTGCCCGACTTCGGGTTTCAACCCAACACGAGAATGATGCCTGTAGTGTCAGGCATTCTAATTAATAAAAAGGGCAGGCAAGCCTCCGGGCCGCCAACACAAGCCTCGAAAAGCACAAGGGAAAACACATGTTAGAAGAATTCAAGAAGTTCGCGATGCGCGGCAATGTCGTCGATATGGCCGTCGGTATCATTATCGGTGCTGCATTCGGCAAGATCGTCAGCTCGTTCGTTAACGATGTCGTGATGCCACCGATCGGCATGCTGATGGGCGGCGTCGACTTCAGCAACCTGTTCGTCAACCTCGGCGAGGGCACCTATGCATCGCTGGCGGCGGCAGAAGAGGCTGGTGCGCCGATTATCAAGTACGGCGTTTTCGTCAACACGGTCCTGGATTTTCTGATCGTCGCTCTCGCCGTCTTCATGGCGATCAAGGCGATGAACTCATTGAAAAAGAAAGAGGAAGAGAAGCCGGCAGAGCCGCCGAAGCCGTCCGCTGAGGTACAGCTACTGACGGAGATTCGCGACTCGCTGAAAAACAGCGCCTGATCAGGAGCGACTGCAGTCGAAGAGACCCGCCGCTGGGCGGGTCTCTGGTTCCCATCGAGCGCTGGCCAGGCTCTGGCTAGGCTCCGATGAATTTCGAGTAGACGCTCCTGGCTGTTGCAGCGTCGTCGGTGCCCTTGATGATCGCTCGACCGTCTTTGAACAGGCTGATCTCGTACTCACTGTCGTGCTGGCGGACGGTCATTCGAAGCATGAAGTCGTTGGTCACGATGTCGGCGTCCTCGCCCATGCGATCTGCAATCGACTCCAGGTCGAGTTCGGCTCCGCCCTGTTTGTGCCTGAGCTGTACCGCGTTGCGTCCGCATAGGGACACGGTGCTGGAACCCTCGAGTCCGCTTAGGAAGTCGAATGACCGGTGCCTGCAGCACGGGCAGTTGTTGGACTGAAATGTAGCATCGGCATTGAGCTGCAGGATGTCGTTTTCCCACACGTCGAAGTTTAAGAGGCTGCGATTCACCTTGTGGAAGTTGCCGGTCAGGATCTTCAGCGCCTCCGCAACCTGTACGTTGGCAACCATCCCAACCGCGGCGCTGATCACGCCGACCGTGTCGCAGGTGGGTGTCGTGCCCGGCGCCGGCATCTCCTCGAACAGGCAACGCAGGCAGGCCGTGGCGAGGTTGCCTTGTGAATGCGACTCCCACGGCGACTGGCCATCGCTTCTCGGCAAGATCGTAAAAGCCATCCCAGTTGTGCCCACCGCAGCGCCGTAAACGTACGGCACCGTCTTCTTTACGGCGAGGTCATTGGCCAGATAGCGAGTCTCGAAATTGTCGAGTCCATCGATGATGACGTCCGCACCCTCGCCGATCTTCTCGATATTGGAGTTATTGATGTCGTCGACGATTGCCGTCACGCGGATCGACGAATTGACGGCTTCGATCCGCCGCTTCGCCGCCTCGGCCTTCGGCAGCATGTCGATGGCGTCCTGCTCATCATAAAGCACCTGCCGCTGCAGGTTGCTGAGCTCGACAAAGTCGCGATCAACGATGACCAGGTGACCGATGCCTGCGCGTGCCAGCAGGTCGGCGGCGACACTGCCGAGCGCGCCACAACCGAGGATCAGTGCTGTCGAGCGACTGAGTCTGTGCTGGCCGAACGAGCCGAAGCCAGGCAGCAGCGCTTGCCGATGATATCGATCAGAGTCTTCAGCCATGCAGCGACAGTAGCACGATCAGCGGGATCGTTTAGTGAGCGGTGTCAGGCAATGAATCTCTTAGCCGTAGCGGAGACAAAAAAAGGGGCCCGAATGGGCCCCTTCTCGTCAAACGTCGATTGTCGGTCAGACTGCGGAGACGTTCTCTGCCTGCGGGCCTTTCTGACCGTCGGTGACGGTGAACTCGACCTTCTGGCCTTCCGCGAGCGTCTTGAAGCCGTCGCCCTGGATCGCGCTGAAGTGCACGAATACGTCGGGGCCTGATTCCTGTTCGATGAAACCGAAGCCTTTAGCATCGTTGAACCACTTCACTGTTCCGGTTGTTGTAGACATCTTTACTTCCTGTAGATCATTAACGAGTAGTGCCCAAACAATGGGCTGTTTGTGCTCAAAGTGTTGCAATTACTAATGGAAAACAGGACGAGGAACTGCGGAAGAGACTTCTCTGGAACCATCGAAATGAGTGCATAGTTAAAAGCGCACTTGATACCCGGCGGAGTATAGAACCTGAAAGATTCCAGTCAAGGACGTATCCGGCGTAAAAGCCTGCGGACTCTACGTAGTTCGCCAGCCTGACAGGCCTCTTGAAAACACCGTTCGAGCGCCTTCTGGTCTGCACCGTGATGGATACGCCCCTTTGTCCAGAATGGAAGTGCCGTTGAGCGTTTGAGCCAAGTCACGAAAACAATGAAAAAGTGCTTTGTTGCCACGGCTCATCTGCTATAGTCGCCGCCATCTTGACGCACATCGGTCTGCGTCACTGACTTCGACCCGCGATTCTGCGGCTTGCGAAGCCACCCAAGAATTCCAGCCTGGACCGAAACCTTGGCGGCCGTGCCGTTATCGTGTCAGGCGAACCGGAGAACCTCCCCGTGTCATTTAAAGACCTCGGCCTGTCGGCCGAAATCCTGCGTGCGGTCAAAGAAAAGGGCTACACGAAGGCAACACCCGTTCAGCAAGAGTCCATTCCACCTATCCTTCGCGGCCGCGATGTCCTCGCCGGCGCCCAGACGGGAACCGGCAAGACGGCGAGCTTTACGCTGCCGCTGTTGCATCGACTGCAGCACGGCACCGTCAATCGACGTCGCGTTCGAGCGCTCGTTCTGACGCCGACTCGAGAGCTCGGCGCGCAGATCGGCCAGAGCGTCCGCGACTACGGCGCCCACTTGCCGTTTCGCAGTGTCGTCATTTTCGGTGGTGTCAGCATCAACACGCAGATTGCGAAACTGCGCAAAGGTGCAGACGTCGTCGTCGCGACCCCCGGTCGGTTGCTGGACCACATGCAACAGGGAACGATCGACCTGAGCGCGATTGAGCTGCTCGTCCTCGACGAGGCGGATCGAATGCTCGACATGGGCTTCATCCGCGATATGCGTCGTATCGTTAAAGCGCTACCTAAGGAGCGACAGACGCTGTTGTTCTCGGCGACCTTCTCAAAAGAAATACGCAGGCTGGCCGCAGATTTTCTTGTGGATCCGGTCGAGATCCAGATTACGACCCATGGTAAGCCGGCAGACGGTATCCGGCAGATCGTGTTGCCGGTCGATAAACGTCGCAAGCGTGAGTTGCTGTCTCATCAAATCGGCGCTGGCAACTGGCAACAGGTCCTCGTGTTTACCCGAACCAAGCACGGCGCCAATAAGCTGGCAAAGCAGCTGGAGGATGACGGGCTGTCGACCGCTGCCATTCACGGCAACAAGTCACAGGCTGCGCGCACGCGCGCGCTGGCTGACTTCAAGGCAGGTAAGGTCAGGGTTCTGGTTGCTACAGACGTAGCGGCCCGTGGCATCGACATCCAGCGCCTTCCTCACGTCGTCAATTATGAGCTGCCCCACGTGCCGGAGGACTACGTTCACCGCATCGGGCGGACGGCGAGGGCCGGGCATTCCGGCGAGGCGATCTCGCTCGTCTGTGTCGACGAGCATAAACTGCTGGCTGACATCGAGCGCCTGCTACAGACCCGTCTGGACAGAAGGGTGGTGGATGGATACGCACCGGATCCGCGGATCAAGGCCGAGCCTGTTACCAAAGGCCGCTCGAATCGCCCGCCGAGGAAACGAGGCGGCGGCGGTCGCCCGTCAGAGTCAAAGAGGCCGAGCGGTCGCCGCAAGCGTTCGTCGAGACGATCAGCCGTCACCAGCTGAAGCAGAGCTTCGTTCGAACCGCAACTCGAGCTGGTCGGCGCCGTACATCGGTGAATCCTTGAAGCCCATCTTTCGAAAATAGCGCTCGTTCTGGATCTGGCCCGTGTCCACAATCAGGCGACTGATGCCCTCGTCGAGAAAGACGTCGCGACTCTGCTGGAAAAGGAACCGACCGATCTTGTGATCCGCGTATTCCGGGATAACGAAGTCGATCAGGATCTTCAGCGTTCTACGGTCGGTCTTGATGCCGGCAAATACGCCGGCGACCGCCATGTTGCGCAGCGAGAGCAGGACGAACGCATTGTCAGGCAGGTCAAGGTCCACGGACGGATACCATTTCTTGACCGCGTCCTCGTGAAACTCGAGGAACTCCTTCAAGTAGGCATCGTCGGCGCCGATGACGCCGGTCTTGAAGTAGTCTTCTTTCGTATAGTACTGGGTAAGATAAATGACGTTGACGACGGCGATAGCGAAGTTGACGGCGGCGACGGGCCAGGCCTCGATCATCGTGCCGTAGACGGTGAAGCACAAAGAGCCGGCGAGGTTGAACCAGCGCAGGCGGGCGATCGAACTCATCGACAGTGAGATCAGGACCAGCGCAGAGGCTGCATACCCCAGCCATTCAATCCATGATATGTCGCTCATAGCCGTCTCTTAACCGCTCGGTGCTGATTCTCGGGCCGCATCGCTCATCCGGGGGCGGGCGTTCCGGCGTATCGCAGCGCATCGCCCAGCCTGATCTCGCCGCTCGCCAGGACTCGGGCGGTGATGCCCCCGTGACCGCGCATCGCATTATACCCGCCGGGACCCAGCGTCGATTCCATCAGTGAACACGGGTGACACAGCCCGGTACAGGCCAGCGTGGCGCCGCCCAGCTCAAAGGCCTTGTCTTTCAGGGCCAGCAGGTTGATGCCGCTGACGACAATGTTCCGGCGCACGCTCTCGGCCGCTACTGTGCCGATTCCCAGCATCGATGCCACCGCGGCCAGGTGTTCGGCCTGGATCAGCGTGACTTGCCGATCGCCGCCTCGCTTCGAGTACCGATCGCCGTCTAGGCCAGCCTCGGCGACCGCGGATGCGGCATCAACCACCTGCATGTCAGCACGACGGTCGGGCCTCAGACCAATCCACTCGACTCGGCCAACCTGGGGCAACGTGTCCATCAACGTCTTGAGTGTCTTCATTGGTGTGCCGGGCGGCTGTGAGAACGGAGGTCCATTATCGCCTGTATCCGTCTAATTTCCTTGAATTATGCTAGACGAGCGCTAGCCGGTGTATATACACTGACAACTGCGGCGGGCAAGTACCCTCGCAACCCGAGGCTGCGGTGTAATGCCCGAGTGTGCACGGCTTGAGTGTATAGCCTGTGCCGGCGCCTCGTCTGTTGGTTTCTCCAGTCTGAATCGTATTGGCAGGATCTAGTGGCGGACAAGAAAGAGAAGAAGAAGAATAAGAAAGACGCTCAGCTCGTACTGCGACTGGATAGTGAGATGCGCGACAGGTTCAAGGATGCCTGCCAGGATCTCGACACGTCCGCTGCGCGAGAGATCAGGAAGTTCATCAAGCGCTTCCTGAAACGCTACGACCGGGGTGAGATGGACGAGTAGGCTGCCTTTGGCCGGGAATCCACTGCCGTTCCTTATCCGGCCTCCCCGGTTTCCCGGCAGCGACACGACGTCACCGAGGCCTTCTGCCGAAACGCGCCTGCCCACTTCCTGATGCTCCAGGCCAGGAGCGAGCAAATCTGGCGCGCTGAATCGCTGCTGGCGGGCCCCGGACAGCCCAGACCGCATCCGATCGTACGGCCTGTTTTGGCTTCCTTCCCTTAGGTTTTGCGCAAAATCTGTGCGTCGCGTTGTGCGCACCCCCGAATGTTTCCGTCCTGTTACCGAGTAACAGCAAAAAATTATCAGCAAAAACAATAGGTTAAAAATCTAATTTAAGTTTTGTGATGCAGTTCCGAAAAGTCTATACATTGAGGTGTAAAAAACTATTTACTTTCTATTCATTTGATATACAGTGTATATACAAACTTCTGGCAGGGGATTGAAATGAACTATCCACTTCGCAAAATGATCGTCGGCACCCTGAGCGTGCTGGGAGTGGCCTCCATAACCGGTTGCGCGGTACCTGGAGCTGCTGTTGACACTGCATCCATCGAGAGGGACGCCGTCATATTCGGTGATCTCACGCTGGTCACGAATGGTCACGAAGCCCGACTGGGTGACGGACTCTTCGCAGCGGACGCCGGTATTCGCCTCGAGCATGTCGAGACCGGTCGTAATTACATCAGCCGCGTTGGCAAGAACGGTCAGTTCGAGACCAGTGTTGCCCCCGGCTCGTATCGACTGCACACGATCTTCTTCAAACACCACGGCGAGACTATCGAAGCAAGCACCGATTTCGTCTTCACCGTTTCCAATGCTGCCGAAGCGACCTATATCGGCGCGATCGGCCTAGAAGCGAGCCTGGATAACGGGTCTCATGGTGTTGTCGGCACGGCGGATCGATTCACGGTCCGCAACAACTGCGCGAATGTTTGCGACGATCGCATGGCGGCCATCGGTCTGCCACATGGCGATACCGACATTGCCCTGGTGCAATGGGTCAACCAGGTTGCTGCAAGCGCAGACTGAGCGAATCTGAATTTTCTCTGATTGCGCGGCTGCCTTTCGGCAGCCGCTTTTTTTTTGCCTGGCGTTAATGCAGCCTTGTAGCTACGAACGTTTTTTCAGAACTTGGCTGGGGCCGGTGGGCTCTTGATCTGCTGAGGCGGCGACTTCTCCAGTGCCTCGAGCAAGTACGTCACCGCCGCCTCGAGCGTCGGGTCCTGTCCCGCAGCCACCAGCTCAGGACGATCGACAACTTCGATATCGGGCGCCACTCCCTCGTTCTCGACGGCCCATTGGCCGTTCGTATCGAGGAATCGGAACGTCGACGCGATGATGCTGCCCCCGTCGGCGAGCGACGGATTGCCGGAAATACCGATCAGACCGCCCCAGGTGCGGGTGCCGATCAGCGGTCCGAGGCCGAGCTTTCGGAAGTAGTAGGGGAAAGCGTCGCCGCCCGAGGACGAATAGCCGTTGATCAGCGTCGCCTTCGGGCCGTTATGCGCGATAGCCGGCGTTGATTGTGGATCCAGCCCGCGTCGCTTCCAGTAGTTCAGCGATTTGCGGGAGACGATCTCGATCATCCTGTCCGGTATGAAGCCCCCGCCATTGTATCGAGCATCGATGATCAGCGCATCCTTGTTGACCTGCGGCAGGAATCGCTTGAAGAGCTCCCGGTTACCCTGCACGGCCGTGTTGGGCAAATGCAGGTAGCCGATGCGACCGCCGGACAGTGTCTCGACTCGTCGCACCCGGTCCTCGACCCAGTCCAGGTAGCGCAAGGACGTTTCGCTTAAGATGGTCCGGACGAGCACGTCTCGCGCGCCGCGATCTCGCGGCCGATCATTGACACGCAGCGTCACGATATCGCCGCCGGTGTTCTCGAGTAATGAGTAGAAGTTGGTGACGCCTTCCGTAGAGACGCCGTTGATGGCGAGAATGTAGTCGCCCTCTGAAACCTCGATGCCCGGCGCATCGAGTGGCGAATAGAACTCGTCGTGCCAGGCTTCACCCTCGAAGATCTTGTCGATCCGGAAATAGTCGCCGACCCTCGATACATCGGCGCCCAGCAGGCCGCCGGCGCGCCGCTCGACCGAAGGCTGGTCGCCGGTTTGCACATAGATATGCCCGGCATTCATTTCACCGGCAATCTCGCCAAAGATGTAGTCGAGGTCGGCGCGATGAGCGACGTGGTCAACGAGGGCTGCGTAGCGGTCGCGGATGCCGACCCAGTCCATGCCGTGCATGCCGGGATCGTAGAACCAGTCTCTCAGGATTCGCCATCCGTCGACATACATCTGGCGCCACTCGGTCGCGGGGTCGACCAGGACTTCCATGTCGGCCAGGTCGAGCCGTCCCTCACTGCTGTCCTGGTCCGCCTTCAGGTCCGCGATGCCGAGGCTGCCATTCGCCGAGTACAGCACTTTCTCGCCGTTACCCGACAGCGAGAAGTTCTGCACGCCGGTCAGGACGACCTTTTCTTCCTTTTCCTCGAGGTCATAGAGGTGCACGGCCGTGTCGCTGCCCGCGCCAGACAGATAGACCGGCCCCTTCGGCGAGGCCGCGAGGCCTCGATAGACACCGCCGGCGTCCTGCAAAGCGACGACCCGATCGGCAATACCGTCGAGATCGATGCGAACGCGCGTGTCGCTGTCTTCGTCTTCTTCTTTGTTCTCGTCCTCGTCAGCGGTGCTGACCTCGTCGCTTTCGGGCAGGAACAGGGCCGGTTGGTCCGCGTTCAACTGCGCCGCGTAGACACGTACGGAATCCGTCACCATGTAGTCGAATTCCACCGAGCTGAATTCGAGGTCGTAGTCTCGGGACGACAGGAAGTAGAGATACCTTCCTTCAGGATCGAACACGGGATTGCCGTCATTCGTCATGTCGCCCGTGACCTGGCGGCTCTCGCCGTCGGACAGCGAGTGTATCCATACGCTGCCAAAGCCCGTCTCGTTGTCGCGCACGTAAGCGATATAGCGACTGTCTGGCGACCACGCGTAGTCCGTGATGTCGTTACGCCTCGATCGGTCGATCGTGGTCAGCTCACCATTGCGCATATCCACAACGATGAGCTGCTGTTTCTTGTCGCCGAACAGCATCTTCTCGCCGTCGGGTGACCACACGGGCGTGAAGCGCCAGATGTCACCGTTCTTCGTTACCTGGCGTGCATCGCCATTGCCCGACTGTGAGCGCGTCCAGATCTCGTATTCGCCCGTTGCGTCAGACAGGTAGGCGACCGTCTGCCCATCGGGTGACCAGCGTGCCCCGATCTCGCGAATCGTCGGTGACCGCGTGATATTCCTGATCGGACCTTTCTCTGCCGGGACGCTGAAGACCTCGCCACGCGCTGAGACAACGACTCGTTTGCCCTTCGGCGACAGCTCGGCCGATTCGATGAACTTCTCGGCTTCCACGACGCGGGGCATGCGCTGCGGGCGATCGCCGCGAATGGTGATCGCGAGCTTTGTGGACTGCATCGTGTCCGGATCGAAGCGATGTAACCAACCGGCCTGCTCATACACGATGGCCGACGGCCCCGCACTGGGCCACAGGACATCGAAGTCCTCGTGCGACGTCACCTTCTCGGCGCCGCTCTCCGTGAGACGGAAGAGGTTTAGCGTGTAGTCGCGATCCGACGTGAAGTAGATGTCGTCGCCGACCCACAGTGGCTGATTATCGGTCGCCTCGTGCGACGTCAGTTGTTCCGAGGTGCTGGCCTCGAGATCGTAGATCCAGACGTCCTGTGCTCGACCGCCGCGGTAGCGCTTCCACGTCCGGAATTCCCTGTCGATAGGCGTGTAGACGATGCGTTTACCGTCCGGTGAGTACATGCCAGCGCCGCCTTCGGGAATCTCCAGGGGCTGCTCGTCGCCGCCCGAGGCCGGGACGAGGTAGAAGCGGCCCATACGTATGCTCCACGGCAGGCGGTTCGCCCTGACGAGCACGTGCTGGCCGTCCGGCGTCCAGTCGAGAACGCGATAATCGAAACCGCCGCGCGGCGGCATCGCGCCTACGTCGTTGTACCAGGTGAGTTGCCTCGGCTGGCCGCCCGTGGTCGGCATGACGTAGACCTGTCGGGTGCCGTTGTACTCGGCGGAGAACGCTATCTGGCTGCCGTCCGGCGAGAACTTCGGGAAGAGCTCCATGCCTTCGTGCGACGTCAAGCGCTTCGCGTCGCCCCCGCTGCTCGGCGCGACGTAGATGTCGCCGGCGTAGACAAACGCCACGGTGTCTTCGTGGATATCAGGAAAACGAAGCAGACGTGTGTCGTCCGCCAGGGCCGTCGATGCACAGACGACTGCCGTTAAAAACAGGATTCGCATACTCACTCCGGGAGCAGAAAAAAGATGGGCCCCGAAGGGCCCATTGGTAAATTGATCAATTGCTGTGGCTGACCGGCACCTTCTCGGTCAGGCCGAAGATCTTCAACGCGAACGCGTAGTCGTGCGTGCGCTCCTTCATGCGTTCGAAGCGTGCGGCCGATCCGCCGTGACCGGCTTCCATGTTCATTTTCAGGAAGAACGGTCCGCCGCTGGCTTCTTCGCGCATCCTGGCTACCCACTTGGCGGGTTCCCAGTAGGTGACCCGGTAATCCGTCAGGCCACCCGTCGCGAGCACCGGCGGGTATTCGACGTCGCTGCGGATGTTGTCATACGGCGAATAGGCCGCGATCGTCTCGTAGGCGTCCTTGTCCGTGATTGGGTTACCCCATTCGACCCACTCCGGCGGGGTCAGCGGCAGATCCGCGTCAGAGATCGTTGAGATCACATCGACGAAGGGCACAGCGGCAATCGCGCCACCGAACAGGTCAGGACGCAGGTTCAGTGTCGCGCCGACCAGCAGTCCACCGGCGGAGCCGCCGTAGATGACGGTCTCGCCTTTGCGTCCGTAGCCTTTTTCCTGCAGTTCTTCAGCGGCATTGGCGAAGTCCGAGAACGAGTTCTTCTTCTTATCCAGCTTTCCGTCCAGGTACCACTGACGGCCTTTCGCTGCGCCGCCGCGGATGTGCGCGGTCGCGTAGATGACGCCGCGATCGACGAGCGACAGCACACTGGTGCTGAACCAGGCCTGCATCGTCGCGCCGTAGCTGCCGTAGCCGTACAGCATCAGCGGCGCAGAGCCGTCGACGGGCGTCGTTTTCAGCCGTAGGACCGTGACGGGAACCTGTGCGCCGTCGTCCGCCGTAATGGAGAAACGTTCAACCATGTACAGGTCGGGGTTATGCCCACTCGGAACCTCACGCGTCTTCCGCAGGACTCTTTCACGCGTCTCGATGTTGAAGTCGAAGGTCTGGTCCGGTGTGGACGGCGACTCATAGGAAAACCGGAACGTTTCGGTGTCAAACTCGTAACCCGACGAGAGCCCCAAATTGTAGGCTTCCTCATCGAAGTCGATCTCGTACTCGTTTTCACGTTCGTAGTCCGAGACGACGATGCGCGGCAGTGCGTTTTCGCGCTCCAGCCGTATCACACGATCCTTCAGCATCACGCTGCCGCTGATCAGGACGCCCGGACGGTGCGGCAGCCAGTCTTCCCAGTTCTCGCGGCCGGGATCGCTCACCGGTGCACGAACGATTTTGAAATCGACCGCATCGTCTGCGTTGGTCTGGATGTAGAAGTAATCGCCGCGGTGGCCGACGTAGTACAGCTCGTCCTCGTCGCGTGGCGCAATCATGGTGGGTTTCGTGCCCGGAGCAGCGTCTGCCTTCAGGTACTGGTACTCCGTAGACGTGCCTTTGCCGACGCTGATGAAAATGTATTCCCCGCTCTGGCTCTTGCCGACGCCGAGGAAATAGGAGTCGTCGGCTTCCTCATAGACCAGGATGTCATCGGCCGGGTCGGTGCCAATGACATGGTGCTTGACGCGCTTCGGACGCTGATTGTCGTCACGTTCGATGTAGTAGAGCGACTTGGAATCCGAAGCCCAAACGATACCGCCACCGGTCGAAGGAATCGTCTCCGGATACTCCTCACCAGTCGCGATGTTGCGAATCCGGATGTCGTAGTACTCGGATCCGAGCCGGTCGACGCTATACGCGATCAACTCGTGATTGGGACTGTGATCGACAGACGCGATGCTGAAGAAGTCTTCCCCTTCGCCCTCGAGGTCACCGTCGAACAGAATCGTCTCGTCGCCGCCGCTACGTGCGGTTCGGACAAAGATCGGGTATTCACCGCCTTCGCGAAAACGGACGAAGTACGCGTAGTCACCATCCGGCGTCGGCACCGAGCTGTCGTCCTCCTTGATGCGCCCTCGCATTTCTTCGAAAAGCGTGTCACGCAGGTCGGCCATATCGTCGGTCGCCGCCTCGTAGAACGTGTTCTCCGCGTTCAGATGGTCACGGATGTTGTCATCCAGCTGCTCCGGATCGCGAAGCACCTCCTGCCAGCTTTCGTCCCGCATCCAGGCGTAGTTGTCGACACGCGTGATACCGTGCTGTTCGATTTCTACGGGGATCTTTTCGGCTTCTGGCGCATCCGCGTCGATGACGGCGAAAGCGTTCGAGGAAGTCTGGGTCATGGTCGTTTCACTGGATTCTGGCGAGGTGTCGGTGGAGTCGGAACCGCAGGCGGCTAGCAGTGCGAGAACGCTTGCGGCAAGGCCGATCGGAAATAGGGTGCGCATCAGGTACTCCGGCAACTTGAACTGCGCGACATTCTCCCGACTGGGCGCCGCATTGCAAGCGCGATTGGCTATAACCGAACGATTAGAGGTTTGTTGGCGCGATCGGCGCGAAAGTTGACGATAAGCTATTGATTTTCTGTTCCCAGCGGGCAAGCTGGCAGTAGGGCTCGCCTCTGAGACGAGCGCGGAAGCGCCGTCGTTCGATAGCTAGAGATGCCCCGGACGAACAATCAGGCCGCCGGACACCCCCAAATCTGCGGCCCGAGCTCACCACTGGCAGATACGATGAAAGAACTACCCTACACAGCGATCACGGCGTCAGGTGCAACGATCAGCTTCCGCTTCCCCCTGCACCCGCTGACCGAGTCCGAGGCGCAGGTCGCGGACCTGCTGACCCGCGTCCTGGCCGCGGTCGACGAAGTCATCGGCGAGCAGTCGCCGGTCAGCGACGGAGACGTCCTGCAGGCGCTGGCCATGGCGCTCGCCATTCGTACTCGGATGGTCGAGACGGCGCCGGGCTCGGTCCACGGGCTGGCGAAGGAACTGGTCGACTCGAGCCTGGAAGCTCACAGCCGACGTTCCGACACTGGCGTGCACTGACGGACCCGCCGAGCGCCTGGAAGCATGAAACATGTCGAGCGCGGCGTCATTGACCGCATCATCGAAATGGCCTGGGAGGACAGGACGCCCTTTGAAGCGATCGAAGCCCAGTTTGGCCTGAACGAGTCGTCGACGACCAGGTTGATGCGGCAGGAGTTGTCGCCGGCGGCATTTCGTCGTTGGCGAGCGCGGGTCAGCGGACGATCGACCAAACACGTCGCGCGCCGACCCAAAGGCGTCTCTCGCCACCAGTCAAAGACCCACAACAAGGTCAATCGCTGACGGGTTGCCCTGAAACAGCGGGCTGATGCCGGACCCTGCGGCTAATCGGCCGGCTGCGTGATCGGGCATCGCCTGCGTCAGCCCAACAAGCCCGGGTTGAGTTGCCACAGTGCGTAGTTCAAACCCGTGGCAAAGCTGACCCACAGCAGGTAGGGAATCAGCAGCGCGCCGGCCAGCGGGCGTACGCGCCAGAAGAGGACGATCGTCGCCGCAATCGCGATCCAAAGCAGCAACACCTCCGCGAGCGCCACTCCGCCCATCTTCCATGCGAAAAAGAGCCAGCTCCACAGCGCGTTCAGCAACAGCTGCAGACCGAACACGCTCAGGGGCAGGCGCTGCGCTAGAAACCCTCCGCTGCGCCAGACCAGCCAGGCGGCGATGCCCATCAGCACGTAGAGTACGGTCCAGACCGGTCCGAACAGCCAGGCCGGTGGCGCCCATCCGGGCTGCACGAGTTGGTCGTAAAAGCTGCTGGCTTCGATGGACGCACGCGCGCCGACCCACGAAACCGCGAACGTTGCGGCGAGCCAGCCTACGAGTCCAAGGATGTCTTTTTGTTTGTTCATAGCAGGAAACCGAAAGACAGCGCCGATCGCCTTAAGCGAAGCGAACGTGCTTGTTCAGGGGCAGCTCCCTGGCACGCTAGCCGGTCGCGGCGAACACGGCGTTTGCCAGTGTTGGAGCCGCTGGTGGCAGCCCCGGCTCGCCAATGCCGCAACCGTATTGCCGTCCCGTGACGCCGAGCTCGTCACGCAGCA
>JASJBE010000096.1 GCA_030066655.1 Woeseiaceae bacterium | reverse complement strand
GTGTTCTACGCGCGGCGCGACGACCAGCAGGTACGTACGTCAGTACAGCTCGTGCCCGGCGATCCGACAACCTTCGTCTTCTTTACGGACAATGCCGCAAGGGGCGAAACGATCGGTCTCGAGGCCGACCTGCGCTGGTTCGCGACGGACGCCCTCGAGTTCTATGCCAATCTTGGCCTGCTACGCGCAGAGTTCGACGAGTTCGACAACGGATTCGCCGACTTGACGGGACGCGACCAGGCGCACGCGCCGCGGTATACGGCTGCAATCGGCGGGCGGTATTCGCACGTGAGCGGCTTCTTTGTCCAACTCGATGCCACCGCGAAAGACGCGTTTTACTTCGACGTCAGTCACGATCAGCGATCGGAGGCGTACGAACTTCTGCACGCACGGGCAGGCTATGAGGCCGACACCTGGTCCGTATCGGTCTGGGCGCGAAACCTGACTGACGAGCGATACGCCGTGCGCGGTTTCTTCTTTGGCAACGAGCCGCCAGACTTTCCGGCGACGCTGTACACGCGTCTCGGGGATGCGCGGCAGCTCGGCGTCACTTTCGACTGGGGATTCTAGAACATGCAGGTAGCCGTCGACATTAGTCTCTATCCGCTCGATGCGGATTTCATTCCACCGATCAAGGACGTCATAGAACGCCTGGGGGCGCATGACGACCTCGACGTCGTCACGAACCCGATGAGCACGCAGATCCGCGGCGAGTACGACGACGTCATGGCCGCGCTGAGCGCCGAGATCCGCGTGACGTTCGAGGAGCTTCCGAAGGCGGTGTTCGCGATCAGGATCCTGAACAACCCGCTGGAGGACTGAGGTCCCGATGCAGGCGCTGGGGGAGACTCTCCTGGAACAGCTCGAGGCGCTGTCCGTGCCGGAGCTCGTGGCCGTCGTGCTCGCCATCGCCTACCTGCTGCTCGCGATCCGCCAGAACATCTGGTGCTGGGCCTGCGCGGCGGTCAGCACCGCGATCTATGTCTACCTGTTCGTGACCGCGAAGCTGTACATGGAGTCGATGCTGAACGTCTTCTATTTCGGCATGGCGGTTTACGGCTACAGCGTCTGGCGGCGAGGCGGCGAGGCGCAGACGGAGCTGCCCGTCACCGTCTGGCCCGTCCGCGTCCACGCCGCCGCGATCGCCGCGGTCATCCTGCTGTCTGCCGGCACCGGTTTCCTGTTCGACCGGTACACCGACGCGGTGTATCCCTATCTCGACGCGATGACGACCTATGCCGCGATCTGGACGACGTTCCTGGTGGCGCGCAAGGTGCTCGAGAACTGGTGGTACTGGCTGGTGATCGATGCGGGTTCGATTCTGCTGTACCTGTCGCGGGACCTGTACCTGACGTCGCTGCTGTTCGTCGTTTACCTCGCGATGATCCCGTTTGGCATCGTGGCCTGGAAGCGCTCGATGCGGGAGCACGCGCATGCGTGAACTCGTGCTTCGGGCATTGCTGGGGGAGCGCCTGCCGGAATGGCGCAAGGCGAGCATCGAAAGAGTAAAACAAGGCCAGACGCACAACGCGTTCCTGTTGACGCTGGGCGACCGCCGCGCGCTATGCAAGGTCGACACGGAACCGCGCACGGGCGTCGTCAACAGCCGCATCGAGGAGGCGGCCATCCAGCGGCGCGTCGCCGCGTCCGGTTTGTCGCCGTCCGTGTTGTACGCCGATGAGCATTGCATCGTGACCGAGTATGCAGAAGCCGAAGTGCTGAACGCCGGAGATCTGCTGTCGGTTGAGCTGGTCGCAACGCTCGGCACGCGGCTCTCGGAACTGCACAGCCAGCCGCTGACCGGGCGGCGCTTCGATGCGGCCGCAGCCGGTCGCGTGTATGCGTCGACGATTGCGGACACGGAGACAGCGGAGCACTGCCTCGCGATCATTAACGCCATGGACGAGGACGACGACCTCGTCTTTTCACACAACGACCTGGTGGCTGGCAACATCCTGCGGGCGGACCGGATTCTGTTCATCGACTGGGAGTACGCCTGCGACAATTCGCCGCTGTTCGACGTCGCGACGATACTGGCGCACCACGCCCTGGACGTCGACAGCGCGCGTGCGCTGCTCGAAACCCGGTTCGGCGACAGCAGCTCGAAATTGATGGCGCGACTGATGACCCACGTGCGCGGCTACCGCGCCTTGTACTGGCTGTGGCTGGCGAACCGCAATCCGGACGACCACCTGCTCGGCCCGCTCAGGCCGCTGCTCGACGACGCCTAGCCCGACGGCTGCATCGTGTCGTTTTGATCACAATGTGTCCTTGAGGACACCTATTGCCTTCTATGAACGTCCACCTGCTTTTCAGAGCCACCTGCCCTCCGGGGTAAGCGGCACTTTTTTCTTAAACAGAGAGCAAGTGCAGTAGCTGTCCGAAAATCCTGGCCCATCATGTGCTCTTCGGCACTCAGCAACGTCCAAACAGGCAAGGCTCGCTAATGGCGACTTCCGCTTCACCCCCAAGACCAGCCGCCCGAGTGACCGCTTTCGGGGTATCATGGGCTTCTGCTAATGACCCTTTGCAGCCGATGGAACCGACAGGG
The DNA here is from genome assembly GCA_030066655.1 of Woeseiaceae bacterium. Lineage (GTDB taxonomy): Bacteria > Pseudomonadota > Gammaproteobacteria > Steroidobacterales > Woeseiaceae > UBA1847. Next base: position 15,354 of record JASJBE010000096.1, on the reverse strand, counting down.
AATATTGGGATTAATGGACAAGGAAATCGTAAAAGCGTGGGCCAGTGTTCTTGCTGATCGGCTCGAACGCCCTGCGAAGGAGATCGCCGAAACCGGATTATCTGCCTACGACTTCCCGGCGAATGAGGAAGTAGAAGTTCGTTTCGATTCAGGCGACTCAATGCATTTCAAATTCGCATTCTTTGTCGTCGATGTAGATCGAGAGAAGATTGCCGTATTTACGGAGCACTCTGGATACTTCGAATTTCCGTCCAAGTATCTCCAAGTAATTTCCACAAGAGTCGAAATCTACACGGGTGAAAACTTCGAGGACTGATCGGCTGCTTCTGGCCGTTCTGAGCCGTCCACCAGGAAGATGAACGAACGTCTGCTAACCGCGGGAGCTGCCTTTGAAACGTGCGTTTTCGCGGATTCATCGCCGACTGACCGCTTTACTTCGTATAGCCGCCAGTCACGCGTTCCGCGCTACAATTTCCTCTGATGACCATTTGCAGCCTCTCGCCTAAGCCGTCCAAATACTTCAGGTTTCGTGTCCATTGTTCAGTCTTGAGATAGTCGAACGTTCGCCGGAGAATCCGGAGGTCGATGCTGTTGCGAAGATATCTATAGGATCGTATTCCGAACGGTTTGGTGTTTGCTTTCTTCCCGATGGCGAGAAGGCCACTATCGAGAATTGGCGTGAGGAGCTATCACAGCTCGTTGACGGGGTCGGATTCGCGAGCATTCGCTCGCAGCCATTGATGGCGTGGATACTCTATCAGGAGGGCGATGCTGTCATCGTTCAACAGCATTGCCTGGTTGAGGAGTGGGAAGGTGAGCTTGACGACAATGGGCACATTGTTCGCGTACCGGCGCGAACGAGCAGTTCTGCGGACGGCGTCAGAGTGTCTGAGTGGACTACGACACTGGACGCGATACGGTCATTTCTGAGTCACTAAACCGGATATCACGCAGTATCGACCGACTGGTTGTGACCGTAACCGGAATGCGGTACCTGGTTTGCTATGATTTCAGCTTCCGACCCTTTGCGGACAGCGCAAACGGGTGTCAAAAGCGAGGTACAAACGATGATGGATGGCTCAAAGCTGGTTGCCTTCGCCGCGACCGCGCATCCTGACAAAGCGCGGATCTTCTACTCGCAAATCCTCGAATTCCCGATCCTCGACGACACGCAGTTCGCATTGGTGCTCGATGCGAACGGGACCACTCTGAGAGTACAGAAGGTCGAGACGGTGTCGCCTCCACCGTATACGGTGCTTGGCTGGACGGTTGACAACATTAGTTCGGCCGTAAAACAACTCGTGGACAAAGGTGTTAAATTCGAAATATTCGAAGGGCTGAATCAAGATGATCTCGGTATATGGACAGTGCCTGACGGGACAAGCGTGGCTTGGTTTCGAGACCCTGACGGAAACCTCTTGTCTCTGACTCAAGGCGATTGACTGCGGGTTCATCGAAGGTCTGTTTTTAGCCGTTCGCGCAAGGTCAGCGCTTCCCGGAAGAAGCCGCTAGAACGGCGGCCTCCTGGACAAGCCGGCCCACCAGTCCTCAGGGCCCGATTCAGCCCAATCTGGCCCTGGAACCAGGCAAATCGCCAACTTATGGTCTTTGCGGCGGCCATTCTATCGGTCAAATTACACATCGATTCGTGGGCAAGGTCGGTCAGGCTTCCTCGGCCTTGGCCCTGAGGCGCGCGTCGCGGCGGCGCTCGCCTTCTGCGAGCAGCTTCTTCCTGAGCCGGATGCTCGTCGGCGTGATCTCGACGAGTTCGTCGTCGTCGATGAACTCCAGCGCCTGTTCCAGCGAGTAATTCAGCGGTGGTGTCAGCTGGATATTTTCGTCCGAGCCGGCCGCGCGTATGTTCGTCAGCTGCTTGCCCTTGGTCGGATTGACCGGCAAGTCGTTGGCGCGCTTATGAATCCCGACGATCATGCCTTCATAGACCTGCACGCTGTGACCGATGAAGAGTGAGCCACGATCCTGCAGGTTGTACAGCGCGTAGGCCAGTGCCTTGCCGGCGACGTTGGAGACCATGACGCCGTTGATGCGCTGCCCGATGTCGGACTTCACCTTGGGGCCGTATTCGTCAAACACGTTGTAGAGCAGGCCGGTGCCTGCCGTCATCGTCAGGTACTCGGTGCGAAATCCGATCAGGCCGCGTGACGGGATGCGGTACTCGAGCCGCGCCCGGCCGCGCCCGTCCGTACTCATGCTTAAGAGCTCGCCCTTTCTCTCGGCCAGGCTCTGCATGACCGAGCCCTGGTAGGCTTCCTCGAAGTCGGCGGTCACCAGTTCCCACGGTTCCGTGATGACGCCGTCTTCTTCATGTTCGATAACCGACGGCCGTGAAACGGCCAGTTCGAAGCCTTCTCGGCGCATCGTCTCAATCAGAACCGACAGGTGCAGCTCGCCGCGGCCGGATACCTGGAATTTGTCCGGGTCGTCGGTCTCCTCGACGCGCAAGGCGACGTTGTGCTTGAGCTCCTGGTTGAGTCTCTCGAGGATCTGACGGCTGGTCAGGTATTTTCCTTCCTGGCCGGCAAACGGGGACTTGTTGACCTGGAACGTCATGCTGATCGTCGGCTCGTCGACGCTTAGCGGAGGCAGCCCCTCCGGGTGGTCGGGCGAGCAGACGGTATCCGAGATTTGCAGGTCCTCGATGCCGCTAAAGACGACGATGTCGCCGGCCTGTGCCTGCTCGACCGGCACGCGCTCGAGGCCGTGAAAACCGTACAGGTTGGCGAGTTGTCCCGACGTCTTACTGCCGTCGCGACGCACGACGCTGATTTTGCTGCCGACCTTCGCCGTACCGCGGTTGATGCGGCCGATGCCGAGCACGCCGACGTAGGAGTTGTAGTCCAGGCTCGAGACCTGCAGCTGCAGCGGGCCGTCGACCTGCACGTCCGGCGGCGGTACGTGATCGACGATCGTTTGCAACAGGGGCGTCGTGTCGCCGCCCGACACGTCCGTGTCCATGCCGGCAAAGCCCTGCAGGGCAGACGCGTAGACGACCGGGAAATCCAGCTGCTCGTCGGTCGCGCCGAGACGGTCAAACAGGTCGAAGGTCTGGTCCAGCACCCAGTCCGGGCGCGCGCCGTCGCGGTCAATCTTGTTGACGACGACCAGCGGAACGAACCCGTGCTCGAAGGCCTTCTGCGTCACGAAGCGGGTCTGCGGCATCGGCCCTTCGACCGCGTCGACCAGCAGCAGCACGCCGTCGACCATCGACAGGACGCGCTCGACCTCTCCGCCAAAGTCGGCGTGTCCCGGCGTGTCGACGATGTTGATGCGCCAGTCGTCCCAGCGGATCGCCGTGTTCTTTGACAGGATTGTAATGCCGCGTTCGCGCTCCAGGTCATTGGAATCCATGACGCGATCGGGGATCGCGGCGCGCTCGTCGAGCGTTCCGGATTGCTGTAGCAGACGATCGACCAGCGTTGTCTTGCCGTGATCGACGTGGGCAATGATCGCGATATTGCGGAGTTTCTCGGTAGGGTGCATGCGGTCTGGCCGGGGAAAAAGGGCGGGATTATATCGATTCCTGCCGTCGCCGACCCGGGTTTTTGCCTACCAGCTGTTGCGCAGCTCCCTGAGCTTCAGAAACGTGCCCCGCTGATCGTAATCCTCGCCGAATTCCTCTTTCAGGCGATTTGCGATGCTCGGACTGTCGAGGCGCAGGAACGTATTGATCCTGCGCTCCTCCGAAAACGTCGTCACGTGGGCGTTTGCGGGATCCTGGTTGGCATACCGCGCCAGCGTCTCGCGTGCCGCCTCGTTGTCGGGTTCGCGATCGAGCGTGAATTGAAGGTTGTTGACCAGGTAGTCGTGCCCGGGATAGATGCGCGTCTCGCCAGGCAGGCGATCCAGCTGGGTCGTGAAGGTCTCGTAGAGCTCGTCCGGGTGACCGCCGTTATGACAGTTTCCGGCGCCGGCGTTGAACAGCGTATCGCCACAGAACAACGACGGCGGGTCCGTCCTCGACAACAGGCAGATGTGGCTCATCGTGTGGCCTGGAGTGTCCAGGCACTCCAGTTCCACCGTGGTGCCGACCTTGATGACGTCTCCGGCGCCAACGCCTCGCGCGACATTCGGGATCCGAGAACCTGCATTCTTGTGTGCGACGATGGTCGCGCCAGTTGCCGCGACCATCGCCTTGTTCCCGCCGATGTGGTCACCGTGCTCGTGAGTGTTGACGATCTGCGTGATCGTGAAGCCGCGGTCTTCCGCCACTCGCAGGCACTGCTCGTGGTCGAGCGGGTCAATCGCGAGGGCGTCCTTCGTTTCAGGGCAGGCCACCAGGTAATTGAAATTTCGATAATTATTGCCTACCCACAGCTGCTCGACGATCACTCGGCCGCCTCGCGATCGTAGACTTTCTGTCCGCCGATCCAGGTCTCGATGACTTCGATGTCGTCGATCTGTTGCACGTCGACCTCGAAGTAATCGCGGTCGATGACAATGAAGTCGGCCCATTTGCCGGCCTCGAGGCTGCCCAGGCGATCTTCCTGCAGCGCCGCATAGGCGGCGTCCAGCGTGAACGAGTGCAGCGCTTCGGCGCGTGTCAGCACTTCTTCCGCATACCAACCACCCTCCGGCATGCCAGCCCTGTCCTGCCGGGACACGGCTGCGTACAGACCGTGGAAGGGGTTGGCGAGTTCGACCGGGAAGTCGGATCCACTCGCGACGATGACACCCGCCTCGAGGAACTTGCGCCATGCGTAGGCGCCCTTGATGCGTTCGGGACCAACACGGTCCTCGGCCATGTTCATGTCGCTGGTCGCGTGAACCGGTTGCATCGATGCGATGACGCCGAGTTCTGCGAAGCGCGGGATGTCCTGAAGCGTGACGATCTGTGAGTGCTCCACGCGGTTGCGAAGCTCCGACGGCTCGCCACCCTGAACCTTGTCGAACGAGTTCAGGACCATCTGGTTGCCCTTGTCTCCGATGGCGTGGACGCCGACCTGAAACCCGAGGCGGTTGGCCTTGGCGACCTTCGCGTCCAGCTCATCCTGCGTCCAGAAGGGCAGTCCGTAGTTCTCCGGGTCGTCGCTGTACGGTTCGATCATCGCAGCGCCGCGACTGCCCAGCGCGCCGTCCTGGTAGAGCTTGACCGAGCGGATGTCGAGACGGTCATTGCCGTAGGCGATGAGGGGCTTGCCGATCGCATCGAGATTGTCGCCGGAACCGCTGACCATGCCGTAGAAACGCAGGTTGAGCTTGCCCTCGTCGGCCATGGAAATCAGCACCTCGGCGTCGGTCTTGCTGATGCCGGCATCGTGAACGCCCGTGATACCCAGCGAGTTCACCAGCGCAATCGCCTTGTCGTAGGCCACACGCAGCTCGTCCTTGGTCATGGCCGGGATCTGCTCTTCGACCCGGTACATGGCCTTGTCGATCAGCACACCGGTCGCGTTGCCGTTGTCGTCACGCAGGATCTTCCCGCCGACCGGGTCCGGCGTGTCCTTGTCGATCCCCGCCAGTTCCAGCGCCTTGGTGTTCGCCCAACCGGCGTGCCCGTCGACACGGCGTAGCCAGACCGGGCGATCGGCCACGACCGCGTCAATATCGGCGGCGGTCGGGAATTCTTTGCCCTCCCAGAGGACCTGGTTCCAGCCGCGTCCTTTTACCCAGCCCGAGCCCTTCGAATTCGCGGCGAAATCGGCGATCCGTGTCACCGCTTCTTCGAGACTGTCGACGCCGAACAGGTCGAGCGATACCTGCAGCACGCCGAGGCTGCTGACATGGGCGTGAGCGTCGGTGAGCCCCGGCAGGACAACCCGGCCCTGGCCGTCGATGACCGCGGCGTCATCGAACGACGCGACATCGACATCGGTGCCGACAATGCGCCCTGCATCGTCGAATGCGATGGAGGAAAACGACTGGATGCCCTCGTTGGTCGAGGTGTACCCGTGCACGTTGTCCATGATCGTAACGCCCGCGTTCGCATTGAAGGCGATGAGAAGCAGGAAACTTGAAAGCGCTTTTTTCATGATTGCTCGTCCGTCCTGGGATTCGGGAACACTATCAAAGACGAGCCTTTCACGTCATGGCCGATCGTGGCTGGCCAAATGACGGCAAATGCTCAAGAGCAATTGCTATCAGATCATGTTGTTAAAATACGACATAAGGCCGCAAGTGCTACATTTTTGAGACAAAATTGTAACGAAACGTTGACAACAATGGGGTTTTCTGCGACCGTCTCACCATCTAAGCGTCGCCTTTCAGCAACACTTTGCGAGACCGGCGGCGCGAAGATGCCTTCAGGTACGGCTTGGCGGGGGAACTCAGGGGGGCCAGGTACCACGTACAAACGTAGGTAGCTAGAAAAACGGCTCTGCTGCAGAGCCGTTTTTTTTTGGCGGCGCATTCCTCATGGCTGTGACTGACGGCGAACGCCTCCCGCGATGCCGGCAGCTCGGCTGAAAACTCGTTTAAAATCAACACTGGCCCGGTCATCATGATCGCTGCCAGGCGAGTTCGATCTCAGTTCGACACGCTCAAGTCCTAAGGAATCACTATGTCGCGTCTTCACAAGTTCCTCACCTCGCGCAGACGGGAGCATTAATCGTGGGGCACGTGCACGGCAGCAGCAACCAGGCGCGGATCCTGGTCGCGTTGGTGCTGACCGGGCTGTTCATGATCGTCGAGGTGATTGGCGGTTTGCTGTCGGGCAGCCTCGCGCTGTTGGCCGATGCGGGGCACATGTTCACCGATACGATGGCGCTGGGACTCGCGGCGCTGGCCTTTCAGGTCAGCAAACGCCCTGCGAGCAGCAGGTTGAGCTATGGATACCAGCGATTCCAGATACTCGCTGCGTTCGTAAACGGACTGAGCCTGCTAGTCATTGTCGGCTGGATCGCATTCGAAGCGATTCAACGTTTGCTGACGCCCCAGCCCGTTATGGGCGCCACGATGCTGCTGGTCGCGTCGGCCGGCCTCGTCGTCAATATCGTCGCCTTCGCCGTGCTGCACGGTGGCGATCGCGACAACCTCAACATGCGAGGGGCGGCCCTGCACGTCGCCGGGGATCTGTTGGGTTCAGTCGCCGCAATCGCTGCGGCAATCATTATTATCTACACGAACTGGACGCCGATCGACCCGATTCTTTCGGTCGCGGTCGCCGGGTTGATATTCAAAAGTGCATGGGCGCTGGTCAAGCGCAGTGCGCACATCCTGTTGGAAGGCGCTCCCGAGTGGTTCGATCACGACGAGATGCAGGAAAAGCTCGTCTCCATGCTGCCCGCCGTCAAAGAGATTCATCATGTGCACGTCTGGGGGCTGACGCCGCAGAACCTGATGCTGACGATGCACGTAAGCCTGGATGAGGCCGATCCCGATCCGTCGACAACGATTCGCGAGGTCAAGGCGATACTGAAGTCGGAATACGGAATCGGGCATTCGACCATAGAGATCGAGTACGCCCACTGCGCCGATGACTAGACCCGCCCGAGACTACGCAGACGTTCGTTTAAGCGACGCGGGTTGATTCAGTCGGGATCGATGACGCCGATGTAGGGCAGGGTGCGGCCGAATTCATCGTAGTCGAGACCGTAGCCGACCACCCACTCGTTGCCGATCGGGAAGCCCACGTAGTCGATGGGCACGTCGGCGACCGTTGCCTCGGCCTTGTGCAGCAGTGCACAGGTCTTGATCGATGCGGGATTTCGGGACTTCAATATCTGGATCAGGTACTTGAGCGTATTCCCGGTATCGACAATGTCCTCAACGATCAACACATGCCGCCCGGCGATGTCGCCACGCACGTCCATAATCATCCGGACCGCGCCGCTCGTAGCACCCTGGTAGCTCGATACCGCGATAAATTCGACAGTGCGGTCGATGTCCAGTTTTCTGCTGAGGTCGGCGAGGAAAATAAACGACCCCTTCAGGATGCCGATCAGGACGACGTTGCCCTTGTCGCGGTAATCATCGGATATCGCCCTCGCGAGTTCACCGACGCGATGCTCGATCTGCTCCTCGCTAAACAGCGTGCCCCTGACAACTTTCTGCACTCGACTTCTCCTCAGTCCGGCTGGAAGCTTAAGAGAACTTTTCCCTCGACGCCACAGCGCGATGCGGTAAGGTAGCCCCAATGAAAAGGTCGATCGCAATTGCCGGAAACATGGGGGCCGGAAAATCAACGCTGGTCGACTTCCTGGCACGCAACTACGGCGTCCAGCCTTTCTACGAGCCCAACGACGAGAACCCGTACCTCGCTGATTTCTACAAGGATATGAAGCGCTGGGCGTTCCAGTCGCAGCTGTACTTCCTGTCGAACAAGTTTCGGCTACACCAGGAGTTGGATCGCCAGCCCGGCGTCGTGGCCCTGGACCGAACGATCTTTGAGGACGCCGAGATCTTTGCGACGGCATTGCACCAGATGCGAAAGATCTCGAAACGGGATTGGGAGACGTACCAGGGCTTCTACCTTGCCATCCTCGACGCCATCCGTCCGCCGGACCTGATGATCTACCTGCGCTGCTCGATGCGAACACTGCGAAAGCGGATACGCATGCGTGGCCGGGCGATGGAGAGAGACGTGCCGCTGTCCTACCTCAAACGTCTCGATCGACTGTACGAGGGCTGGATAGCATCCTACGACCTGTCGGACGTGCTCGTCCTCGAGACGGATGAACTGGACTACATCCACGATATGGTCAGTCGAATCGACGTAATGCAACGCATCGAGGCCGTCCTGCCCGAATCCGTGCCGCGATAGTAGGGGATATCCACTATGCAATTCGGTTGCGGGCCGTAATGCGAATAATTACCATTTAGCTATGAAGAACAGGACGCCAGGGATACTTAAGGGTTTCTCCGGCGCAAGCATGTCAAATGGCTGAATCCAGCAAGACACTCGCATCGATGAATACTGGCGAAAAAGTCGTCATCGATGCCATCGATACCACGGACCCACACGTACGTCGCCTGATGACGCTCGGTCTCGTCGAGGGGGCCGAAATCGAACATGCGACGTCGGCGCTCGGCGGCGATCCCATCGAATTCATCCTGTTCGGCCAGGCCATATCCATGCGCCGCGAGCAGGCGAGGGCGTTCTCAGTGTCACCCGTCGGAGTTGGTGAATAAGCCCTCCGAAATCCGAGTACCTGCCAACCAGATAGGAGTAAGCCGGCGATACGACGCCAGCATCGCCGTGGTTGGAAACCCGAATTCGGGCAAGAGCACGCTGTTCAATCGTTTGACCGGCCTGCGACAGCGAATCGGCAACTACCCGGGTGTCACGGTCGAACGACATGTCGGAGAGATGACGCACGACGGCGTCAAGCTGGAACTGATCGACCTTCCCGGTACTCACGCGCTGAGCCCGCATTCGTTCGAAGAGATGATCGCCGTCAACGTGATCTTCGACCGGATGCCGGGTGTGTCCGGCCACAACGGCATACTGGCCGTCATCGATTCAACGAATCTGTACCAGGGTCTGTACCTGTTGCAGCAGCTGATGGAACTGGATTGCCCCATCGTCGTTGCACTGACGATGACGGACCTCGCGAAGGCTGGCGGAATCAGCATCGATGTCGACGCACTGTCTCGGAGACTGGGCGGTATTCCGATCCACGAGGTAACGGCCACGACCGGTGAGGGTATCGATGCGCTAAAGGCGACGCTTAGCACCCTGTCCGAGCAGTTGCGGCTGCCGTTCAGCTCGGCCTGGCCCGAGCTCGCGGACGCGGCTGCGAGACTGGATCCCGATCATCCGGCCGCCGAGCTGGGTCGCTTGCTCATCGACGGTCCGGATGCCGCGAACGAGGCGCTCGCCTCGCAGCTATTGCCTGCAAAACAGGCGGAATTCGACGCGATACGACAATCGCTCTTCGGCGACCAGGAGCCGTTAGCCGCAGAAGCCCGCGCGCGCTATGCGTGGGTCCGCCGCACGATGGATGAGGTTCAGCAGGACCTGCCGGTCTACAAGACACTCGGCGCAAAGATCGCTCAGTTTGCGAATCGCCCGATACCCGGCACGATCGGCCTGTTCGTCGTCATGGCTGTTGTGTTCCAGGCTGTATTCGCCTGGGCAACGCCGCTAATGGACCTTATCGATGCAGCGACCTCTGCGCTAAGCGGTGCCGCCGCCGGCGCTCTCGGCGGAGGAGCATTCGCGAGCCTGGTCGGTGACGGGATTATCGCGGGCGTCGGCAGCGTCGTTATCTTCCTGCCACAAATCCTGATCCTCTTCCTGTTCATCATCCTGCTCGAGGACTCCGGCTTTCTCGCACGCGCCGCGTACCTGCTCGACCGGGTGATGCGATCCGTCGGCCTCTCCGGCCAGTCGATCATCCCGATGATTTCGAGCTTCGCCTGCGCCGTACCCGGCATCATGGCGACGCGCGTCATTTCGAATCGTCGCGATCGCATCGCCACGATACTCGCCGCACCGTTCATGACCTGTTCGGCCCGCCTGCCCGTCTACGCGTTGTTGATCGCAGCCTTTGTGCCTGCGACAAACGTCGGTTTCCTGAACCTGCAGGGACTCGTGCTGTTCGGCTTGTACCTCTTCGGCATTGTCATGGGCGTGCTGACCGCGCTGCTGCTCAGGCAGACCGCTTTGCGAGGTCCGAAGCAGCCTTTCGCATTGATGTTGCCGGCATTCCGCAGGCCCAACCTGCGGACAGTGCTGATGCAGTTGCTGGGCAGGGCCAAGGTGTTTCTCTACCGGGCCGGCACCGTCATCTTCGTCGTGGCGCTGATCGTATGGGCGCTGGCCTACTATCCCCGGTCAGATGACGTGGCCGAGTTCACCGTGGCGGCACAGGCAGAAGCGGAGCTGAGCCTGTCCGGGCAGTCGCTTCAGGATGCACTCGCCGACATCGACAACCGGGCGGCGGCGCTGCAGCTCGAGCAAAGCTGGCTCGGCCGTATGGGCAAGACGGTCGAGCCCCTCTTTAAGCCGTTGGGCTGGGACTGGCGCGTCTCGTCGGCCGTCATTGCGGGATTCCCCGCGCGCGAGGTCGTCATCGCGGTCCTGGGTACTGTTTACGCGGTCGGCGACGAAGCGGACGAGGCTCGCCTGTCCGAGCGAATACAGTCGGCGACCTGGCCGGACGGACGCCCCGTATTCACCTTGCCGATGGTCGTCGGACTGTTGATTTTCTACGCTCTTTGTCTCCAGTGTGCGGCGACGATTGCCGTCATCCGGCGTGAGACAAACGGCTGGCGATGGCCGGCCTTCGCATGGGCGTACATGACGACGCTGGGTTACCTCGGCGCCCTCCTGGCATTCCAGCTCGGCAGCTAGCCCGGATACTTCAGCGACTACGCGATCTAGAGTTCACTCAGGATCGCCGCGGCGCGTGCCAGCGTCTCGTCGTCTTTGGCAAAGCAAAATCGCAGCCGACAGCCACTGAACGGAGTCTCGCAGAAGACGGACAGCGGTATCGTTGCAACGCCGTGTTCTGTCGTCCAGAGCCGTGCTACGTCGACGTCGGCCTGTTCCGAAATCTCCGAGTAGTCGGCGACCTGGAAAAACGTGCTCCTTGACGGTCGCAGGCGCAGTCGCGAGGGTTCTAGCAGCTTACAGAACAGGTCGCGCTTCTGTTGATAGAAGCTCGACAGCGCAAGGTAGAACTCCGGGTCGCTCTCAACGTAGTCCGCCAGCGCGCACTGTGCCGGCGTATTCACGGCGAAGGTCGTGAACTGGTGTACTTTGCGAAACTCGTTCGTCAACGCTGCCGGCGCGGCGGCGTAGCCGACTTTCCAGCCGGTCGCATGGAACGTCTTGCCGAACGAAGAGATGACGATGCTGCGCTCCCACAACTCATCGTGTGACAGGACGCTGTGATGCCGGCCATCGTCAAAGACGATGTGCTCGTAGACTTCGTCGCTGACGACGTACACGGCGGTATCCCGGAGCAGTCCGGCCAGCGTTTCCAGCCCGTCGCGGTCGATGACGGCGCCGGTGGGGTTGTGCGGGAAGTTCAGAACGATGGCCCGCGTCCTGGCCGAAATCGCGTCGGCGACCGGCTGCCAGTCGACGACGAATTCGTCGTTCTCGATGGCTAAAGGCACATGGACGGCGCGGCCACCGGACAAGTCGATGGCGGGCTCATACGCGTCATAGGCCGGGTCCAGCAGGATGACTTCGTCGCCGGGCCTGACCAACGCGGTGATCGCGCTGAACAATCCCTCGGTCGCTCCCGTGGACACTGTCAACTCGGTCGCGGAGTCGAGAGATCGACCCTGGGTTCTCAGTGTCTTGTCCGCAATCGCTTGTAGCAACGCCGGCACGCCGGGCATCGGCGCGTATTGATTGGCGCCGTGCCTCAGGTAGTACTCGAAGCGCTCGAGTAGTGCGTCGGGCGGCTCGAAACTCGGAAAGCCCTGTGAAAGATTGATGGCGCCGGTCTCGTTTGCGAGCCGGCTCATGACAGAGAAGATGGTCGTGCCGACGTGCGGCAGTTTGCTGTCTAGAGGGTTTTGCACGGCCGACTGACAATGACACCGCGCAGTGTGGCAAGTCAATCAGCGAACGCGCACCAGGAACACGAACGAGAAACTGGGATTGTCGCCACCGCTGCTCGCAGCCAGCGTCCCCGTTGGCTCCAACGAAAAGGCGGTTATCGCCGCATCGAAGCCGTCTAAGTCGGGCATCGGCGAGTAGCCGAGCGGCGTGCCACCCGCCTGGTTACTGAAATCGGCGTCGGTCGCGTAGTTGAAGCTCAAGCCCGAAGCATCCCCGCCGTCGACAAAGCGAATCGGGTCGCCACTGGTCGTATCCACATAAAGCTCGGTGTTGGCGGGTACGGGGTCAAAGATCCTGACCGAGTTCGCGTCAGCAGCGCCGGGCCCGGAGTTCGTCACCGAGATCGTGTATTCAACGATCGCACCCGGAATCGATTTGGGGTTGTTCGTGCCGTTGACGGGATCTGACAGCGTCCGTGCGACCTTGGTGACCAGCAGGTTAGGCAACGGCACCTGCACGAAGCAGACGTCATCGATGTGCCAGAAATCGTAGATGGTGCCGGAGCCACCGGTCATCCGGAAGCGCAGGCGAAAGCCCGCGTGTCGTCCCGCGGCCGGCAACGAGTAGGTCCGACTCTGCGCCTGGCCAGGCGAGCCGCTGCCGTTGAACGTCTCGAGGGCGACCCAGTTGTTGCCGCTGTCTAAGTATTCGACAACGAGGTTCTCGCCGCCGTCCGGATTTTCGCTGAAGCTGTCGGCGCCGCGACGAATCCACAGTGTCAGATCGGAGAATGCCGGGTTGCTCGTGTCGATGACCGTCGACTCGACATTGACGATACCGCCATTAAGAAACAGCGAATTGTCGGGCGACAGGGACGCAGCGCTGCTGATACCGGCGAGACCGCCGGACGAATTCACCGTCCAGTTATCGAGCCCGCCCTCGAAGTCGTCGCACACGCCGATTCCCAGGGGCGGCTGGGTCGCGATCTCCGTTACGACGACGTCGTCGAAGTGCCAGTAGTCGAAATCGGTGCCGCTGCCCTGCGTCTGCCTGACCCTCAATGCCAGCGATCCGTGCAGGGCATCGGCAGGCAGTACGTAGGCGTCCTCGTAGATCTGACCGTTCGTGCCTGACCCGAGGTAGCTGCCGAGCGTCGCCCACGTACCGTCCGCGCGCCGGTACTCGAGGATGAAGTCTTCGTTGTTGTCCGTGTCTTCGCTGTTGGGCAGCGAATCGCTGCCGCGCCGAATCCAGATCTCGAGCCGCGCTGCCGGAACCGCCGCATTGAATGTCGGGCCCGTGACGGTGACGGCACCACGTCGCGTAAACGCAGCCCTGGGGTTCGACCCGGACGTCTGGCCGCCGGTGAGAATGCCCGCACGGGAACTGACCGACGCAGACCACGGGGCGAGACTGTTGTCATTGAAGTTATCGCTGAACAGGATATCGCCGGGTGCGGCTGACACACTTGACAGCGCCAGTAGCAGCGTCGCTGCCAGCGCGAGTCGTCCGGATGTTGTCGTCGAGATCATTCTCATGCAGATTCTGGATTCATTTCCAAAAAATCCTATCCAGATTAGAGGGTTTCCGACGAGCTTCACATAATCGACGTCACAAAACGGGAAAGATTACGACGTCCGGGAGGTGCGCCGCTGCGGTCTGTTAACTGAGTCCCAGCAGGGCGGGATCGACGAAGAAGACGTGCACGATCAGCACGCCAGGGCGCTTCTGTTCAACGCCGGTTAGCAGGAAATTGACCGCTTCATCGTCGCGTACCGGTCCGGGGTGGTTGTAGACCAGGCCATTGAAGTTGTCGCTGCGAAAGACGTGCAGCTCTTCGTCGGCGGCGAGCCGATCGGCGACTCTCAGCAGGTGTGCATCGAGCGCATTTCTGAACTTCGTAAAGTTCAGTTTGCCGTCGAACTGAGCGTGGTCCAGCTTCAGGTCACAGCGAACAGTGGCCTGCTCGCCGACGCTGATCTCCATGAAAGGTACAGCCTCACCTCGCTTGAGGGACGTGAACAGCGCCTTGGCGCTGGTTTTGTCAGCATCAAAGAACTGCTGTCGAAAATTGTTGTTCAATGCCGCTGCGATCTGCTGTGGCATCAGCGTGAATTGTTGTGTGGTCATTGGTTTTATTTGGGCTTTTCAGCCGACAGTCTAAATCAGTTGCGCGTCGTCCCGGTAGGCGGCAAACCCGCGTTCGAGGCCGGCATTGTCAGATGTTACGCTCTTGAGGCTCAAGAAAGGCCGCCTCGGGGCCGATGGAGATCGTAGATGATAGGACAAGGCGATGGCTGAAAAACTCTCTACCCTGCAAAAGGCACTGGACATTAACCTCGACGACGGCCTGTACGGCAGCTTTGCCGAAATCGGCGCCGGTCAGGAGGTCGTACGCTGGTTCTTCCAGGCGGGTGGCGCCGCGGGCACGATCTCGAAGAGTATCTCCGCTTACGACATGCAGGTCAGCGATGCGATCTACGGAGATTGCGAGCGCTATGTCAGTCGGCAACGCCTCGAGGCGATGCTCGACTATGAGCAGCAGTTGAACCGCGAGCGGCTGGCCGAGAGACGCGGTGACTCGACGGCCTTCTTTACATTCGCTGACACCGTCTCTGCAAGGAATTATCACGGCACCAATGAGTGCCACGCATGGATGGGCCTGCGGTTCCAGCTTCGGGCGGGCGAGACGGACAGCTCGATCATCATTCATATTCGCTTGCTGGACGACAACAACGCAGCCCAGCAGGACGCGGCAGGCATTGTCGGTGTGAATCTGATTCATGCGGCATACCGGCTGCATAAAGATCCCGAAGCGATGATCGCCGCGCTCGCGGACAATCTCTCTCGAGCCCGAATCGAGGTCGATATGGTCGACGTTCGAGGGCCAGCATTCGATGGCGTGGACAATCGCATTCTCTCGCTTCGACTCGTCG
>JASJBE010000019.1 GCA_030066655.1 Woeseiaceae bacterium | reverse complement strand
ATGCCCGAACCGACGCCGAGACTGAATGCCTTGTCCGGCACGATTGTTGAATCTTCGAAACCGATCGTCGCGGTCACCGACTCATTCGACGTGATCGGCTTCGTTACGGTCGTCGGACTGCCAGTGTCGAACGTGTTCTGGGCGAGTGCTTCCTCAAGGCCGTTCTCGGCGGCCTGGAACGCGTTCTCGAACGTCTGGTCGTTTCTGGCCATGGCCAGTTCCGTCGTCGCGGTATTCATGCCGGACACGGCCAGTACCGTAATGACGACCAGCAGGATCAGGCCGACGACCAGCGCCGCGCCCTGTTGTCTGTTTTTGAGTGTCTGTTTCATCATGATCTCGCGTTTCGGAGCAGGATGGTCTTGGACACCATCATGCGTCGGAATGAATCGTTCTGGACGCCGAGGTCCGCGTCGCCCGGCTCGTAGTCAACGTTGTCCTGGATGCCCACCTCCAGGGTCGTGCCTCGGACAACCAGCCAGATCCGGGCTGTGATAACGCGCGCGCCGGCGATGTAGTTCGTCGACGCCGGGTCGTAGATGCTGGCGGCCGACGGGTTTACGTAGCGATCGACGGTATTGTCGTCGTTAACATCGATGCCGAACTGCACCTGCAGGTTCTCGACACCGGGTGCGACTTCCTGATCGACGACTTCAAGTGCGCCGCCGTCCATCTGCAGGGTCTTCCTGCGTAAGGTTGGCACCCCGGGAATCAGGTCGGAGCTCGTCGTGACGTAGTAGCTGCTGACCATATAGTCATGGGTCTGTGCGTCTGCCGTCGCCAGGGCCGCGGGGACCGTCGTGCCGGTAAACATCTCGCCCTGTGTTCGCGTGCTCTGGATCTTCAGGCTGCCGTTAACCAGCGGAGTCGCAGACTGGGCGATGCTGGCACGGCGGACCGTCAGCACATCGGAGTTTGCCATCGCGGTGCCGTCTGCACCGCAGGACAGGTTGTACGTGGTGTTGACGCCATCGACGGGCAGCGCCAGGTTCAGCACCCAGGCCTCGCCGCAGTCTGTCGGTATATCGAGGTTCGTCGGATTGGCGTCGCCGTCGACGGAGCGCCCAACGATCGTCAGGGGGCGGCTCGTGCGGCCCCAGTTGCTGGCCATGCGCACGTCGCTCTCGATAATGTCCATCGCGAACTGTGCGGTCTCCTGGACCCGCGCGATGGACTCGTTGATCACGAATGCCTGGCGACTCTGGTTATAGATCTGGACGGCGCCGATCATCAGGAACGATCCGATGGCGAGCGCGACCATGAGCTCGACGAGCGTGATGCCCTGCTGTCTGTTTTTCATCATACGCATCGTCTATATCCCCATCACCGGAATCGTGACCGTGTAGTTTGGTGTTTCGCCGGGTTCTTCCCAGGTCACGTTAATCTCGTATTCCGGCGGCGTAACTGTGTCGTCGAAGATTATTTCGACATCGCCGGCTGGCAGCGTGTCGACAGCCTGTTGCTGCCACAGCAGGATGTCATTACCGGCCATCTCGGCCGGCGTGCAGTTCTTCGTGCCGGCAATGCAGCCGTTATCCGCGCCAGTGGCAGCTTCGTAAGCGTCCAGGGCCCGCGGATTGGCGCGTATGCGGTCCGCGACGTCGCCGGCGAGCGTGATCGCGTTGTGGCGGAACATCGAGGTCCGTCCGGCCTGCAGGCTCTGCACATACAGCCCGGCGATCCCCAGCATGCCGACCGACATGATGATCAGCGCGATCAGCACCTCGACCAGGTTAAAGCCGCGTTGCAATTTGAGTATGGTCATATCGAGCTTCCTCATCACGGACAGGTCTTGCTCATGTCAGTCAGCGCCTGGCCAATCTGGGTCTGGTCACGAACGATGGTCGCGCGCCCCAAAGGCGTCGACACGAACAGCCGGGCAGCGGAGTTGCCGCCGGCGCCGGTGATGTTGCCGCGGTCGTCGCACATGACAATCTGCGTGAGCGCCGGGTTGCCGCCCACATCGCCGCGGCCAAGCCCGGTCGATGCGAAGCTGAAGAACTTAGCGTCATCGGCGATGGCGAAAACGACGTTGCGCTCCGCGGGCCCGTGTACGCGAAGGATCGCCTCTGTCGTTGCCCGTGCGGCATTACCGTCGTCATCGAAGAACACAATGTAGCCGTCGTCCCAGTCTCCGCTGCAGGTCGGCGTTGCAGCCAACGCATTGTTGCTGGCGCAGATCGTTACGTTGTTCTTCGCACGAGCTGCCTCGGTGCGCGCCAGCTGGAAGGCCGCGTGCATATCGTTCGCCGAGGCCGTCATTCGGCTGTTCTGAGTGAACTCAGCGAAGTTCGGAATGCCGAGCGCGAGCACGACGCCTATAACAAGTACCGTGATCAGCAGTTCATACAAGGTGAAGCCTTGCTCGAACTTTCTCGTCTGGCGTTTACGTGTTTGCGTTGTCATGCGCGCAATATAGGGGAATTGGGACGAACATCGCCCCGAATCCCGACGAGCGGGCGAATCGCACCGACAAACGGTACTAAATTCACGTCTAAGCTTTACTTAATCCGAGCATGAATACGGGGTCCCATAGCGATTGTCATGCGTAATCCTCGGACGTCCCGTATAGCTCAGCACGAGGGCCCGGGGTCTGATCCGTGCGGTGTTATCGCATACGACGATGGTGCCGTTGGTTGCCCGTTTCTGTGTCGAGCGAAACGTGTAGCTGCGACGATTGGACTTCAGTGTGACGTTTCGGCCCACCTTGTGGCGCGCGACAATCGGTTCGGCGTCGTCGATGCGTGCCGGATGGTCCTTGTCCGTATTCTCGAAAATGAGCCAGCCTTCCGACCAGTTTGTGGTCGAGTCACACTGCTCGAGGTCACGGCTCGGGCAGATCGTAACGACGCGATTCCTGACGATTGATTCCTTCTTGGCGAGATGAATCGCGTGAAACAGCGCATTGAGTTCGACGCGCTGCCGCTGCCGAGCCAGCACGTCCGAAAAAGACGGGATGCCCAGCGTCAGCACCGCCGAAATGATGACGACCGTGACCAGCAGTTCGTAAAGGGTGTAGCCTCCGGACAACTTCAGCATCGATGACCTCCTTGTCATTGACGGTGACAGTGGCACCTGGCGTGCCTGGATGCGATGTCGGAAAGTGGGGCGGAGGCGCAGTTTTGGCGCTCTCGGGGCGGCGTTAGACTTCGTCTAAGCATCATTTATACTGTCCCCGGGGCTCTTTGGCGGAATGGGGATATGACGCGAGAAGACATACTGGATCTGTTTGCCGAACGTGGCGTCAAGGTGACGCCGCAGAGGCTGGAGGTGGCAGCTATCCTGTTGGAGAAACCGCAGCATTTGTCAGCCGACCAGATTATCGACCGGCTGCGTGGTTCGGGCAGCCGGGTTTCGAAGGCCACCGTGTACAACACGCTGAACCTGTTCGGCGAACGGGGCATCGCGCGTGAGGTCAAGGTGGACCCGATACGCAGGATTTACGACTCGACCCGAGGCCACCATTACCACTTTTTTAATGTCGATACCGGTGAGCTCCAGGACATTCCGGCCGATGACTTGGAACTCGGTCGGCAGCCGGATTTGCCTGAAGGCACCGAGCCTTTGGGTGTGGATATCGTGATTCGGGTCAAAAATCGTCGAAATTAGGCCCTGCCGGGCTTTTCGGGACTTGGATGCGCCGCTATACTTCGCGGCCTCGCCGAAGTAGCTCAGTTGGTAGAGCAACGCATTCGTAATGCGTGGGTCGGAGGTTCAAGTCCTCTCTTCGGCACCAGGTAGCAAAAGGCCCCTTGTTCGCAAGGGGCCTTTTTTTTATTCCGGGTCCGGAATCTGTCACGGGCTGCTGTCGTCCGACCGGTTTGACCCTCGCTGCGATTCGCTCTGATCGCCGACGTAGCGGAACTCGCTGAAGCGCGTCGACTCCTTCTCATCAAAGGAGACCAGGAAGTAGGCGCCACCTTTGACCTCTGCCGTGATTTCACTGATCACCTGCGGCCCGTTTGGGGTTGCCGGGGCGAAGTCGAAATGCATGTGCATCGTCCTGATCTTGACGCCGAACGCCGGGCGGATGGACCCGGTATTTCGAATGTCGAGATACTCCAATGCGCCGCTGGGTTTGCCGATCTTAAGCTCGCCGCTCAACTTGTCGGCAAACTCCGCTTCACTGCCGTCCATGATGGGCTGGAAACTGTAAGTCCAGCTTTTCGCATCTTCATCTGCCAGCGACAGGGAATCGAAATCGATCATTGACGGTATGTCGCTGTCGTCTTCCGGAACGTCCTGTTCGTATTGCTTTTCCTCTTCGAACGCTTCGGTCTCCTCAAGCGTCGGCGGGCGGTTATCGACCGATATCAGCGTCCATCGATCGCCTTCGATTCTGGAGGGGTCAAAGCGGCTGACGACCAGCGTTTCATCCTCGAAGCCGGTCCGTGTGTAGGCCCAGGATCGGCCCGGATTCCATTCCACCTGCTCTAAGGCCTCGGTCACAATGGCCTGCGGCGATCCGTCATCGGCGACGACCGGCGACGGCAGAACCATCAGCGCGCATAGCAGCAATGCAGTTACGACGCGGGTTTTCATCGATCTGGATATCCTGTTTGGATGACTACCTTTTATAGCAGCACACGGCAGGTTCGGTTACACGATCCAGGTTTTTGTGACCGCGAGGGCAACGGCAGCGCAGCTGTGACTAAGGGGGTCGATGCGGTAGCATCTGCAGTCGAATCTGGCGCCGCGCCCGAGAACGCCTCGGCCATTCATCGACATCTGCGCGCCACACCGTCCGTCCACGACCCGTCGAGACTGTTCTCGGGCCGGGCACCAGGAGAATAAAAATGACTACAAGACGGCAGTTCATCGGCGGGTCATCCGCATTGATAGCATCCTCGATGGTTCCGGGTGATGCCACGCTCGCGGCGGCTTCCGAGAAGCTGGACATCCTGTTTCTCGGCGGCACCGGCTTCATTGGGCCGCACCAGATCGAATACGCGTTGGCGCGCGGACACAATGTCAGCATGTTCAATCGCGGCCGGCGCTCGGGCATGTACGGTGGCAAGGTTGAGCAGCTGGTCGGAAACAGGGATGCAAAGGTCGATGACGGGCTGTCAGTGCTGGAGGGCGATCGCACCTGGGACGTCGTCGTCGACAACTCCGGCTACGTGCCGCGTCACGTCGCGGATTCGGCCGGTTTGTTGAAAGACCGTTGCGGACGATACATCTACACATCCACAGTCGCCGTCTACGATTTCGAGAAGGCCAATTCGGTCGATATCAACAGCCCGCTGCTGCCGGCCCCGGCGCCGGCGACCGAAATGGTCACCGGCCAGACCTATGGCCCGCTAAAAGCCGAGTGCGATCGCGTTGCGATTGACATCCTCGGTGAGCGGTTGACGATTGTCCGCCCCACTTACATCGTCGGCCCCGGCGACACGACGGACCGATTCACGTACTGGGTCGAGCGCTTTCACCGCGGCGGCGATATCGTCTGTCCCAGCGGCCCGAAGCAGGACGCCCAGTGGATCGACGTGCGGGACCTGTGTCACTGGCTGGTGTCTTTGGGCGAGAACGATACGCCGGGCATATTCAACGCCGTGGCTCCCGAAATGCCGGTCACGCGTGAAGAAGTCATGCACGGTATCAAGGCCACGACGACGGCAGGCTCCCGTCTGCACTGGCCGTCCGCTGAGATCCTGCAAGAATTCGAGTACCCGACGCCGATGTTTCCAAGCCGGGATTTTTCCCGACGCATCGACTCGTCCAACGCGCAAAAGGCGGGCCTGAGCTCTCGACCGCTGGCCGATACTGTGCGAGACACCCACGAATGGTGGCAGAGCCAGCCGGCAGAACGTCGCGCTAATCCGAGACGCTGGCCGACACCCGAACAAGAAGCCGCCGTGCTGGAGCGACTGAAATCCTGAACACCTGCAATGCGAGAAACTCAAATGATCCGACGTTTGATGGCGGCCAACGCCCTTTTCCTGGTGGCGACGGCGATGGCTGATGACACACTGACCATAGAGCGAATATTCGAGGCCCCGGGCCTGTCCGGCCCGTCGCCGAGCCAGCTGAAGATATCGCCGGACTCGTCGCGCGTGACTTTCATCCGGGCGAGCGAGTCCGATGTGCAGCGCGGCAACCTCTGGGAATACAGCCTGGACGATAATGAACTGCGGTTGCTCGTCGACTCTAAGGATTTGTCCAGTGGCCCTGAGCAGTTGTCCGATGAGGAGCTGGCGCGACGCGAGCGATTGCGCATCTCGGGGTCCACCGGCATCGTCGGCTACGACTTCTCGACCGACGGCAAGTTGCTGCTGTTTCCGATCGCGGGCGACCTGTACGTCTACGACCTCGAGCGTCGAAAAAGCACGCGCATCACGGAGACGGACGAGACGGAGACCGATCCGAAGCTCAGCCCGTCGGGTCGCTACGTCTCGTTCATTCGCAGCCAGGACCTGTATGTCTACGACCTCGACAAGGAAGAGGAGCGACAGCTTACAACTGACGGCGGCGGCACGATCAAGAACGGCATGGCCGAATTCGTCGCCCAGGAAGAGATGGATCGCCTGACGGGCTACTGGTGGGCGCCGGACAGCGACGCGATCGCCTACGCTCGCGTCGACGAGTCGCCCGTAACGCTCGAGGAGCGCTTCGAAGTCTATGCCGAGGGCTTCAAGGTATTCCTGCAGCGGTATCCGTCGACCGGCACGCCCAACGCGGAGGTCGAACTCGGCGTTATCGAACTCGATACGGGAGAGACGACGTGGATGGACCTCGGCATCGACAGCGACATCTACCTCGCGCGCGTCAACTGGTTCCCGGACGGGAATCACGTCGCCGTGCAGCGGCAGTCCCGCGATCAGAAGACGCTGGATTTCTTGAAAATCGATCGACGCAACGGCCAGTCCAGGACGCTGCTGACCGAGACAGCGGACACGTGGTTGAGTCTTTACAACGACCTGAGTTTTCTCCAATCCGGCGACGGATTCATATGGGCTTCCGAGCGCAGCGGTTTCAAGCACCTGTACCTGTATGACAACGACGGCAAGCTGATACAACCGCTAACCGCGGGCGACTGGGAAGTCACCGGCAATCGCTACCAGCGGGCGGTACTGCACGTCGACGAGGAGGCGCGCGAGGTCGTGTTCGCCGCGACGGCCCAGAGCCCGCTCGAGCGGCATGTCTACCGCATCAGTTTCGACGCCAGGGACAAATCGAAGCCTGAACGCATCAGCCAGAGGGAAGGCTGGCACAGCGCGGTCTTCGCGAAAAGCGGCGATTTCTACGTCGACGTCTTCCAGAGCCCGACCACACCGACGCAGGTCGCCGTGCATTCCGCGGACGGCGACCTGATTCGATATATCGAAGAAAATGCCCTGGACAGCAGCCATCCGTTTGCGCCGTACGTGCACGAGATGCCGGACATCGAGTACGGCACGATCAAGGCTGAGGATGGCCAGGACCTTTACTACGAATTTCTCAAGCCGGCCGACTTCGATCCTGAGAAGAAGTACCCGGTAATCGTGTATGTCTACGGCGGCCCGTCCGGTCAGCGCGTAACGAAGCGTTGGCGTGACCCGCTGGAACACATCATGGTCAATCGCGGGTTCCTCGTGTTCACGCTCGATAATCGCGGCACGAGCTTTCGCGGCGTTGAGTTCGACGCGCCGATCTACCGACGCCTGGGCAACATCGAAGTCGTCGACCAGATGGCGGGCGTCGAGTTTCTGAAGAGCAAACCCTACGTCGATGCCGATCGGCTCGGGATTTTCGGCTGGAGCTACGGCGGTTACCTGGCGCTGATGGCGACCATGCAGGAGCCGGACGTGTTTGCGGCGGCCGTGTCCGGCGCGCCGGTCACGGACTGGACGCTTTACGACACGCACTACACCGAGCGCTTCATGAGCACGCCTGAGGACAACCCGGAGGGTTATGAAGCCGGGAGCGTTTTCCCGTACGTCCAGGACCTCAAGTCGCCGCTGCTGGTGATACACGGCATGGCTGACGACAACGTGCTGTTTACCAACAGCACCAAATTGTTCGCCGAGTTGCAGGCGCAGCAGAAGGACTTCGACTCGATGACCTATCCGGGCAGCAAGCATTCGCTGATCCGGATTCCCGGCACGGGACAGCACTCGATCAGCAAGACGCTGACGTTTTTCGAGACACACCTCGACCCTTGAGTCTACGCGCCGCGAGAGCCACGTATGAGAGCGAGTCCGCTTAGAATCGGCAAGCGCTACCGGCCCAACCGGCTGGCCGGCGAGTACGACGCCCTCGTCATCGGTTCGGGCATGGGCGGGCTGACGACCGCTGCGCTGTTGAGCGAACTCGGCTGGCGGGTCTGCGTGCTGGAGCAGCACTACACGGCCGGCGGATACACGCACTCCTACGAGCGACACGGTTACGAATGGGATGTCGGCGTGCACTACATCGGCGATGTGGGTGCGCCGACGCGTACCCGCAAGCTGTTTGATTTTCTCTCCGACGGTAATCTCGACTGGGCGCCGATGGATGCCGAGTACGATCGTTTCTACGTCGGCGACAAGGTCTTTAATGCGATGGCCGGCAAGCGGGAGTTCCGCGACAACCTGATCCGGCAGTTCCCCAACGAAGTCGACGCGATCGATCGTTACATCGGCTTGCTGAACGAAGCCAGCGGCGCGATGTTCGGCCAGGCGATGCAGCGCGTCATGAAGCCCTGGCAGCGAAAGCTGACGGCGCCGCTGGCTCGAATGAAGACGCCGGACAGCCTGTATCGAACAACCTGGGACGTGCTCAGTGAACTGACGGACGATCCGGACCTCATTGCCACGTTGTGCGGCCAGTGGGGGGACATGGGTCTGCCGCCGAAGCGATCGGCGTTCATGGCGCACGCGATGATCGCAAGGCACTACATGTACGGTGGTTTCTACCCGGTGGGCGGCAGTTGGAAGATTGCCGATACGATCATCCCGAAGATAAAGAAAAGCGGCGGTGAGGTCTTCACGTACGCTCGCGTCAATGCGATTACAGCGGTCGACGGCAGGGTCACCGGCGTCGAGATGGAAGACGGCCACCGGATAGACTGTGACTGCATCATTTCGTCTGCCGGCATCCACAATACCTTTGCCGGCCTGCTGCCGGTCGACCTCGTGCGCGCTACGGGATACGCGAAGCAGATGGAATCGGTGCAGCCGAGCTTCGCGCACCTGGGCGTCTACATCGGGTGTAAGGGAACGGCAGAAGAACTGGGCCTGCCGAAGACCAACTTCTGGATCTATTCCTCCAACGACTACGACGCGGCGGTCGACGCCTTCGAGGAAGGCCCCGACGCCGAGTTTCCGGTCGTCTACCTTTCGTTCCCGTCGGCCAAGGATCCGGACTACCTGAACCGACACCCGGGCACGGCGACGATTGAAATCGTCGCGCCGGCGCCGTACGCCTGGTTCGAACAATGGGCAGGCTCGACCTGGGGCAAGCGGGGCGATGACTACGAGCAGTTCAAGGATGAACTCGGTGGGCGACTGATGCGCTATGTCTACGACAAGTTGCCGCAGCTCGAGGGCAAGGTGGATTACTACGAAGTCTCGACACCGCTATCGACAAACTGGTTCGCCGGCTACCGTCACGGCGAGTTGTATGGCCTGGATCACACGCCGGAACGGCTGCAGCTCGACTGGCTGGGGCCGAGAACCCGGATCAAGGGCCTCTGGCTGACGGGGCAGGACACGCTGACCTGTGGCGTGACCGGCGCGATGATGTCAGGCGTCTTGACGACTATGGCGCTGGCCGGCATGCGCAAAGTCGGGCCCCTTATGAAGAAGATCTACGCCTGATGACGTAATTTAGGGCGTGACAGGATTCACCCGACGGCATCAGCAGGCCCTAGTCGTCTGCGCTAATCGCCGGATCGCGTAACTCGATACCGCCTGCCGGCGCATTGCCTTCCCAGATCG
The DNA here is from genome assembly GCA_030066655.1 of Woeseiaceae bacterium. Lineage (GTDB taxonomy): Bacteria > Pseudomonadota > Gammaproteobacteria > Steroidobacterales > Woeseiaceae > UBA1847. Next base: position 43,431 of record JASJBE010000019.1, on the reverse strand, counting down.
CAATCCAAACCTCACCCAGCTGCCTGGCTTCGAAGCTCGCCGGGATCAGCCGGGTCGGCGTCGGCTCAAAACCCGAACCGTTGTCGCGCGCAATTGCATGCGAGAAGACGTAAGTTGGCGCCTGTCCCATCCGCAGATCAGACAGCACCAGCTCGCCATCGACCAGGTCAGCGCGCACGAAGTCCTGTGCGAACCACCGAAGCCGCCGAGCGGACCAGAGGTCGTTCGAGCGTTCAAGCAGCTCACGATCGAAAGGGTAGTGGACCAGGTTCAGTTCACCGTTGTCGGCATACAGCGAGTAGTTGCCTTCGAGGTAACCGTCATCGGTCGGCACGACGACACGCCACATCAACGTGTTAAACGGGCTCGGTGTCGAGAATAACGGCGCTGAACCGAGACCGCTTTCCGCCATCGCCTCCTGCACCAGGTTCTCTACGTGCAGCTTGGCTGCCCAGGACCACGCGAGATAGACGCTGCTCAGCGCAAGTCCGGCGCGCAACAGCGTGTCCGACCTTACCGTCAGCGGCCGGACCGCGGCATAGATTGCCCCAACCAGCAGCGGCAGCGTATAGAGCGGGTCAATGATGAACAGTGTCGACCAGCTGACCGGCGGCGTTTGCAATGGCCACAGCAGCTGGGTGCCGTAGGCGGTATGAGCGTCCAGCAACGGATGCGTCAACAGCGTGATCGATATGGCTGCGAGCCACCGTCGCGGCGCTTCCCGCACCGGCGCCCAGATTTTCTTTAGCGCCAGCCACAGCACGATCGAAAATGGCGCCAACACGAACAGAGAATGGCTGAATCCACGGTGATAGGTGAAGTTCCTGACGGCATCGCCATAGTCGATGAGTACGTCCAGATCCGGCAGGGTGCCCAGCGCAGCGCCGGCGAGCAGCGCCTTGCGCCGATGTTCTTTTGGAGCACAGGCGCCGGCAATACCGGCGCCGAGGGCTATCTGCGTGACCGAATCCATGAATCCCAGGCGTTAGCGATCCCAAGGGACCGGTGTGTCGACCCGTTGGCGGTCGATGTTTGCTACTGCCATGCCTTAACTCGGCCGACCGATTGAATCAACGATCGAATTCAGCGTATTGCTGGGGCGCATTGCGTTCGCCGCGAGTGAATCATCCGGCTGGTAGTAACCGCCGATGTCGACGGGCGCTCCCTGTACGGCGTTGAGTTCGTCGATGATCGACTGTTCCGCATCGGCCAGTGCGCTCGCCACCGGAGCGAAGACCGCGGAAAGCGACTTGTCGTCAGACTGGTCGGCCAGCGCCTCTGCCCAGTACATCGCGAGGTAGAAATGGCTGCCGCGGTTGTCGAGCTCTCCGGCACGCCGCGACGGCGATTTGTTGTTCTTCAGATAGAGGCCGTTCGCCACGTTCAACGCATCGGCAATGATTCGGGCTTTGTCGTTGCCAGTCTTTGCGGCCAGGTCCTCGATCGAAATCGCCAGCGCGAGAAACTCACCGAGGCTGTCCCAGCGCAGGTGGTTCTCGGCGTTGAACTGCTGTACGTGCTTGGGCGCAGAACCGCCGGCGCCCGTCTCATACAGGCCGCCGCCGGCGAGCAGCGGCACGATCGACAGCATCTTGGCGCTGGTGCCGAGTTCGAGAATCGGGAACAGGTCGGTCAGGTAGTCACGAAGCACGTTGCCCGTTACCGAGATCGTGTTGTGGCCCTCGCGGACGCGAAACAAGGTTTGCCGCATCGCTTCGACCGGTCCGAGCACTCGAATATCGAGCCCTTCCGTGTCGTGATCGTCAAGATAGCGCCTGACCAGTGCAATCAGTTCGCGGTCGTGCGCGCGATTCTCGTCGAGCCAGAAGATCGCCGCCGAGCCGGTCTGTCGGGCACGATTGACGGCCAGCTTCACCCAGTCGCGGATCGGCAGGTCCTTTGTCTGGCACATGCGGAAGATGTCGCCCGCGTTGACAGTTTGTTCCATCAGCGTCTGCCCGGAAGCGTCCTTGACGCGGACGATGCCGTCCGACGCAATTTCGAAGGTCTTGTCGTGTGACCCGTACTCTTCGGCCTTTTGCGCCATCAGGCCGATGTTGCAGACGTTGCCCATCGTGGATACGTCGAACGCACCGTTCGCCTTGCAGTCCGAGACCATCTCCTGGTAGATGCCCGCGTAACAGCGATCCGGTATGACGAATTTCGCGTCGTGCTGTTTACCGTCCGGTCCCCACATTTTGCCCGACGCGCGCAGCGCGGCCGGCATCGAGGCGTCAATGATAATGTCACTGGGTACATGCAGGTTGGTGATGCCCCGATCGGAGTCGACCATGGCCATCGCCGGGCGCGACTCGTACACGGCATCGATCGCCGCTTTGATCTCGTCCTGCTCCGCGGCGGGCAGGTCCCCGATTTTCGCGTAGACGTCACCGATGCCGTTGTTGGCGTCCACGCCAAGTTCCTCGAAACGCTCACCGTACTTGTCGAAAACGTCGGCATAAAAGGCTGTGACCGCGTGTCCGAACATGATCGGATCCGACACCTTCATCATCGTTGCCTTCAGGTGCAGCGAAAAAAGTACGCCGCTGGATTTTGCGTCGTCAATCTGCTCGTCGAGGAATGCTCGCAGCGCGCCGCAGTTCATGACGCTGGAGTCGATGAGCTCGTTCTCCATCACGGCTACGTCATCCCGCAGCACGTTCACAGTGCCGTCGCTGGACTGGTGTTCAATGACGAGACTGCCGGCGCTGTCGACGATGACAGACTGCTCGCTGGAATAGAAATCGTGGTCGGTCATGTGCGCCACGTGTGACTTAGACGTCGAAGACCAGGCGCCCATTGAGTGCGGATTGTCTTTGGCGTACTGCTTGACAGCGTCGGCAACGCGCCGGTCGGAATTGCCCTCGCGAAGCACGGGATTAACGGCGCTGCCCAGCACCTTCGCGTAGCGCGCCCTGACGTCCCGCTCGTCGTCCGTTGCCGGATCCTCGGGAAAGTCCGGGATCGCGTAACCGTGAGACTGCAATTCCTCGATGGTGGCGAGCAGCTGCGGAATGGACGCGCTGATATTCGGCAGCTTGATGATGTTGGCTTCCGGTGTCTTTGCCAGCTCGCCCAGTTCTGCGAGGGCGTCTCCGGTTCGCTGTGAATCGGTCAGTCGATCGGGGAAGTGCGCCAGGACGCGCCCCGCGAGGGAGATGTCGCGGGTCTCGACGGCAATCCCCGCCGCCTCCGTGAAGGCCTTGACGATCGGCAGCAGGGAGTAGGTTGCCAGCGCCGGCGCCTCGTCCGTCTTCGTATAAATAATCTTCGCGTCTACCATGATTTACCTTGTTTTTCTTGCTTCTCCGGCGCCCTGGGACGGGCTCGGGACGGCGCATTATAAAGGGCAGGCCCCTCCCTCGCTCGCCTTTCCATTCTGACGGGAGCGTCAGAGGTGCTATCCTGACCGGCTTTCGAAGCTCCGAGGTACCCTGATGCATCGTTTCAGCCTGCTTTTCCTGACCCTGGCGATCGCTGCGTGCGGCAGCAACACTGACGAAGACGCGGTTGACGGCATGTCTGCTACCGACGCCGACCCCTACCTCTGGCTCGAAGAGGTCGAGGGTGAAAATGCGCTTGACTGGGTGGAAGAGCAGAATGCCGAATCGCTGGCCTATCTCGAATCCCTGCCGACGTTCGAACCGCTGAAGGCGCAAAACCTCGAGAACTATAATTCAGACAAGCGCATCGCCGGACCGACGATTCGCGGTGACTTCGTCTACAACTTCTGGCGTGACGCAACCAACGTCCGCGGCGTCTGGCGACGAATGAGCGTCGAAAACTATGTCGCCGGTGGCGACAACTGGCAGGTCGTTCTGGACCTCGACGCGCTGGCCGACGCCGAGGGCGAGGACTGGGTCTGGAAAGGCTCGACCTGCATGAGACCTGCCTATAAAAAGTGCCTGCTTCGCCTGTCGCGCGGAGGTGCGGATGCGGTCGTCGTTCGTGAATTCGACACCGATACTGCGGCCTTCGTCGAGAACGGCTTTTTCCTCGTCGAGGCAAAGTCGAGAGTGTCGTGGGTCGATGAAGACACGCTGTTCGTCGGTACGGACTTCGGTGACGGATCCATGACGGATTCCGGCTACGCCCGCACGGCGAGACTGTGGAAGCGCGGCGTACCGATCGAGGAGGCCGAGGAAGTCTTCGCCGGTGAGCAGACCGACGTTGCCGCCGGCATCTACCGGACCTGGGACCTCGACGATGCCTACGACATCGCCTATCGCAGCCTGACCACCTTCACGTCGACGCGCTTTCTGTACGTCGATGGTGAGCTTTCAAAAATCGATATTCCCGACGATGCGTCGCTGTACGGCGTCTTCCGCGGCCAGATGCTGGTTGACCTGAAGTCGGACTGGACGCCGGGCGACACGACCTACGAGCAGGGCACACTCGTCTCGATTGACTTTGCCGACTTCATGCGCGGTGAACGGGACTTCGACGTGCTCTTCGAGCCCACCGAGACCAGGGCGCTGAAACGGGGCGGCGTTGCGTCGACTCGGGACTACCTGTTGCTGAATATCATGGAAGACGTCGTCAGCAAGGTAGAGCGCTTGTCCATCGTCGAAGGCGAATGGGTCGGCGAGCAGGTCGACGTCGAGCCTTTCGGCAACATCACATTCAGCAGTGCCGACGACAACTCCAATTTGTTCTTTTTCTACTACGAGAGTTTCTTAAAGCCCGACACGCTGTACGTCTCTGACGATGCCGGCGAGACCATCACTCCGCTGCAGTCATTGCCCGAGTTCTTCGATGCCAGCGGCATGACGGTCGACCAGTATTTTGCGACGAGTAAAGACGGCACGCGCGTGCCTTACTTCGTCATCGTGCCGAAGGACTTCAAAGCGAACGGCAAGACGCCGACGTTGATCGGCGCCTACGGCGGTTTCCAGGTGAGCCGCAATCCGTTCTACAGCACAACGCTGGGCCACAGCTGGCTCGAGCGTGGCGGCGCCTATGTCCTTGCGAACATTCGCGGTGGCGGTGAGTACGGTCCGGCCTGGCACCAGGCGGCATTGAAGGAGAAACGCCAGAATGCCTTTGACGACTTTATCGCCGTCGCCGAGGACGTCATCGAGCGCGGCATCTCGACGCCGCAACACTTAGGCATTCGTGGCGGTTCGAATGGCGGGCTGTTGACCGGTGTCATGCTGACGCAGCGCCCTGACCTGTGGAATGGCGTGGTCGTCCAGGTGCCATTGCTGGATATGAAGCGATTCAACAAGATGCTGGCCGGCGCCTCGTGGATGGGTGAATACGGTGATCCGGATACCGACGACTGGAAGTTCATCAAGGAGTACTCGCCATATCACAACATCGATCCGGACGCCGACTACCCGAAGGCGTTTTTCACGACGTCGACCCGCGACGACCGAGTCCATCCTGCCCATGCGAGAAAAATGGTCGCCCGTATGAAGGAGATGGGACATGACCTGTTTTACTTCGAGAACATGGTCGGTGGTCACGCGGGCGCATCCGACTTCACGCAGGCGGCGAGGAACGAGGCGCTGATCTACAGCTACCTGTGGTATCAGCTGGGCGAAGGGTCGCCGCCCGAGTCATGATGCAGCGCCGTGAATTCCTGAGGCTCACGGGGGCGGCTTGCCTTGCGACGCTGGCGAAACCGGCGTTCGCAGAGACGATTGCGTCGAGGACCATTCCGGGCACCAGCGAGCAGCTGCCGGTGATCGGCCTCGGCAACTCAAATGCGTTCCGCCGCGGTGACGTCGAAGCGAGCATGGAGGTCATTGAACGACTGATGCAATTCGGCGGCCGCTACATCGACTGCATCGGCGACAGTCGCTACGTTGCGGCCGAGGCAGCCCGGCGCCTGGAGTTTGGCGACGTTCTGCTGGGCGCCTACTTCGACCTCGAGAAGCCGGAGATAGCGAAGCTGGACGTAGCCCGGCTCGCGGGAGACTCAGGCTCGATGACGTTGATGAATTGCTTTACCGACCAGGTCGACGAGCACTGGGGCGTCATGCAGGGCTTCAAGGAAGCGGGCCTGACCAAGTTCATCGGCACGGCAAGGCACACCAGCGACTACTACGACACGATGATCAACCTGATGAAGACCGGCACGCTCGACGTGCTGCAGGTCAATTATTCGATGCTGGAGCCCGAGGCCGCCGAGCGCGTGCTGCCGACAGCGCTGGACCAGGGGATTGCCGTCATGATCAACCGGCCGTTTATCAACGGGCGTTATTTCGGCGTGGTTCGAGGCAAGACCTTGCCGGAGTGGGCCGGCGAGTTCGACTGTGAGTCCTGGGCCCAGTTTTCATTGAAATACATCCTGTCGCATCCGACCGTCAGCTGCGTGCTGACAGAAACGGAAAACCCGATACATGCGATCGACAACCTTCGCGCCGGCCTCGGCCGCCTGCCAGACGAGAAGATGCGACGGCGCATGCGCGAGCACCTGCTGTCACTGACGTGAGCCTGCCATGATCACGATCCATCACCTTGACTACTCCCGCTCCCAGCGCCCCATCTGGCTGCTGGAGGAACTCGGCGTCGACTATGAAGTGAAGCGCTACCAGCGCGACTCGGAGACGATGCTGGCGCCGCCGGAGCTGCAGGAGGTTCACCCGCTGGGCAAGTCGCCGGTACTGACTGACTACGATGTGACCGTTGCCGAATCCGGCGCGATCATCGAGTACCTGCTCGACAAGTATGACGACGGTCGGCTCCAGCCCGCCGATGAGCCTGGCAGGCGCGCGCTGAACTACTGGCTGCACTACGCCGAGGGCTCATTCATGCCGTTGATGATCATCTCGTTGATCCTGAATCGAATCGAGACGGCGCCGATGCCATTTTTCGTGAAGCCGATCGCCAAAGGTATCGCCGGCAAGGTTCGCTCAGGCTTCCTGAACGCGAACCTGGACAGGCACCTGGGCTTCATCGAGGCATCGCTGTCGGCAGGCGGCTGGTTTTGCGGCGATCGCTTCACGGCGGCCGATATACAGATGAGTTACTGCCTCGAAGCGGCGGAGGTCCGAACCGACGTCGCGAACGAGTATCCGAATATCAGTGACTTCCTGGCCCGTATCCGGGCTCGGGAGGCTTACCAGCGCGCGATGTCGGCCGGCGGTCCGGCCTCGATACCGAGTTTCGCGTAGAACTTATTCGCAGTTTTTTGGCCAAATGCTGGCGTGGACTGAGCTAATGGCGGAATCCCTTGTTCAAGGCTGAGAAAAAAATTGGACTGCTCGCAGCGTTGTTGCTGCTTGCCGGCTGCGGTGACTCGGACCGGTTACCGGCAGCCCCCGACAGTTCGGTAACGGAGACCGATCGGATCCCCGTTACGACGACTTCCTTCGATGCCCGGGCCGCCTACGAACAGGCCGTCGAGTTGATGGATTCGCTGCACGCCAATGAGGCGCGAGAAAGGCTCGATGAGGCCCTGTCGAAGGATCCCGATTTCGCGTTGGCTCACTTGCTGAAGGCACGCACGGCGGTATCGGCCGAGGAATTCTTCACGAGCCTCGAGAATGCCGAGCGCGTTGTCGACCAGGTCAGTCTCGGCGAACAGCTCGTGATCAAGGCGTTCCGCGCGGCGACGAACGGCGATGCCGACTCGCAGCTCGCGATTCTGCGAAAGCTGGTCGCCCTGTACCCGGCCGATGAAACGGCGCACATGCGCCTCGGTAACCATCACCTGATCGAGCAGCAGTTCGAACTGGCCGTCGAGCATTTCGGTCACGCCATCGAACTGAATACCGAGTACGCCCCTGCCTACAACATGCTTGGCTACGCCCACCGCGGACTCAATGACTTTGACTCGGCGCGGCAGGCGTTCAAGCGCTATATCGAACTCGTGCCTGATGAGCCCAACCCGTACGATTCCTACGCCGAGTTATTGATGGAGGCCGGAGACTACGAGGAATCGATCGCAAACTACCGGAAGTCGCTGGAAATCGATCCGGACTTTTATCCGTCGCTTGCCGGTATTGCGATCAACGAAGCGCTTCGAGGTCGCCCGGCTCGGGCCGTTGAGTTGGGGCGCCAGATGCTCGAGCAGTCGCGCAACCTGCATGAGCGCCAGTGGGCGACCTATCGACTGGTGGGCGCACATCTTCACAATGACGATCACGAGGCGGCGCTCAAGGCTATCGACAAACTGGCCGAGGAGGGCAACATTGTTGAGGACGCTCTGGTCGTCGCCGACGCAGAGGAACTCGCCGCCGATATCCTGCTGTTGCAGGGTGACGCCGACGCGGCGATGACGCTGTACGAGTCGGCACGCAAGCGACGGCTCGCGTCGGACCTGCAGCCGCCCGTGAAGGCAGAGGCAAGGCGCCTGTTCCTGTACCGTGCGACGCTTGCGGCCCTGCAGTCCGGTTGGTCGATGCGAGCGGCAGAATTCGTCGCGCGTTATCGCTCGGAAGCGAGTTCGGGCGGCAATGCGCGAGAGCGGCAGCGAATCCACGAGCTAGAGGGCTACGCTGCGCTGGTGCAGGAGGACTACGAGAAAGCGATCGATCGCCTGATTCTCGCGAACCCGCTGTCACCCGTCGTCCACTACTTCACGGCGGTCGCCTACCAGGGTGCCGGCGATCTCGAGGCCGCGCGCAAACATGCGCATATCGCCGCCTACCGGAACACGCTGTCGCCGAGCCTGCCGTATTTTCGCAAGCAGGCGCTGGCCATGATCGAGGCCATTGGCGAGCAGGAGGCTGCCCCCGAATAAGGGCGGCGGATTACTTTCGTGGTCGGCACTACGCCGCGTATTTCGCTTACATAATCACGGTCTGGGGCAGCGGGGAACGCGCTCTCGGCTGTCACTCCGCTCCCCGGACGGGTGCCTTCATTGGCTAGTGAACTGTCACCCGAAATCGTCTGTTCGGTCCGATGCCCCGTTCTGACACGCGGTCGCACGCTGTAAATCACTGAAAAAACGCATCATTTCCACGTTTCACGGATGGGTAACCGGTCGTGCACCGCGTATTGAAAGCCACGATCCGATGTTCACGCGCCAAATGCGAGGCCGATCCGCCCGGCGTCGCAGCGATTGTCGCGGATTACGGCTCGCCAAATCTCGTCAAACTGTTAAGCTTCCTTGCGAAGGTTTGGCTATATGTCCGTGTATGGCCTACACTTTTCAGGTATCGGAAAGTCGTCTTCGTTTGGGCCGACGGCATCGCGATACAGTTTCAAAGACTCTGGCAAACACCCGAAGGGGGTTCCATGAAACAGACCATCCGCCGTTGTGCGAGTGTGCTGCTTGCCGCAGCCGTGGCCGCACCATTCACCGTTGCGGTCGCACAGGACGATATCTTCGAAGAGATCGTCGTCACGTCTCAGAAGCGCGAGCAGCCCCTGCAGGAAGTTCCTATTGCGGTGACGGCTTACAGCGCCCAGATCCTGCAGGATTCTGCCATCAAAGACATGCGTGATCTCGCGACGATCTCGCCGTCACTGGTTTCCAGCCAGAGCCAGAACTCGACGACGTCGAGCTTCTCGATTCGTGGCATCGGCACCAGTGCGCAGAACTTCGGCCTCGAGTCGTCCGTCGGTATCTACATCGACGGCGTCTATCGATCGCGGCAGAGCGCTATCATCAACAACCTCGTTGATATCGAGGCCGTTGAGGTACTGCGAGGCCCGCAGGGCACGCTTTTCGGTAAGAACACGCCGTCAGGCGCGTTGAACATTCGGACCGTCACTCCGGATCACGAGCAGGACGGATTCTTCGAGGCGACAGCCGGAAACCTGGGGCTCGCGAATATTTCGGCAGCGATGAATTTCTCGCTGATCGACAAAGTTCTGGCCATGCGCGTTACGGGTTTCTCGGGCCAGCGCGATGGCTATGTGGATGTGATCGGCATCGGCGACGATCTGATCAACGATCGCGATCGCATCGGTGGCCGAGTGCAGTTCCTGTGGACGCCCAACGACGACCTGACGGCGCGCCTGATCTGGGATACGGCTGAAATCGATGAAGTCTGCTGTGCCGCCGTAACGCGCCTGAATAACTTCCAGGACTTCGAGGGTAACCCGGGTTCTGACGCCCTGTTGCAGTTCGGTCTTGGCGTGCCCGTCGTCACGGCGGATCGCTTCGAAGACAACGTCATGGCGCTGAACAGCCTGCCGCGTTCGACCAATGAGGATTCCGGCGTGTCACTCGAACTGAATTACCAATTCGAGAATGCGAGATTCACGTCGATCAGCGCCGCGCGCTCTTTCGACAGCACCGACGTGATCGACGCCGACTTCAGCGCCGCGCAGATCCTGACCGACGAAAACCTCTCCGAGCAGAGCTCGTTCTCGCAGGAGTTTCGTCTCGACGGCACGTTCGGTGAAGGCAACAACTACGTCGTCGGCGCTTACTACTTCCAGCAGGACCTGGACAACGTTTCAACGTTGACCGGCCTCGCCAACACCAGCGCGGTACTCAACATCCCGCTGACAGACCTGATTGACGGCATCAATGCGGTCAGCGCGGCGACTGCCGGTGCGTTGCCGCTGGTTGCTGACTCCTTCCCGGACGGTTCCTTCGCAACGGACGACATGCGGCAGGAACACGAGAGCTATGCGGTATTCGCGCAGGCCGACTTCGCCCTTGGCGATAACTGGATCCTGACGGCGGGCGCTCGCTACACGGACGAAGAGAAGACACTGAACTCCACCTTCCTTAACAGTCCACTGGGTCCCGCCCCCGATGTTGTGGCAGCCCTTGGTGTGCTGACCGGCATCGGCATCTGGCAGGCCGACCCGGCAGCACCGGGTGCGCTGGATCCGACCGACCCGGCCAACCAGCCGACGATTCTCGGCGCGTTCGGGCCGTTCTACGTGCCGAGCTGGGGTTTCTACCTGCAGCCGGCGCTGGCACCGCAGGCCAGCGGCGTCGATATTCTGGACGACGACCAGGTGACCGGCACGATCAAGCTGTCCTACATGCCGAGCGACATCACGATGTGGTACGTGTCCTACGGCACGGGCTACAAGTCCGGCGGCACCAACACGGACCGTATCGATCCGTTCTTCAACCAGATCTTCCAGGCTGAGACGTCGACCGCGATCGAGATCGGCCTGAAGACGGAGATTCCGGACGCCAGGATGATCGTCAACGTGGCCGTCCACGACACGCAGGTAGAAGACCTACAGACCAGCGCCTTCTCGGGCAACGGCTTTAACCTGCAGAACGCCGGTGATGCTGACACCCAGGGAATCGAGATCGAAGCCTGGTGGAAGCCGACCGTCGATTGGGATGTCCAGATGTCTTATGCCTACAACACGGCTGACTTCGAGAACTTCGAGAACGGCACGTGCTGGGTAGCTACACCGTTCCAGACTGGTGTCCCGGACCCGGGTCAGACCGATCCGGCCATCCCGGTCTGCGACCGCAGCGGCGGACGTGTACCGTCCAACCCGGAACATTCGTTCTACCTCGGGCTGGAACGCTACTTTGAGCTAAGTTCGACGACCGGCATGTTCACGAAGCTCGAGTACATTCATTACTCGGACACGATGACCGACGGCAACAACGACCCGTTGAAGCTCCGTCCGTCGTTTGACTTCGTCAACCTGCGTGCCGGTATGGACTTCGATGCCTGGAATGCGCAGCTTGCCATCTGGGTACGCAACCTGACCGACGAGAACTTTTACGAGACGGTGTTTGACGTGCCCATCCAGGACGGTAAGCAGAATGCCTACCCGCTGGAGCCGCGGACGTGGGGCGTCACGTTCCGCAAGGACTTCAACTAGGTCGGAACTCGCTTCGCTGAAACCAGGACGCGCCGCATCTGCGGCGCGTTTTTTTTGGGATCGCAAAAGTGGTGTGGAGTAACGAAGCCGGGCGTGCAGCTTCGTCAGTCGAGTGAGGCGTAGTTACTCGAAAAATACAGCAGCGGGTTGCCCGCGCGGTGTTCATGGTGCAGCACTTCACCCACGATGATGTGGTGGTCTCCCGAGTCGTGGATCTGGTAGGTGCGGCAGTCGAAGCGCGCCAGCACATCCGGCAGGATGGGCACCCCATCGTCGGAGATGGTGTGCACGATTCGCTCGTAGGACTTGTGGTCGGTCTGCGCAAAATGACTCGCGAGGTGTATCTGATCGTTGGTCAATACATGAATCGCGTAGTGCTCGGCCTCAAGGAATGCGTCCAGCGAATTACAGGTCTTGGCGATGTTCCACAGGATCAGCGGCGGGTCCAGCGAGACCGAGCTGAAGCTGTTGGCCGTAATGCCACACGAGCGCCCGTCGCCGGAGCGGCAGGTCACCACGGTCACGCCAGTGGCGAACTTTCCGAGACTTTTCCTTAAGTTCAATGAGGTCGCGTCTGTCATAGCGGGCGCAGTATGCGTTCGCCGGCGCGATGGGGCAAGCCGTAAGTGCTTGTAATGTGTTCGATTCATGAGAAAATGCTGGTTTCAGGCTGCTGATAACGACGCTTGCGAACCTCTGCCGCAATAATCCGCCTCGATGCCCGGGTGACGACGTGACCGATTCGACTGATCACCAAACGGGAATCCGACCGCGACGACCTCGCGCTGGTACGCGTACCCGCGGCACCGTCGATGCGCTGCAAACCAAGATAGCCGTCAATCTCCAGAATCTGTCTCTCGAAGATTCGAGCGAACAGCTGGCGGCGAACATCGCCGAACTGCCGGAGGCGGCCGGTTGCGACGCGGCTTTTCTCGCGCTGCTGTCTGATGACAGTGACAAGATCGAGACCGTCCACTCGGGCCGCAGCGGCTTCGCTCAATGTTCCAGCGACGTGCTCGCCGGCGAACCGCTCTCAAACTGGCCTTGGCTGACCGATCGACTTGGGCACCTGCGTGTCATCGAGATCGACAACTCCACCGAGGCGCCAACCGCCGCACAGGCGGAGTTCGAACGCCTCGCTGAACTGCATTTCGGGTCGCTGCTGGTCATCGGCATCGCGGTGAAAGGGAACATCTGCGGCTTTCTCGCTCTCGGCAACGAGCATGCGACCGACAGTTGGGACGCGAACTTCCACCTGCTGATCAAGCTGATCGGTGCGTCGCTGGCGTCGGGCCTCGAGCTGCTCGAAGACCGGTCGATACTGGGCGATATCGACCAGCGCAGCGAGCTCGTTGACATGACCGCCAATGACGGGATCTGGGACTTTGACGGCCAGACCAAGCACGTCGAGCTGTCCCCGCGCTGGAAGACCATGCTCGGCTATGACGTCGATGACGACGACATTGCGCTCGATTGGTACACGCTGGTGCACCCCGATGACATGGCCCGCGTGCAGGCCAAGATGCGTGAGCACCTCGAGGGGAAGACGCCGTTTTTCGAGTCGATGCATCGCATGCGCCATCGCAGCGGCGAATGGCGGTGGATGAGCAGTCGCGCGAAGGGGATCACGGACAAGAACGGCCGCCTGATCCGGCTGCTCGGCGTCGAAGTCGATATCACGGAGCGCAAGCTGTACGAGGAGGCGCTGTTCCGGCAGAAGGAGAGCGCACAGATCACGCTGCAGTCCATCGGCGACGGCGTCATCACGACGGATGCGGACGGCAACGTCGAGTACGTGAATCCTGTCGCCGAGGAGTTGACCGGCTGGAAGGTCGACGACGCCAGCGGTCGGCCGCTGGACGAGATCTTCCGCGGCTTCCACGAGGAGACCTGCGAGCCGCTTGAAAACCCACTGGTCGTCGCGATTCGTCGTGACCGGGCGATCAAGTCGGTGCGACCGACGCTGCTGATACGCCGCGACGGCAACGAGCTCTACATCGAAAACACGGCGTCCCCGATTCGCGACGGCAAGGGCCAGGTGACCGGCGGCGTGCTCGTCTTCCACGACGTCTCGGAATCCCGCGAGTTGAATCGTCGTCTCAGCTATCACGCGAGTCACGACATACTGACCGGCCTCGTCAATCGCCGTGAGTTTGAAAATCGTCTCGAGCGTGCGCTGAAGAGCGCCCGGGCGCGCGAGACGTCCTATGCGCTGCTGTACCTGGACCTCGACCAGTTCAAGATTGTCAACGACTCCTGCGGCCACAGCGCCGGCGACGCACTGCTCGGACAGCTTGGCGCGTTACTCAAATCGAAGATTCGCTGGCGTGACACGCTGGCGCGTCTCGGCGGTGACGAATTCGGCGTGCTGCTGGAGAGCTGCAGTCTCGATGAGGCAATGCAGACCGCCGAGGCGCTGCGTATCGCGATCGGTGACTACAAATTCCTGTGGGACGATCGGACATTCCGGCTCGGCGTCAGTATCGGCGTGGTCCCGATTACTGCCGACAATGAAGACGTAGCCGCGCTGTTGAGCGCGGCCGACAGTGCCTGCGCCACCGCGAAAGAGGCCGGCCGCAACCGTATCCACAGCTTCCAGGAAAACGACATCGACCTGATGCGCAGGCGCCGCGAACTGCAGTGGGCGGCCCGCATCAACAACGCGCTGGAGGAGAACCGCTTCGAGCTGTACCGGCAGACGATCAAGCCGCTGCAGGCTGAGGAAGAGGGCGCGCACTACGAGATCCTGTTGCGTATGCGCGATGAGAACGGCGGAGTCATCTCTCCGGCCTTGTTCATCGAAGCGGCGGAGCGCTACGGCATCACGCCGAGCATCGACCGCTGGGTCATCCGCAGCGCGTTCCGCTGGCTGGTGTCTGAGGCCGATGAGCGCGAACGCCTGGCAATGTGTTCGATCAACCTGTCGGGCCAGAGTCTCGGCGACGAAAAGTTCCTGCCGTTCGTTGTCGAGCAGTTCCAGATGAGCGGGCTCGACGCGACCAAGATCTGCTTCGAGATTACCGAGACCGCAGCCATCGCCAGCTATTCGCAGGCGAATCGTTTCATCAATGCGCTGAAGGAATTGGGCTGCCTGTTCGCACTGGACGACTTCGGTACCGGCCTGTCCTCATTCGGTTACCTGAAGCACTTCCCGGTCGATTTCCTGAAGATCGACGGCAGCTTCGTCAAGGAGATCCTGCACGACCCGATCGACCGCGAGATGGTGCGCTCGATCAACGAGATCGGTCACCTGACCGGCAAGAAGACCATTGCCGAGTTCGCCGAGAACGAAGAGATCATCACGATGCTTCGCGGCATGGGCATCGACTATGCGCAAGGGTACGGGGTTTCCGAGCCGAAGCGGGTGACCCGCGCTGTAGCCTAGCAATAGGGGTCGAACCGATTTTTCAGAAATAGGGGTCGAACCGATTTTTCTAGGTCTAGCTATTAGCAATTAGGGGTCGAACCGATTTTTCGAATCAGCAGTATTCCTCGGTTGATTCGAAAAATCGGTTCGACCCCTTTCCCAGTTCGCTAAGAATCGGTCCGACCCCTTTCCCTTCCTGATTTAACCGAGACATTATGTGACGCGCTTCACACTCGTGAGCCGGCACCGCGCAAGCCACGCAACTCTCAAAAGTAGTCCCGTCTGGTGAAATTGCCCCAACATTTCGAAAGGGCAGGCGCCATGAAGTTCAAATCAGCCTTGTGCACGATGGCCATCATCACCGGTATCTGTTCGATCGGCCTGATAGTCGCGAAAGACGACACGGCAACGAGTGCCTACGACGCGGTCACCGTAACGACCGTCGACGTCGCGCCGACGGCTGATCAGAACACCGTTGTACCGGACGCCAAACGCTCGACGATCGAGTCCGCTGCTGAATCGGCACCTGGGGCGTTTGCGGATTCAATCATACGACTCCCGGACGTCGTGGTCGTTCCGACGTCGGCTGGCGGAAATGCGGCCGAGTCTGCGCCGGCGGAACGCCTGTCCCGCGCGCAAGCCAAGATGGGCCCGCAACTCGCTTCCATCGCTGCGGCCGGCGGCGACGAAGAGATCGAGATCCTCGTCAGCTATGAGACACACCCTGAGCTCTTCGAAAGTGACCGCATCGAGAGCCTCGGTGGTTCGATCGTCCGCAGCTACGCAAGCCTCAAGATGCGGGCGGTTCGTCTTCCGGCTGCCGCGCTGATCGATCTCGCAATCGACAACAACGTCAAGTTTGTCAGCCGCGACCTGCCCGTCAGCGCTACCTCGGTTGCGTCGCTCCAGACTGCACGCCAGCCGGCGACCGGATCCAGCTACTCATTCCCCGTCGACCCGTCCATTGGCGTCGCCGTGCTGGACTCGGGCGTCAGCCAGCATCCTGATCTGAACGTCGCCACGCGCGTGGACTGCGTCGCGTCATCCGGCGCGTGCGCCGCGGTTGCCGAATCGGCCGGACTTGGCGCCTATCGCGACGAATTCCGCACCTACAACTACTCAGGATCGGACGGCCACCTCGACTGGACAGGCCCGTGGCAGGACTTCGGTGAGTGGAACAGCGCCACGTCGGGATTTGCACGCGTCATTTCCTCGTCGTACTGCGCGAGCGGCTACTGCCTTCGTCTCGGCGCCAATATGGATGACGGCGGCTACGTTGGCAATGCCACAGGCATCCAGAGTGACGACGATGATGACGATGACGAAGGATCGTTCGGTATCACCGGCGTTTCGCGCGATCTCAACGTCACGGGCTTCGCAAGCGCGACACTGACGTACGATTTTCGTCGCCGCGGCGGCTCGTCAGGCTCGGTAACGGTAACGCTGGAAGGGTCGAGCGACGGCGGAGCGACGTGGGCCACGCTCGCAACGCACGTGCTTAACTCGCGGGACAGCTCACAACAAACGATGAGCATCCCCCTCGAGAATCACCTGGGGCTGGACGCACCGGTCACGTTGCGTTTCTCGGTCGAGGGCTACTTCCCCGAGGAGCTTTCGCGTTACCTGTATGTCGACAATCTGCAGGTCGAGGTCATGGGTGACGACCCTTACGATCCCTACGGTCACGGTACGCACGTCGCCGGCATCATTGGCGGCAACGGCGCACAGTCCGACGGCCTGTACCAGGGCGTCGCGCCCGGCGCGACGCTGCACTCGGTGCGCGTGCTCGACGAGCAGGGCAGCGGCGTCACGTCGGACCTCATCGCCGGTCTCGACTGGGTCCTGAGCAACGGCGCCGCCAACGGCATCCGCGTTGTCAACATGTCCCTCGGCAAGGCCGTGGAGGAAAGCGTGACCAGCGATCCGCTGGCGCTGGCCGCCGAAGCGCTGGTCGATGCCGGCTATGTCGTTGTGGCTTCTGCCGGCAACTACGGCCGCGACGGGCACATGACGATCACGAGCCCGGGCAACTCGCCCCTCGTCCTTACCGTTGGTTCGTTGACCGACAAGGGTACGGGCAACGATTTCAGCGACGACTTCGTGTCTACGTTCTCGTCGATGGGCCCGACGCTGATTGACCACATCCTGAAGCCGGACCTCGTCGCGCCGGGCAACCGTATCGTCGCGGCTATGCCGAGCAACGGCAAGATGCGTATCGAGCTTCCGGACCGCGAGCCTGCTTGTGGTGCTGTTTGTTCGAAGCAGTACCTCGAGATCTCGGGAACCAGCATGGCAGCCGGCATGGCGTCAGGCGCGGCGGCCTTGATGCTGACGCAGGACCCGACGCTGAACCCGGGTTCAGTCAAAGCAAGGCTGATGACGTCGGCACGCAACATTGACGCAGAACCGACCGCCGCCGGCGCCGGCGTTCTCGACATCGAGGCAGCGATTGCCGCGGGCGGTTTCGTCGCAGAGACGGCGCCGTCGCCCGCCATGGCGCGCTCCGAGGAAGGGCCGGTCATCCTGGTCCAGGACACTGCAGTGCTGTGGTCAGGTCAGCCCGATCCGGTGACTGAAACGACTCAGACGACAGACACGACACAGACGACAGACACGAACACAACGCCCGACACCAGCAACGGCTGGGGCGCCGGCTTCCTGTGGACCGACGCCTTCCTGTGGACTGACAGCTTCCTGTGGACTGACGGCTACCTGTGGACGGACGCGTTCCTGTGGACGGACGCCTTCCTCTGGACCGATGCCTTCCTGTGGACGGACGGCTTCCTGTGGACGGACGCCTTCCTCTGGACAGACAGCTATTTGTGGGCAGATGCCGTGACCGACTACGATCCGCTCTACAACGCGTCGGGTCAGTCCATGCAGCTCAACGACGACGACTGATCCCCTGTTCGCGCAAGCAGAAGCAGCAAGAGCAGCAAGGGCGGCCGACACTAGTCGGTCGCCCTTTCTTTATTGCTGACGTTCTATTGCCCCCGCCCGTGGAAAAAGGGGTCGAACCGAATTTCTCGAAACGGGGGAAATGGAAAAACGGGTCGAACCGAATAGCTCAACCGCAAATTGACTGCCGCCCCAACCGAAGAAATCGGTTCGATCCCCAGGAAAGTGCCCGAGCGAACAAACCGGTTCGGCCCCAAAAAATCGGTTCGACCCCTTAATGCTATAGTGCGGACCGCGACAGGAAACGAGAATCTGGAACAAATGCATGCTGCTGAATCCGCGGGATACGTAATCAGGCTGGAACACATTCAGGTTGCTATCGACAAGGCAACAGCAGATGAACGCCTGAACCTCGAGCCCCTGGTCGACGCCGTGCGCGAGCTGGATGAACTCGAGCGCAGCACACCGGAGCGTGTGGCCAAGGCCCAGGCCGACGCCGGCATTGAGAAGCGACCTCTGTCCAAAGCGGCGGGCGAGGCTATCGCAACGTCGTCAGATGCCGCCCGGGAGATCGACCGGCTGCTGACGCGAAAGTGCAATCGCGCCGACTCGGCGGTCGCCGTGCTTAAAGAGATCCTGACAATCGCGAAACAAAATATGAAGTCGGCCAACTGGCTCGACAACGCGACTCCCGACGATGATCCGACAAAGGCGATCTACTCCGAACTGTACTGGAAGCGGCGGGAGTTCGTCTCAATACTACGCGAGCTCATAGCCTGAAAAAGTGAAAAAGGGGTCGTGAAAAAGGGGTCGAACCGAATTTCTCGACCCAGAAACGACTGCCGCCCCGACCGAAAATATGCGGTTCGACGCTTAAATGGTTGATTGGTTGCGGTTCGACCCCAAATTTGGGACCGCGAATTTAATGCGACCGAGAAAATGCGGTTCGACCCCTAAATAGCTCATAACCTGCAGCGACGTCAGAATCTGTAGAGTAGATTGACGGCCACCTCTGCCTCGTAATCATCGAGGACAATCGGGCTGTCGGATATATCGCCGTTGTACTTCTCGTAACCGGCCTCTGCCTGTAGCTGCCAGTGTTTGCCGAACCGCCACCGGCCGGTCGCCTGCACGCCGACTGACCGGTAGCCGCCATCGAGATTTGTCACGCTCAAGCCGGAGCTCAGGCTCTTCTCTTGCGTAATGCCGAAATCCCGATTGATGAACTCGTCCGAAGCGAACGTCGCGAACGCGTACAGGTCGATGCCCGTTCCCGTCTCGCTGGCGCCGAAGGTGTGGCCGGCGGCAAGAACGCCAAGCCATCCGATATCGCTGTCTCCGGCCATGAGCCGGGCGGCGCCCCAGTTGGACCAGTTGCCTCCGATGGCACGGCGAATCTCCGCCATCCCCATGATCTCGTCGTCAGTGTCACCAAGACCGGCGAGCAGGGGTGACTCGGATTCTTCTCGTCCGCCTTCGAAGCGTATCCCGCCCTGAACCAGCCAAAGGCCATTCAGACGCCCGCGCCATCCCAGTTCCTGGCCTTCGAGAAACCACATGTGCCGCCCTTGCCGCTTTTGGACTATGAACGAGGGTTCCACCTCCACACCGTAGTCATCGGAGCCGTCATACTCCGACTCGTACTCGAAGCCGGCGCCTACGCCGATCGTCCAGCCATCGCCGTTGGTGATGTCAGGAACCGACGGTGTAGGGAATAGCGTGTTGGCGCTGGCCGAGCAGCCAGCAAGCAACAGCACAAGCAAAAGAAAATCTGAAGTGTTCATCATTGCTGCCTCCTGTTTGGTCTACAGGTCGCACGGTAGGAGCAAGCGGATGAGAGATCACGCGTTCATGTATGAATGGCAGCATTAATTCACGAACGGTTGTGAGTACACCAACGGGCGCTGACAACAGGTCGACGGGCGGACCTCGCCGATCAGTGCATTTCTGCGTTTTCGAAAGAGAACTCGGCGCCTTAACCAATACTGAATCGCATTGACAGGTCAGCGGCGCGAACGTGCTTCGTTAACGCGCCGATCGAGATGTAATCGACGCCCGCTTCGGCGAGCTCGCGGACCGAGTCGATGTCGACATTGCCCGATACCTCGAGCTCGGCGCCGACGAAACCATAGTCGGCATTGATGGAGACCGCCTCGCGAATGTCGTCGAGAGCGAAGTTATCGAGCAGGATGCGAACGGCTCCCGCGTCCAGAGCAGCCTTCAGCTCATCCAGCGACTCGACCTCAATCTCGACCATGACGTCCTGATCGGCGCGCTGCGCGGCTGCAAGTGCGTTGGCAATGCCGCCCGCGCTTTTCAGGTGGTTCTCCTTAATCAGGATGCCGTCGTACAGGCCAACGCGATGATTGTGGCCGCCACCGCAGCGAACGGCGTACTTCTGTGCCAGGCGCAAGCCGGGCAGCGTCTTCCGCGTGTCCAGGATCTTCGCCGTCGTGCCTTCTATCGCAGCGACAAAGCGGGCCGTCGCCGTAGCGGTACCCGACAGCGTCTGCAGGAAGTTCAGCGCAGTCCGCTCACCGGTCAGCAACGCCCTGGAGTTGCCGACGAGCTTGCAGATCACGTCATCCGCCTCGGCCCGCTCACCGTCGGCGACATACCAGTCGATGACGATGCTGTCGTCCAGCTGGCGGAAGACCTCGTCGAACCAGTGCATACCGGCAAGTGTCATCGACTCGCGGGCGACGACCGTTGCCCCACTGATTGCATCTGCGTCGACCAGCGCCGCCGTCAGGTCGCCAGAACCCACGTCCTCTCTCAGCGCGTTGGCAACGCTTGCCTCGATCTCTTTCTTCAGCTCGTCATTCATCATCAAAAAAGCCCGGACAAGCCGGGCTCCTCGCGTTTTTTCCGATCAAACAATCAGAGGAAGAAACCGCCGTGGCCGTAGCCGACCATGCTCATCAGCATCGGGATCGACAGCAGCGTGTTGGTGCGGGACGCGAGCAGGGCGGTGTTCTTAGCCTTGGCGATCTCGTCAGCGCTGGCCTCGACCATGCCGAGCACCTTCTTCTGGTTCGGCCAGATCAGCACCCAGACGTTGAACAACATGA
The DNA here is from genome assembly GCA_030066655.1 of Woeseiaceae bacterium. Lineage (GTDB taxonomy): Bacteria > Pseudomonadota > Gammaproteobacteria > Steroidobacterales > Woeseiaceae > UBA1847. Next base: position 22,386 of record JASJBE010000019.1, on the reverse strand, counting down.
TGGTGCCCAGCCAGGCGCCGACGCCGATCCACATGGCGGCCGGATTCGGTACGTCGGACATCAGTCCGAGCGTAAATGCATCGTGAAGCAGTCCGAGGTACCACAGCGTGATAGCGCCGCTGACCCACGTGACAACCGCGCCCCAGCGGAACCACCAGAGCGCTCGCGGAGCAACGTATTTGGTGATGCCTGCGCCACCCGGGCCGCCTTCGTCGCCGACGGCTTCTGCCAGCGCGGGAACCTGCACGAAGTTGAAGTAGTACAGCAGACCGATCCACATGATGCCGGCGAGTACGTGAATCCAGACGATGAAGCTGTGGAAGTTAAAGCTGAATCCTGATGTCGCCGCAGCGATCACCACGGACAGTATGACGCCGACGGTGACGGTCCCGCCGATGCTCTTGAGTGGGTTCATGATTTCGGTACTCCGCGATTGTTTTTTCGTTAGTTATGTTGACGCTGGGTCAAATGTTGGCCGTATTATAGGGAATAGCAGCGCCGAATGAAGGCGTTTGACTCGCCTGCGCCGCGGCTAACAGGCACAATGTGCGCCCGCGATGCAGGTATTCAATACCTAAGGCACTGAAATACAATGAGTTTGAGCGAGCCGGACGGAACCGGCATCACTACGGTGGAGCAGCAGAGCGACGACAGGAATACCTGGCCGCTGTCTCCGTGTGTCATGATCTGTACCCTGGACGACGATGACCGCTGCCTGGGCTGTGGCCGAACGCTGGAGCAGATCTCCGGCTGGGCGCTGATGAGCAAGGAACAACAGTGGGCGGTGATCGACGAGTTGGCCGACTGGACCCCGGATGACTAGCCATCGGGTGTTAGGGAGTTGATATGCGAATTTTAGTCACCATGTTGCTCGGATTGTTACTGTCCGGTTGCACGGGCATGCTGCTGGGCGGCGACGTCGCTCCGGCTGAAGAGACCACCGAAGACGAAGAGTCAAAGAAAAGGTAACCGTTTTGGAAATCAACGCTCGCATCGAAGAACAGCTGAACAGCAACCCGGTCATCCTCTACATGAAGGGGACGCCCGACTTCCCGCAATGTGGCTTCTCGGGCCAGGCCGTTGCCGCCCTGAACGCGGTCGGCAAGCCGTTTGCCTACGTGAACATCTTCGAGGACCCGGAGATTCGCGAGGGGCTCAAGGTGTATTCGAACTGGCCGACCTTTCCACAGCTCTACGTCGACGGTGAGTTAATCGGCGGCAGTGACATCGTCATCGAGATGTATCACTCCGGCGAGCTGCACAAGGTACTCGGCGCGACCGACGAGACCGAATCAGACGAGTAGCGGCACCCGGCCCAGCCGGACTAGCGGACCCTGGAGTTGAAGACCGGCTTGAACCGGTTGACGATTTCGCAGAACAGGTCTGCCGTTACTTCAGCGTCGTACGCGGCAGAGTGCGCCGCATCCTCATCCCATTCAAAGCCTGCCGCCTTGACGGCGCGGGACAGCACCGTCTGCCCGAACGCAACGCCGCACAGCGTCGCGGTGTCGAAGCAGCTGAACGGATGGAACGGGTTCCGCTTGATCGCGGTTCGCTCGACGGCTTCGTTGAGGAATCCTAAGTCGAATGACGCGTTGTGCCCGACCAGCACGGCGCGGGAGCAATTGTTCTCACGAATCTCGCGCCGCACATCGCGAAACACCCGCTGCAATGCGTCGCGCTCTTCGATCGCCGGCCGCAGCGGGTGATCGGGATCGATGCCGTTCACCGCCAGCGACGCGGGTTCCATGTTCGCGCCCTCGAACGGCTTGACGTGAAACCTTAATGTCTGGCCGCGGCGAAGTTCTCCATCGGCGTGGTATTCGACAAACACCGCGGCTATCTCGAGCAAGGCATCGGTCTTCGCATTAAAGCCGCCGGTTTCAACATCGACGACCACGGGCAGGAAGCCGCGGAAGCGGTTCGCCATTGACGGGCTGTCTGCCACCTAGCTCGTGGCCTCGTGCAGACACTCGTCGAGGATCAGCGCCATCGTGTAGCGAACGCCGAAGCCCGTTATTTCGGTGGGGATGTGTCCGAGCCCACCTTTGTGATTGCCGGACGACAGGTCGACGTGCACCCAAGGAATGTCGTTCTCGACAAATTCCCCGAGAAAGCTCGCGGCCAGGATGTGATCGCCGGCGCCATTGGGTGAGCATTGCATCAGGTCGGCAACCGGTGACTTCAGCGCTTCGAGGAATTCATCGCCGATCGGGAAGGGCCAGACGCGCTCGCCGCAGGCCTGACCGTTGCGCTTCAGGCGCGGATGCCAGCCCGGTCGATTGGTAAACACGCCGGAGTAGCGCTTGGTTATCGCGCTGATACAGGTCCCCGTCAGCGTCGCATAGTCGATAATCATGCCCGGCTCGTCGCGGCTCGCGAGCACCAGTGTGTCGGCGAGCGCCATGCGGCCTTCGGCATCGGTGTGTATGGTCTGGATGGTCTTGCCGTTCGCGGCCGTGACCACGTCCTGCGACTTGTAGGCCGACGGGCCGGTCCGGTTCTCGGTCAACGCGAGCCAGCAATCCACCGCGATCGGCAGCTTCATTTTCGTCATCGCAAGCAACGTGCCCAGCGCGACCGCGCTGCCCTGCATGTCGCCATGCATGTCCAGCATGGACTGGAAGGGCTTCAGGTTGGTACCGCCGGTGTCAAAGATGATGCCCTTGCCGACCAGGCTCAGCGCGGCTTTTTCCGACTTGCTGCCGGGCCGATAGCGCAGCCTGACGATGGATGCGCTGTCGTCTTCATTGCCTTGTGCTACGGCCAAAAACGCGCCGGCGCCCAGTTTGTCGAGCTCTCGCGTCGCGAACCGCTTGAACTGCCAGCCGTGCTCGGCGGCAAGGTCTTTCGCCAGTGCGGCATAGGACTCGGCATTCAGCTTGTTCGGCGGCATCGAGGTCAGCCACCGGGCGAGATTGTTGCCCGCCGCTTCCGCCACGATGCGATCGACGTCGAGTTTCTCGTCAAGACCGAGCAGGCGAAGGCTGCCGATGCTCGGCGGCGTCGGCTTCTTTTTGTACGCGGGCAGGCTGAAGCCGGCAGCTAACGCGGCGGCCAGCACGTTCTTCGCGATGGTCGCCTGCGACGGCGCGTCGAATCCGGCGACACAGATCCCGAGCGGGCCTGCCTTTTCCGCCAACGCCGCCCCGACGAGCTGGCGTCCCATCTCCAGCTGCTCGAAGGCGCTCGCGTCCGGCTTGCAGGTTGCAACGGACACCTGCGTCTGTCGCTTGTTGCTCAGACGGAACTGAATCGCGAGAGTCGCACCGGGCTTTTTTCGGGCCATCAGGGTCTTCAGGCGAGGCCCTTGCGGAAGGCTCTTCCACAGCGCCGCCGGGATGCGGTCAGGCAGTATCAAAAGCAACTGATTCAGCGTGTCTGCCGACTTGTTCGTCAGGCGTCCAAGCTGTTGATTAACGCGGAGTTCTTTCGCGTCGGGTAGGAGAGAATGCATGGTGTATGAAATATCCTGCGATTGCTTGACCGTCGCCCCGCAAACCCGGAATATGCGCTCACAAGAAACGCGCTGACAATCAGTAACAGCGACGATCCTAGCAGGACGAAACCCTGAATTCACGCGACGCTTCCGTGTTCGTTTCGCCGCGGGACCCTGACGAGAATAACCGCCACCGGACAGATTCATGACCAAGTTCAATCCCTACGACGACATCGATCCGCTCGAGACCACCGAATGGCTCGAGTCCATTGATTCCGTGCTGACGCAGCATGGTCCGGAACGAGCCCACTTCCTGCTCAATCGCATGATCGATTTCGCCCGGCGATCGGGCGCGTACCTGCCGTACAGTCCGAACACGGCTTACCTGAACACGATCTCGCCGGGGCGCCAGCCGGAGTACCCGGGCGACCGTTCTCTAGAGCGCCGGATCGAGGCGATCCTGCGCTGGAACGCGATGGCGATGGTCGTGCGGGCGAACAAGGTCAGCACCGAGTACGGGGGGCACATCTCGAGCTATGCCTCGTCGGCAACGCTGTACGAGGTTGGCTTCAACCATTTCTGGCGAGGCCCTACCGAAAATCACGGCGGTGACATGATCTTCTTCCAGGGCCACTCGTCACCCGGTATCTATGCGCGTGCGTTCCTCGAAGGCCGCCTCGACGAGGCCGACCTGTCGCGCTTCCGCCAGGAGGTCGGGGGTGGTGGACTGTCCTCCTACCCGCACCCGTGGCTGATGCCGGATTTCTGGCAGTTCCCAACCGTCTCGATGGGTCTCGGCCCGATGATGGCGATCTACCAGGCGCGCTTCATGCGCTACATGGAAAACCGCGGCATGGTCGAACCGACCGACCGCAAGATCTGGACCTTCCTCGGCGACGGCGAGATGGACGAGCCCGAGTCCCTCGGCGCCATCACGATGCCGGTACGGGAGGGTCTCGATAACCTCGTGTTCGTCGTGAACTGCAACCTGCAGCGGCTGGACGGTCCGGTCCGCGGCAACGGCAAGATCATCCAGGAACTCGAGGCCGCCTTCGGCGGTGCCGGATGGAACGTCATCAAGGTCGTCTGGGGCTCACGCTGGGACCCGCTGCTGGCGCAAGACCACAGCGGCAACCTGCGCAAGTTGATGGAGGAGACGGTCGACGGCGAGTACCAGGTGTACAAAGCGCGATCGGGCGCCTACGTCCGCGAGAAGTTCTTCGGCAAGCACGACGAGACCGCGGCGATGGTGGCCAACATGTCCGACGAAGAAGTCTGGCGACTGAATCGCGGTGGCCACGACCCGCGCAAGGTCTACGCGGCCTACGATGCGGCCACGCGGCACAATGGCCAGCCTACGGTGATCCTCGTCAAGACCGTCAAGGGTTACGGCATGGGCGCGGCGGGCGAGGGCCAGAACACGGCTCACCAGCAGAAGAAGATGGATGTAGAGGCGCTGCGTCACTTCCGCGATCGCTTCAACATCCCTGTCGCGGACAAGGATCTCGAAGACGTACCGTTCTACAAGCCGGACGCCGACAGCGCCGAGCTCGAATACCTGCATGAGCGTCGACAGACGCTCAGCGGTTACCTGCCGCAGCGTCGCCGCAAAGCGCCGGCGGTGCAGGTGCCGCCGCTCGAAATCTTCAAGACCCAGCTGGACGGCACCGGCGAACGCGAGGCGTCGACGACGATGGCGTTCGTTCGCATGCTCACCGCGCTGACGCGCGACAAGCAGATCGGCAAGCACATCGTGCCCATCGTGCCGGACGAGGCGCGCACCTTCGGCATGGAGGGCATGTTCCGACAGGTTGGCATCTACGCGTCGAAGGGGCAGCTCTACGAGCCCGAGGATGCCGGCGAGCTGATGTATTACCGGGAAGACAAGACCGGCCAGATTCTCGAGGAGGGCATCAACGAGGCCGGCGCGTATTGTTCCTGGGCCGCGGCCGGTACCGCCTATGCGAATCACAACACCCAGATGGTGCCGTTCTACATCTACTACTCGATGTTCGGTTTCCAGCGTATCGGCGATTTCATCTGGGCGGGCGGCGATCAGCAGGCGCGCGGATTCCTCATCGGCGGCACGGCGGGACGAACGACGCTCGCCGGCGAGGGCCTGCAACACCAGGACGGTCACAGCCTCGTGCTGTCGTCGACGGTGCCTAACTGCCGCAGCTACGACCCGACCTACGCCTATGAGCTGGCGGTCATCATCCAGGACGGTCTGCGGCGCATGGTGGGTGAGCAGGAGAACATCTTCTACTACATCACCTGCATGAACGAGAACTACGTGCACCCGCCGATGCCCGCCGGCGTCGAAGACGGCATCCTGAAGGGCATGTACCTGCTCGAGGTTAACAAGAGCCCCGGCAAGATTCGTGCGCAGCTGATGGGCAGCGGCACGATCCTCCGCGAGGTGATCGAGGCGTCGAAGATGCTGTATGACGACTTCGGTATCGTCAGCGACGTCTGGTCGGTGACCAGCTTCAATGAACTGCGTCGCGAGGCGCTGGAGACCGAGCGCTGGAACATACTGCATCCGGACGAGCCGCCGCGTAAGAGCTACGTGGAGAAGTGCTTTGCCGACCGCCCGGGCCCCTACATCGCTGCGACGGACTACATGAAGATCGTACCCGACCAGATTCAGCGCTGGATCCCGGGTTCTTTCGTCTCGTTGGGCACCGACGGCTACGGCCGCAGCGATGCACGCGGCCCCCTGCGAGAGCATTTCGAAGTCGACAAGCGATACATTGTTGTCACGACCCTGAAAGCGCTCGCCGACGACGGCGTCCTCGACCAGAAGACGGTCGCACAGGCGATCGAGAAGTACGGCATCGATCCGGAAAAGCCGGACCCGGTCGGCGTGTAGCGGAGAAGAGACTTGGCAAAAACGATCGATATAGTCGTGCCGGATCTCGGCGACTTCGCAGACGTCGAGGTCATCGAAATCCTCGTTTCCGACGGCGACGAAATCGCAAAGGAAGACGGGCTGATCACGCTGGAGACCGACAAGGCGGCGATGGACGTCCCGGCGCCCGAATCCGGCTCGCTTCAATCACTGACCGTGTCCGTCGGCGATACCGTGTCGTCCGGCGACGTTATCGGGCAGATGGAAATTGATGTGGGCGGCGACACCGTCGTGATCCCACCGCCGTCCAAGGCGCTCAAGGCCCAGGCAACGCCGGCCGCGCAGGAGGAGCCCGCGGCAGCGCCGGCCGCGACAGAGGAGGCACCCGCGGCCACGAGTGAGGCGCCCGCCGCCGGCGGTCTCGAAACCCTACGCGTACCCGATCTTGGTGACTTCTCGGACGTCGAGGTCATCGAAGTGCTGGTCGCAAAGGGCGACGAGGTTGCCGTCGAGGACGGCCTCGTGACGCTCGAGACCGATAAGGCGGCGATGGACGTTCCGGCCAGCGTCGGCGGCGTCATCGAGGAACTGCTCGTGTCGGTCGGTGACAAGGTCTCGTCGGGGTCCGACGTTGCTGTCGTCCGGACCAGTGGTGCCGCGCCGGCGCCATTGAAAGAAGAGGCGACGAAGCCTGCAGCTGAAGCAGCGCCCGCGCCGGCCGCCAGTGTAGAAACAGCACCGCCTGCGCCGCCAGCACCGGAAAAAGCGCCAGAGCCGGCTGCGGCACCCGCCTCAGCCAGCAACCCGGCTCGCATTGACGAGGCCGGCTTCGCCCGCTCTCACGCGAGTCCGTCTGTGCGCAAGCTCGCTCGTGAACTCGGCGTCGATCTCGTTCGCGTGAAGGGCAGCGGCGCCAAGGGCCGAATCCTGCACGATGACGTCAAGGCTTTCGTCAAGTCGGTGATGACCGGCCAGTCTGCCGCGCCAGTCGGTAGCGCAACCCTGCCGAAGACGCCGAGCGTCGACTTCTCGAAGTTCGGCGAGATCGAACTCGAACCGCTGACGCGCATCCAGAAGATCTCCGGCCCGCGCCTGCAGGCGAGCTGGATCAACATCCCGCACGTCACTCAGCACGACGAGGCCGATATCACAGCGCTCGAGGAGCGCCGGCAGCTGCTGAAGGGGCCGGCGAAGGAGCGGGGCATCCCGCTGACGCCGCTGGCGTTCATCATCAAGGCTTGTGTCAGCACGCTGAAGGAGTACCCGAAGGTCAACTCCTCGCTGGCAGAGGATGGCGAAAATCTCGTCATGAAGAAGTATTGCCACATTGGATTTGCCGCCGATACGGACCAGGGTCTCGTGGTGCCGGTCATTCGCGACGCCGACAAAAAAGACGTCTACGAGCTCGCGGCCGAACTGGCCGAGCTGTCGGCGCTGGCGCGGGAAGGCAAGTTGAAGGCGCCGCAGTTGCAGGGCGCGTGTTTTACCATCTCGAGCCTGGGCGGCATCGGCGGGACCGCGTTTACGCCAATCGTCAACGCGCCCGAGGTGGCCATTCTCGGGGTTTCCCGTTCGACGATGAAGCCGGTTTGGGACGGCGAGCAGTTCCAGCCTCGGCTGATGCTGCCGTATGCCTTGTCCTATGACCATCGTGTCATCGACGGCGCTCTCGCGGTCAGGTTTACGACATCGCTCGCGGCCCGTTTAGCCAATGTCGACGAACTGCTTCAGGCGATCCCATAGTGACTGATATCAAACTGACTGTTCCCGATCTCGGGGACTTCGCGGACGTCGAAGTCATCGAGGTACTGGTTTCGCCCGGCGATACTGTTGCAGTAGAGGACGGACTGGTCACGCTCGAAACGGACAAGGCCGCCATGGACGTACCCGCATCGCACGCGGGGACCATCGTGTCGGTCGACGTCAGCGTCGGCGACAAGGTGTCGACGGGCGACGTCGTCGCTACGGCCAAAGTCGCCGATGCGGCTGTCGAAGAGACACCTGAGGCGGCTGAACCTGCCGCTGAATCAGCGCCGTCCGAAGCGGCCCCGGCCGCTCAGGCAGCGCCCGCGCTTAAAGGCGACGCCGATCACAGCGCCGAACTCGTTGTCATCGGCTCGGGCCCCGGCGGCTACACCGCGGCGTTCCGGGCTGCGGACCTCGGCATGGACGTCATCATGATCGAGCGCTACCCGTCGCTCGGTGGTGTCTGTCTCAACGTCGGCTGTATTCCGTCCAAGGCTTTGCTGCATGCCGCCAAGCTCATCGACGATGCGCGTGATATGGCGGACCACGGCGTCAGCTTTGGACAGCCCGAGATCGATGCGTCGAAGCTGAATGACTGGAAGGCCGGCGTCGTCGGCCGCCTGACCGGCGGCATCGACATGCTGGCCAAGCGGCGCAAGGTGCGCGTCATCACCGCGACAGCGAAGTTCGAGTCAGCCAGCCACCTGCGGCTGGACAATGGTGAGACCGTCGCCTTCAAGCAGTGCATTATCGCAGCCGGTTCGCAGGCGGCCATGCTGCCCGGACTGCCGGACGACCCGCGCATCGTCGACTCGACCGGTGCGCTGCAGATCGACCCCGTGCCTGGTCGCATGCTCGTCGTCGGCGGCGGCATTATCGGCCTCGAGATGGCCTGCGTGTACGCGGCGCTGGGTTCTGAAGTCAGCGTTGTCGAGCTGACGGATTCGCTGATGCCGGGCACGGACCCGGACCTGATTCGACCGTTCCTGAAGGTCGTCAAGAAACGCTACTCGAACATTATGGTGTCGACGAAAGTCACCGGAATGACGGCTCGTGACGATGGCATCGAGGTGCAGTTCGAGGGCAAGGACGGTGCTTCGAGTGGCGTGTACGACAAGGTGCTCGTCGCGATCGGTCGACGCGCCAACGGCGATAAGCTGGATGCGGAGAAAGCCGGCGTCAATGTCGATCAGCGCGGCATTATCGCCGTGGACAAGCAGATGCGGACCAACGTGCCGAACATTTTCGCGATTGGCGATCTCGCAGGCGGGCCGATGCTCGCGCACAAGGCGACGCATGAAGCCAAGGTCGCCGCCGAGGTGGCACACGGCGAGAAGAGTTACTTCGATGCCCGCACGATACCGAGCGTCGCCTACACCGATCCCGAAGTGGCCTGGGTCGGACTGACCGAGCTCGAGGCGAAAGAGAAGGGCATCAAGTACGAGAAGGCCCAGTTCCCGTGGGCGGCGAGCGGACGAGCCCTGGCGCTCGGTCGTGACGAGGGCTTCACGAAGATGCTGTTCGATCCTGACACGGGTCGCGTGTTGGGCGGCGCCATGGTCGGGCCTACGGCCGGCGACCTCATCGCCGAGATCGGCCTCGCTGTCGAGATGGGCGCTGACGCGACGGACGTGGGATTGACGATTCATCCGCATCCGACCTTGTCGGAGACGGTCGGCTTCACGGCAGAGGCGTTCGAAGGCACGCTGACCGATCTCTACCTGCCGAAAAAGCGTTGACGCCCGCCTCGCCGGGCGAGTCATCAACGCTAAAGCACGTCGATAAGACCCGCCGGGCTGTCGACGATATGCTCGGCCCCGGCCTCGGACAGCTCCTCGGTGCTCCCATAGCCGTAACTGACCCCGATTGCCCGCATCGCATTGGCGGCGGCCCCGATCATGTCGTAACGACGATCGCCGACCATGGCCGGTTCGTTCACCGTGTGCTGCGACAGAGCGTAGGCCAGCAGCTCGGACTTGTCTGATCGAGTCCCGTCCAGCTCGGCGCCGTAGACCGCCGTGAAGAACGGCAGCAGTTCGAAGTGTTCGAGAATGCGAGTGGCGAAGACGTGTGGCTTGCTGGTTGCGACATACAGCTTGCGTCCACTGTCGGTCAGCGCAGCAAGCGTCGCAGGTATCCCGTCGTAGGGTGTGTTCTCTCGCCAACCTACCTCCGAATACCGTTCCCGGTAGATCGACAGCGCGCGCTCGGCGAGTTCGCCGCCAGCGAGCATCGAAAAGCTCTCCCTCAACGGCGGACCGATGCACCAGCGGTAGTCATCGCCGGGGTCACGTTCTAGATCGAGTGCATCAAGCGCGTACTCGATTGAGCGACTGATCCCCAGCCACGGGTCGGTCAGCGTCCCGTCCAGGTCGAAGAACACACTGTGCGGATGTCTCATTCGACGTAGAATAAAGACATCGTGAGACGTTGAACAACGCCATGCAGGAAAACAAGCTCTACACCTTGCTGACCTATGCCGGCGCAGTGCCTTTCGTCCTGTGCGCGCTGCTGCCGTTTGCGGGTATCGACGAGTGGCAGAATGTCGGCAGCTTCGAGTACATTGCGCGCTTGTACGGTCTCGCGATCGTCAGTTTCGTCGCCGGCAGTCACTGGGGAACCTACCTTTACAATCGCGAGGCGTCTCCGGCGAACCTGTTCCTGACGAGCAATGCTGTCGTGCTCGCGGCATGGTTTGCTTTCCTGTTTACGATTCCGGTACTGACGCAGTTCGTATTGCTGCTGGCGTTCCTGTACCTGCTGTTCGTCGACTACAACCTGCACAAGGCAGGCTTGATCACCCCGTACTACTTTCGGATGCGATTCACCGTGACGTTGATCGTCGGTGTCAGTATCGCCGTTATGATCTTTCATCTCGCTTAAACGGCGGAAGACGCGACGCTGTCGCCAGTCGTTGTCTTGAGCTACCGCGCGAGTCGCGGCGGCTTCTGCTGTCAGGCGGCGCGGACCCTGGGCGTTACGTCTGGGTAGAGTTGGTCAAACGGAATCGAACGACCGTCGTCCTGCACGATGCGGCAGTGATAGCGACGCAGCTGGCGCGGTCCGCTGACGCCGCAGGAGTGGGCGATCGTGCCGACCTCCTTGCGCATCGTCTCGGAGAACTTGCGTACGCGCTCGGCCTTGTCTTCAGGCACGAGCCCCCGCTGCAGTCGCTTGTCGTGGGTCGTGATGCCGGTGGGGCAGGTGTTCTTGTTGCACTGCAGCGCCTGGATACAGCCCAGCGCGAACATGAAGCCGCGCGCGCAGTTGACGAAGTCTGCGCCGGCGCACAACGCCCAGGCCACGTCGGCCGGATTGATCAGCTTGCCGCTCGCGATCACCTTGACGCGATCACGCAGCCCGTACTCGTTTAACTTGTCGACGACCAGCGGCAGCGACTCGCGGACGGTCAGGCCAACGTTGTCCATCAGGCTCATGGGCGCCGCGCCGGTGCCGCCATCGCCGCTGTCGACCGTGATGAAGTCCGGGGCGCTGTCGATGCCACGTTTCTGTATCAGCTTGAACAACTCGTCGAGCCAGCCATAGGAACCGATCACGGCCTTGAAGCCGGTCGGACGACCCGAGACGTCTCGGATGCGGTTGATCATGTCGTGCAGGTCTTCGGCGGAGTTTATCTCCGGATGACGGTTCGGGCTGATCGAGTCCTCGCCCGCGACGATGCCACGGACACGAGCGATCTCGTCGGTGACCTTCTCGCCAGGCAGGATGCCACCTTTGCCGGGCTTCGCGCCCTGCGAGAGCTTGAGTTCGATCATCCGGACCTGTTCGATCTCGCCGATCTGTTTCAGCTTGTCCCAGTCGATTCCGCCATTGTCATCGCGGACGCCGTACTTTGCCGTACCGATCTGGTAGACGATGTCGCAGCCGCCTTCGAGGTGCCAGTCGGAAATCGCGCCCTCGCCGGTGTTCATCCACATATTCGACATCTTTGCGCCGCGGGAAAGTGCCTGCACGGCGGGTTTCGACAGTGCGCCGTAGCTCATGCCGGAGATGTTGAAGAAAGACGGGGCTTCATACGGGTGCCGGGTGTTCGGCCCGATGACGACCGGCGGGCAATCGACCGAGTCCTCCTCGAGTGTCGGGTAGGCACAGTTGACGAACACGGGCGTGCCGGTCGTGCTCAGGTTCAGCGTCGAACCGAAGGCAATGGTTGCGTCCACACCCTTGGCGGCGCGATACACCCACGAGCGCTGCGCCCGGTTGAACGGCATCTCCTCGCGGTCGCCGGCAAAGAAGTACTGGCGGAAGAACTCGCCGAGATGCTCGAAAAAGTAGCGGAAGCGACCGATGACGGGAAAATTCCGCCTGACCGTATGCGTCGTCTGGGTCACGTCGATAACGTACAGGGCGATAACGACCAGCACGCCTATGCCGACGGCGATGACGAACAGCGTCGCCAGCCACTCGAGAACGCTCAGAGCGCCCGCAACAGTTTCTGCCATCAGTTCTACTCCCATACATCGTCCATCGGCCGCGGCCGACAGGACTTTAGGTTTTCCCGGCAGTCAGCGCGATAGAGGCCGAATTGGGAGTGTCGCAGCCTATTCGGCTTCTACCTCGCAGACTCCTAGCGCTTGATATACCGGTTGATCAGGTTATCGACGCTGAGCCTTCCCGGTCCGATCAGTACCAGCGGGATTAGCATCGCGAGGAACAGCAGCGGAACGCGATAGTTCCCCGAGCCGTCTTTCGCGCTGATTCGATAGCCCTCCCAGAGTTCGCCGAGGCTGTTCCACTCTGCCGGCCAGTGCGTGCTGAAGATCGCGACGATCGTGACGATGACGAGGCTGAAGGCCCAGAATCGCGTAAACAACCCGATGACCAGTGCAAGGCCGCCAAGAATCTCGGCCCAGGTGACGAGAAACCAGTTCAGTTCGCTCGGCAGCACGTTGAACGGAAACGGTGCGTTGGCCATGTTCCTGACGAACCAGGACGGCACATCACCCCACAGCGTGTCGGACGCGCCGAGCTTGTTGAATCCGGCCTTGGCAAATTCATAGGCCATCAACAGGCGGATGACGAGCAGTCCGACCCATTCGCCGGCGGGGTTTAAGTGAGAGATAACGCGGTCACACTGTCTCGCAAAAGCTTGCATGCGTAATTCCTTATTCTGGCAGTTTGGTGCCGATGACGATCTCGGCGGCTTTGAGTTCGCTAAACGCGGCCTGCCCGTGTTCGATGAACGCGTCGGCGTCCGGGTACTGGATCTGCTGTGCCAGGCGCCGCAGCAAGTCCTCGCCTGTCAGGTCGTCGCTGTTCTGTTCGATGGCATCGACCAGCCCGGCCGTCACGGGATTGAGCTCGGTGAATCGAACGCGGTCTTCAGCGTTCCGGGTCACGGCCAGGTAGACGGGCTGTTCGGCGGGCGCGTCCGGAATAAAGTCCTTCGAGATTCGATGAACCGGGTACTGGTAGGCATACACCCAGGACAGCTCCGATTTGACCGGTACGCCGGCGATGAGGTCTCCGTCCGGGTCGACGCCGCTGTAGTCGATTTCTGCATCGGAGATCGACAGCGCCAGTTCGATGTACTCATAGTGCGCGAGTTCCAGCAGGAACGGGAAGTCGTCGTCACTGATCTCATATTCCGTCTGCAGGAATTCGAGGAACTCTGCAGGCAGCTTAAGAAAGTAGGGCGTCTGGGAGGAGTGTTTCTTCATGAACTCACGAATCATGTGACGCCACTTCCGATCATCGTGCAGGGCTTTCAGGACCGGAAACGTGGTCGACAGCAGGCTCTTGAGATTGTTGAAGAACAGGTCCCGGTAGACGGCCATACGGCGATCTTCGATGTGTTCCGGTGCCGGCACGTTCGCCGGGTCGCGAATATGCGCCGCAAACGCATTCTGGATGTCCTGGAATGCCGGCTTGTCAGCCATGGGCCGCCTCCGCCGGGACGGCGTCCTGCTGCAGCTTTCTGATTTCCCGGACCTCGTCGAGCAATTCCTCAAGCGGCGGGAAATTGAAATCTCTTTCCAGAAGCGTCGGTACGGGCCCGAAATGCGCGTAGGCTTCCGCCAGCAATTGCCAGGACTGTTCGTCGACCGGCGCACCGTGGGTGTCGATCCTCAGGTCCTCCGCTTCGACGTGATGACCGGCGATGTGGAAATAGCGAATCTTGTCAGCCGGCATGCGCTTCAGGAATTCGAGCGCGTCGTAGCGATGATTAATGCTGTTGACGACGATGTTGTTGATGTCGAGCATCAGGTCGCAGTCCGCCGCATCGAGGACGGCGAGCAGGAATTCGAGCTCGCCCATGCCTTCTTCGGTCGGCGCGTAAAAGGACACGTTCTCGAGCGCCATGCGTCGTCCGAGGATCTCCTGGACACGAAGCACTCGCTCCGCGACGTATTTGACGGCCTCTTCGGTGAACGGAATCGGCATCAGGTCATAGAGCTGGCCATGATCGCCGGTATAGCTCAGGTGGTCCGAGTACTGCTCGATGCCGTGCTCGTCCATGAACTTGCGTATGTCGCGGACGAGGTCTTCGTTCAGCGGCGAGGGCGAGCCTATGTTCAGGGACAGTCCGTGCAGCACGAACGGGTAGCGTTCGGTGAACCAGCGAAATTTCCTGCCGGCGATGCCGCCGATGTTGATCCAGTTTTCCGGGGCCACCTCCATGAAATCGACCTCGGTCGGCGGGTTCGCCATCAGCTTGTCGAGCAGCGGTCGCCGAAGCCCCAGTCCTGCACCCTCAACCGGATAACTGTGTTTCTTGCCCGTCATTTTGCATTCCCGTTCATTTGCTCATCAGACCAGCGCGGCGGCGGATTTATTACACGATGATTGTCTACAGTGCTTTGAGCCGCTCCAGGTAGGCCCGTTCGTCCGGCGGCGCGTTGGATCGCTGCGATTCCCACATGACTTCAGCGAGTACATCGATCATGCGATGTTCGGTTTCAAGCTTGTCACCCGATTTCTCGACGAGCCCCTCAAATAGCGCCGCGATGCCGGCCGGCCGGTCGGTCGCAACCTGTTCCCGTATCGCCAGATGCAGGCCCATGTGCAGGAAGGGGTTCGTCTCACCACGCTCCGGCGTGAATTCCTCCGAGAAGCCATCCTCGCCCAGGTATCGATGATACTCCGGGTGCTCCTGGACAACCGTCGCGATTTGACTTTCGAGTGGCGTCAATACAGCGCCGGAGGTCAGCTTCCGCCAGGCGTCCGCATACATGCGGCGGAGCTGGTCTCTGTTCTGGCCGAAGATCATGACAGTTCCTTGCGACGGTACTCACACCATTCGAGGATACTGCATTCTCCGCACAGCGGCCGCCGGGCCTTGCAGACGTAGCGACCGTGCAGGATCAGCCAGTGGTGCGCGTCTTTCTTGAATTCATCGGGCGTCAATCGCAGCAGGCGCTTCTCGACCTCCAGCGGCGTCTTGCCGTGTGCGATGCCGGTTCGATTCGACACGCGGAAGATGTGCGTATCGACGGCAATCGTCGGTTCGCCAAACGCCGTGTTCAGGACGACGTTGGCGGTCTTGCGCCCGACGCCCGGCAGAGCCTCGAGCGCACTGCGGTCGCGAGGGACCTCGCCGTCATGGTCGTCGACGAGGATCTGGCAGGTCTTGATGACGTTGCCCGCCTTGCTGTTAAAAAGACCGATCGTCTTGATGTAGGACTTCAGCCCATCGACGCCGAGCGCCAGCATGGTCTGCGCGTCTGGTGCATCGATGAACAACTGCCGCGTTGCCTTGTTGACGCCGACATCCGTTGCCTGCGCCGACAGGATGACGGCGATTAGGAGCTGGAAGGGCGTGTCGTAGTTGAGCTCCGTCGTCGGGTTCGGATCGGCTGCTCGAAGGGTCGAGAAGATCGCTGTTCGCTTATCCCGGTTCATCGCAGACCCGTCCGCTCGCGAAGTCGCACGCTGCGTCGCCGGTCCATCGCGTTCTTTGCGGCGATGGCGACGGCCAGAGCGAAAAACGCTCCCGGCGGCAGGATCGCGATCAGCCATCCGGCGTCTGCAACGACGAGTCCGTTGACCGGCTCGCCGCCGAACAGCAGGTGCATGTCGGCAAACACCGTTCCCTGGCCGACGAGCTCGCGCATGAGCCCGATCGTGACGAGTACAAGCAGGAATCCGAGTCCCATGCCGAAGCCGTCAACGATGCTCGAGACGACCGGGTTCCTCGATGCAAACACCTCCGCGCGCGCGACGATGGCGCAGTTGGTGACAATCAGCGGGATGAAGATTCCCAACGCGCGATCCAGGGCCGGGAAAAACGCCTCGAACAGCAGTTCCACGCAGGTGACGAGACTTGCAATGATCAGCACGAAGATCGGTATGCGGATCTCTTTCTGCAGGAAGCGTCGCGTTGCCGATACAAGACCGTTGGATACCGTCAACACGGCAAGCGTTGCGATACCGAGGCCGAGGCCGTTGACGAAGCTGCCGGTTACGGCGAGCAGTGGACACAGTCCGAGCAGTTGCACCAGCCCGGGATTGTCTCGCCACAGGGCGGTGGCGATCCCCTGCAAGTGGCGTCCTTCCGTCACTGTGCTGAGTCCCCCGGCATGGCGAAGACCTGTTCCTTGTTTTCGGCGAAATAGACCAATGTCTCCCTGACGGCCTGGATGACGGCGCGTGGTGTGATCGACGCGCCCGTGAGCTGATCGAACTCGCCACCGTCGTTTCTGATTTGCCAGCCGTCGATCGCAGGGTCTTCGAGTGAGCGACCGGCAAACTGCTGCACCCAGTCCGATTTGTCTTCGTCGATCTTGTCGCCGAGCCCCGGCGTCTCACTGTGCTCGAGAATTCGAAGCCCGGTGACGACGCCTGATATGTCCACGCCCAGCAGGATGCGGATCGGACCCGAATAACCGTTTCTTGCCGTGACGATGAAGAGTGCTGCTACGGGTTCGCCGGAGGCATACAGACGGTAGATCAGCGCGTCGTCCTTGCCGGGCAGCCCATGCGGCGCTTTCAGTGTCACCACCGATTCCGTGACGTCGCCCTCGAAGAAAAGGCCTGAAAGCGCCGGCTTGAGTTTTTGCTCGAGGAAGGCTTTGCGATTGTCTTCGATCTTGTCTTCCGTGAATGCGTAGGTAACGGCCACGAGGCCCGAGCAAACGCCCGCGATCAGCGCGAGGGTGAGCCCGTTTTTCAGTACAGAAGGATTACTCACGACTGGCACCTCCGTGTCCGACGATTCTCGGTCGAGTGATTGCGTCGATCGCCGGAACGGCCATGTTCATCAGCAGAACACCGAAGGCGGCGCCGTCTGCATAAGCACCCCACTTACGGATGGCGTAGATCAGAAAGCCGATGCCGATGCCGTAGACGATTCGACCGCGTGTGCTCGTCGCCGCCGACACGGGATCGGTCGCGACGAAGAACGCGCATAGTATCGTGGCGCCGCTGAACAAATGGTAGCCCGGTCCGGGATTGCTGCCGGGATCGATCATGAATGCGATCGTGGCGGGTACCAGCAGGCCGGCGAGAACACCCAGCGGTATCTGCCAGCGAATGACGCGCTTGATCATCAGCCAGATCCCGCCCAATGCTAAGAAATTGCCGATCCATTCCCATCCCCGTCCGCCAAAGTCACCCATAGTCGGTAACGCGCGAATTTCCTCGACGGTCTGCATCTGGTTCAGTCCCGATTTCATCAGGTCGAGCGGTGTCGCCCGACTGACGGCGTCGTACGTCAGCGCATCCGGCAGCCCACCGGTCAGGGTAAAGGTCAGGGTCTCGACCAGGCTCAGCGTCGTGTAGTCTGTGTCGCCCATCCTGGGAGCGACCCACAGGTTCAGGTCCGCCGGGAATGCGACCAGGACGACAACGTAACCCGCCATCGCCGGGTTGAATACGTTGAACCCGATGCCGCCATACAGGTGTTTCGCCACGACGATGCCGAACGTCGATGCGATCGCCGTCACCCACCACGGCGTCAGCGACGGTAGCGCGAAGGCAATCAACGCCGCGGTAACGATAGCGCTGTAATCGGACAGGGCATCCTCGGGCGGTCGGCCCCGAGCCGCCATCATGGCGGACTCGCTCGCCACACAGAATCCGGTTGCAATGATCAGGTTGAACAGAAAGCCCGGCCCGAAATACCAGACGTGCGCGATGGCAGCCGGGACCAGCGCGAGCAGGACCTGCAACATGATGCGAGGGACGCTGGCTGTCGATCGAACATGAGGCGCGTTGAGTCGCTCGAATTGCATCGCTCAGTCGTCCTTCTTACGTTTGCGCTTCAAGATCTCGGCGATCGCCGCCTTGCCGGTCTTGCGAGCCCGATCCTTCTGCCGCTGCAACTCCTCGGCACGTTCCCGTTCTTCCAGTTTCAAGCGTTGTTCACGCGCTTCGAATCGTCGGCGCGCGCGCTCGGCGCGTGCCTTCTCATCCTCAAGCTCCCGGATCCGGGCCTTCGCCATCCTGAAATCGTAGGTAAGCGGGATGTGGCTCGGACAGACGAGGTCACAGCAGCCGCATTCGATGCAGTCGACAAGGCCGAACTCGCGCAGCTTGTCCTCGTTGTCGGCGCAGGCGTGCCAGTACAGCTGCTGCGGCAGCAGGTTGACCGGGCAGACCTCCGCACACTCGCCGCAGCGGATGCACGGAAGCTCGCGTTCCCGGCTCGGCGCCTCCGATAACACGAGCACGCAGTTGGTCGCTTTGACGACCGGTACCTCGTCGGTGGAAATCGATTTGCCCGTCATCGGGCCGCCGATGATCAGGACCTCGGCCCTGTCGGTGTACCCACCCGCAGCCTCGACGAGATCCGCTATCGGTGTACCCAGCCTCGCGCGCACATTGATCGGGTTCAAGACGCCGTCCCCGGAGATGGTCGTGATGCGACTCAACAGCGGCTGGCCGTCGACGATCCAGTCGTGCACGGCCGCGGCTGTGCCGACGTTTTGCACCAGGCAGCCCACGTCGCTGGGCAGGCCGCCGGTGGGCACCTCGCGATTGGTGAGCAGCTGAATCAGCTGGTCCTCGCCACCGGACGGGTAGATCGTCGGTATCTGCTTCAGCACGACACGATCGTCATCGTAGGTCGAGAGCGCATCCTCCAGCGCCCGGATCGCTTCCGGCTTGTCGCTCTCCACGCCAAGCAGGCACTGCTCGATGGACATCGCGTGCATCAGTATCCGCGCGCCGGAAATGATCGATGCGGCACTCTCGCGCATCAGCATGTCATCGCAGCTGATGTAAGGCTCGCACTCGACGCCGTTTAGGATCAGCATCTCGATCTCGCCGCTCGTCGCCTGCATGAGCTTTTGCGCCGTCGGGAAGACCGCGCCGCCGAGGCCGACGATCCCGCCCTGCAGGATCTTCTGCATCAGCGACGAAGGATCGAGTTCGCGATAGTCGACCGGGTCTTCCCAGGCCTCGATCGCCTGGTCCTCTCCGTCGGTCTCGATGATGATGCAGGGCGCTTTGTCCCCGTACCTGCGCGTGACCGGCGATGGCTCGATCGCGATGACTTTGCCGGATGACGATGCATGGACCGGGGCCCCAAGCGAGCCGTAATGCTCGGCGAGCAGCTGACCCTTAAGGACGCGCTCGCCGATGGAGATGACGGGCTGCGCTTCGTCGCCGACGTGCTGCTTGAGCGGGATGATCAGCTGCTTCGGTATGGGTACGTCACGAATCCCCTGTGTCGTCGACTGCGATTTCCGGGCCTCCAGCCGCATACCGCCATGCAGTTTCCCGAGATCGAACGTCGGGGCGCTCACGCGACCGCCTGCATACTGATGCAGTCAACGGGGCAGGGCGCCACGCAGAGTTCACAGCCGGTGCATTCCGATTCGATCACGGTGTGCATCAGCGTCTGGGCGCCGAAAATGGCGTCGACGGGACAGGCGTTCCGGCAATGCAGGCAACCGATGCACAACGATTCGTCGATGATGGCAACCTCGCGCCTTGACGGTGCGGCTTTCGCTAGCGGAATGACTTCCCGCCCAAGCAGCGTCGCCAGTTTCTCGACGGTCGCATCGCCGCCCGGCGGGCACAGGTTGATCGCCTCCCCGGATTCAACGACTGCCTGCGCGTAAGGACGGCATCCCGGGTAGCCGCACTGGGCGCATTGGGTTTGTGGCAGCAGGTCGTTGACCTGTTCGACCTGGTCGTTCTCGGCAGGCGGCAGCGAGCGCGACGCGAAGCCGAGCGCCAGTCCGGCGATGAGTGCGATCAGGCTGATCGTTGTGATGGCGGCAAAAATCATACTCACAGTCGCGCCATGCCCGCGAATCCCATGAAGGCAAGCGACATGATGCCGGCCGTCATTAATGCAATGGCCGGGCCGCGAAACGGCACCGGGACGTCGGCTGCCGCGAGTCGCTCACGCACGGCAGAGAACATGACGAGGACGAGGGCGAATCCACCGGCGGCGCCGAGGCCGTAGAACAGCGATTCGACAAAGCTGCTCGACTCCTGGACGTTCAGAAGTGCAACACCGAGTACGGCGCAGTTGGATGCGATCAGGGGGATGTAGATGCCGAGCACCTGTTCCAGCATCGGGCTCAGGCGCCTGACCATGATCTCGGTGAACTGGACGCTGGCCGCGATGACGAGAATGAAGCTTAAGGTCCTTAAGTAGTCGATGCCCAGCGGGACCAGGATGTACTGGTGCAGCATGTAGGCTGTTGCCGACGACAGCGTCAGCACGAACGCCGTTGCGAGTGACATGCCGGCGGCGGCCTCGAGGTTGCTCGATACACCCATGAACGGACACAGGCCAAGGAACCTGACCAGGACGAAGTTGTTGACGAGCACGGTGCTGACGAGAATGACGAAGAGCTCGCTCATTCAGGCAAGCCTCCCAGGACTTTTCATCGGGCTATTGTAAACCGTGGCCTGCGCTGTCCGCGAATCGCGGGTCAGCAAGCCGAGTCGTGCGATTGCAGCGGTCCCGGCAGCCTATTTGACGCGCATACCGGGCACGGCCCCATCGTCAGCCGACAGCAGGAAGATGTCCTTGCCGCCCGGACCTGCCGCGAGCACCATGCCCTCGGAGACGCCGAAGCGCATCTTGCGCGGTGCGAGATTGGCGACGACGATGACGTGTCGGCCGAGCAGTTCTTCGGGCGCGTAAGCCGCCTTGATGCCGGCAAACACCTGTCGCTTGAATTCGCCGACGTCCAGCGTCAGCTTAAGCAGCTTGTCCGCGCCTTCGACCGGCTCGGCTTTCTCAATACGAGCGATCCGAAGATCCACCTTCATAAAATCGTCGATGGAGATCGTTGGCTCCTCGTCCGGGCCCGGTTCACCGTCTTTGGCAGGTGCCGGCGCTTGTTTCGATTGTTCGACCATATTCTCGACCTGTTTGCTTTCGACCCGTGTTAGCAGCGGCTCGAACTTGTTGATCGACGTACCGAGCAGGGGTGTGGTGGCATCCGACCATTGCCAGGTTGCTTCATCCAGGAAGGTGCGTGCCTTGTCGGACACCGCCGGCAGGACGGGGGACAGGTAGATCATGAGGCTGCGGAACAGGTTGATGCCCTGCGTGCAAACGCCGTGTACTTCGGACTGCCTGTCTTCGTCCTTGATCATGACCCAGGGTTTGTGTTCATCGATGTAACGATTCGCCGCGTCGGCGAGCAGCATGATTTGCCGCATGGCCTTCGAGTACTCGCGGCCCTCCATGAACGCGGCGACCGGCTCTGCAGCATCGGCAACCTGCTTGAACAGCGGTTCGTCCGGCAGCGTATCGGCCAGGCGGCCGTCGAAACGCTTGTTGATAAAGCCCGCGCATCGACTGGCGATGTTGACCAGCTTGCCGACGAGATCGGAATTGACGCGCGCAACGAAGTCTTCGAGGTTCAGGTCGATGTCCTCGATCGTCGGGCCGAGCTTGGCCGCGTAGTAGTAGCGGAGGTAGCTTGGTTCCAGGTTGTCGAGATAGGTCCTCGCCTTGATGAACGTGCCACGCGACTTCGACATCTTCTTGCCGTTGACGGTCAAAAAGCCGTGCGCGAAGACGCTGGTCGGCGTACGGAAACCCGAGCCGTGCAGCACGGCCGGCCAGAACAACGTGTGGAAATACATGATGTCCTTGCCGATGAAGTGATAGACCTCGGTGTCGTTGCCGGGTCGCCAGTAGTCGTCGAAATCGAGGTTCTCCCTGCGCTCGCACAGGTTCTTGAAGCTCGCGGGATAGCCCACGGGCGCGTCCAGCCAGACGTAGAAAAACTTGTCTGTCGTGCCGGGAATCGCAAACCCGAAGTAGGGCGCGTCGCGGGAGATGTCCCAGTCCTGCAGTCCCGCCTCGAACCACTCCTCGAGCTTGTTGGCGATCGCCGGCTGCACCCGCGTCAGGTGCGCATGCTCTCCATCGCCGCCGCGGGCTTCCCCGACCCAGTCGCGCAGCATGGCCTCG
>JASJBE010000006.1 GCA_030066655.1 Woeseiaceae bacterium | reverse complement strand
CCAAGATCGAGCTCGGCTGGTCGGTCGCGTCGCTGACACTGACGGCGACGCTGGCCATGATGGTGGCCGGCCCCCTGAGCGATCGCATTGGCCGGCGCCCGGTATTGCAGATCGCCGACGCCGAAGCCGCCGAGCATCCGCGCAATGACGAGCGTGATGAAATCGGGGGCGACCGCGGATGCGACGGCGGACACGGCAAACATCGCCGCGGCGATCTGCAATACCGGGCGCCGGCCAATGCGATCGCTCAGGGGGCCGGCCACCATCATGGCCAGCGTCGCCGTCAGTGTCAGCGACGCGACCGACCAGCCGAGCTCGATCTTGGTCAGCTCGAATTCCGTCTCTATGAACCCGACCACGCCGGAAATCACGGATGCGTCGAAGCCCATCAGGAAGCCGCCGAGGGCGACCAGTAACGAGATCAGTGCCGTTGCGCGCGCTTGAGAGGCCATGTCAGTCCACCAGCTGGAATTCGGTGTGCAGCTCGGTCTCGGAGCTGCCGCCGACCCAGACGTGGAAGTCGCCGGGCTCGACGATCAGCTTATTGTCACGCCCGTAGAACGCCAGGTCATCCGCGGTCAGCTCGAAAGTCAGCGTGCGGGTCTCGCCGGGCGCCAGCCGTACACGCTGGAAACCCTTCAGCTCGCGGACCGGGCGGGTCACGTTGCCGACGAGATCGCGGACGTAGAGCTGCGCGACTTCTTCGGCCACCACATCGCCGGCGTTGGTCAGGTTCACGTAGACGAACAAGGTCTCGTCCTTCGAGAACTCCGGCTTGCTGACGCGCAGGTGATCGTAGTGGAACTCCGTGTAGGAAAGACCGTGACCGAAAGGAAACAGCGGCTCGTAGCCGGCGTCCAAGTGAAACGCCGTCATACCGAGTGAGGTCTGCGGCGCCCGCGCATCGATCTCGTCGATGTGCACGATGGTCTCGGGCGATGGCGGTTTACCGGTGTTCTTCTGGTTGTAGTAGATCGGAATCTGCCCGACCATCTTCGGGAACGTCGCCGGCAGCTTGCCGCTCGGCGATTCGACGCCGAACAGCAGATCAACGATCGCCGGCCCGCCCATGGTGCCGGGATGCCAGGCAAACAGGATCGCATCGACCTCGTCGACGATGTTGGTCAGCGTCAACGGTCGACCCGCCAGGATGACGGCGATGACTGGCGTACCGGTCGCCTTGATTCGACGCACCAGCTCCGCCTGGTTACCCGGCAGGCTGATGTCCGCGCGCGAGTGCGCCTCACCGGACAGGATCGATTCCTCGCCGAGGAACAGGACGGCGACATCGGATCCTCGCGCCGCCTTGACGGCGTCGTCGAACTCGTCGGTGTCCCGTGTCCTCGTCGTCGTCATCGCCCGAACGTGATTGATCTGGATGCCGTCAAGCTCGAACAGCACCTCGAGCGGCGTGACGCTGAGTTCGGGGTCGCCATCGAAGACCCAGGTGCCGAGCTGCTCGTAAGGCACATTGGCCATGGGCCCGATGACGGCGATGGAATCGATCTCGTCGCGCTTGATCGGCAGCGTGCCGTGATCATTCTTCAACATGACGATGCTCTGCAGCGCCGCCAGGCGGGCGGTGTCCAGCGCGTGCTTGCTGGCAACCTCGGGCAGCTCATCCGGATCCGTGTACGGACGCTCGAACAGGCCCAGTTCGAACTTGATCTTGAGGATATTGCGAACCATCGCGTCGATCTGATCCTCCGAAATCTTGCCCTCCTCGACGAGCTCGGCCGCGTGCGTCATGTAGAGCGGCGTCGCCATCTCCATGTCGACGCCCGCGTTCAGCGCCTCGAACGCCGAGCCCTTGTCGTCGGCCGTGAAGCCGTGAATCTTCAGCTGGTAGATCGACGCCCAGTCGCTGACGACGAAACCCTCGAAGCCCCACTCGTCACGCAGTACCTGCCTCATCAGGAACTCGTTGCCTGTGGCCGGCACGCCGTTCAGATCGCTGAACGACGCCATCAGCGTGCTGACGCCGGCATCCACGGCGGCCTTGAACGGCCGCAGGTGCACATTCCTGAGCTCGTTCTCGGGAATGTTGGTCGTCGCGTAGTCGCGTCCGCTCTCGGCGTCGCCATAGCCCGCGAAGTGCTTTGCACAGGCGGCGATCGTGTGCGGCGCCGACAAGTCATCGCCCTGGAAGCCGCGCACCATCGCAGCGCCGAGGACGCTGGCAAGGTACGGGTCCTCGCCGAGACTTTCCGCGATGCGACCCCAGCGCGCATCGCGAGCGATGTCGATCATCGGCGCAAACGTCCAGTCGACACCGGCGCGCGCCGCCTCGGCGGCAGCAACAGCCGCACCGGCTTCCACGAGCTCGGGATTAAAACTTGCGGCCTGCCCGATCGGTATCGGCAGGATCGTGTTGAAACCGTGGATGACGTCGCGCCCGACAATCAGCGGAATACCGAGGCGGCTCTCCTCGACCGCAACCCGCTGCATCTCGTTGACGACGCTAACGTCGACCTCATTCAGCGTGGAGCCTATTCGACCGGCCCTGATCGCATCGCGAAAATCGTCGGGCAAGCGCCCTCCAGGCGAATTGGCCTGGGTCATCTGTCCGATCTTTTCTTCGAAGGTCATCTGCTCTAGCAGCGCTTCTACGCGCTGCTCTACTGACGGTGTCGGCGCGTCGTTGGCGATAGATACATTCATGGCGATACTCAGGCCGCAGATCGCGACCAAGGCCCGGCGCAGATAGCCGGGTCGGCGATGCGCATTACGGGTGGTGTGGATGAAACGAGGAACTGCGGACGTGACCGCAGGAGACGATGCTGTCGCAGCTGTTCTGATAGACGCGCCGGGTGGCGCCTTGAGCACATTCAAGATACGCCCCCCGCGTTGACTTGTTGTACTTTGCACCGGGCTCGTTGACCCGGGGCCGGGTGTTTGTATAGACAGTAATGACAGCGTTGTCAATTTCTAGGCGCGCGAAAGGGCTGGTCGCAGCCCTGAAGAGCCACGACCAGTGTGACCAGGATCTCAGTCGACGTTAATCCTCTTCGCCGTCTCTTCGACCACTTTCGTCTTCGGAATCCGGACCTTCAACAGTCCGTCTCGAGTCTTCGCCGTAATCGCCTGCTCGTCCGCATCGGTCGGCAGTGCAAAGCTGCGAGAGAACCGTCCGTACATGCGCTCGATGCGATGCCGCGTCTCGTCCTCTTCCTCATTCTCATAGTGGCGCTCGCCACTGACGGTCAGCATTCCGTTGTCGACGGTAACGTCGACATCTTCTTTGTCGACCTCGGGCAGCTCGACCTTGATGAGGTAGTCGGAAGCGGTTTCGCTGATGTCCACGACGGGTTTCCAGTTCAGGGCGCCTGATGTACTCGCATCCGCTGCGGGCAGCCTGTCGCGCAGGTTGAAGTAGCGGTCGAAGATTCCGTCCGTATCCTGGAACGGCGACCAGTTAATCAGGTTCATAGTGTCCTCCGTTTGTCACAATGGCTTCGAATAGCCAGCCACTACCTCTTAAATGGGGACAATTTCTTTGGAAGTTATCCGTATTTTCCGAGGGGGTGCCCTGGCAAGGACTGCGGCTTCAGGTCAGAGTGAGACGGCGCTGTTCCTCACAGCCACCGACTTGATCTGTGCGAACAATTGACTGCCGACGGCGACGCCTAACTCCCTGAGCGAGCGGCGTGTGATGCGAGCCAGCATGTGGTCGCTGCCTGCTCGCACTTCGACGAGCACCGACGCATCACCGTCTGCCGTAATCTCCTCGACGACAACCGGGACGATATTGAGGATGCTGGTATGAACCGGACGGGTCTTGCACAGGCTGACGTCGTTGGCGCGAATGCGCACCCTCGGTCGGGCGCTCACGACATCGGCGCTGACCCAGAGATCACCGCCGGAGAACTGAAGACGGGTGAGCCGGTGCTGGTCGTCGTAGTCCTTGCGCTCGGTCTCGAGAATGACGCCGGCTTCGGCACCGCCGAGTAATTCGATATCGGTTCGTAACAGGACGTCCTGTAGCGGACCGACGGCCTGCACCTCGCCGGATGCCAGCACGACCAGCTGGTCGCTGAGCTGAGTGATCTCGTCGATCGAATGGCTGACATAGATCACCGGGACCGTCAGGTCGGCCTGCAGGCGGTCGAGATAGGGCAGCAACTCCCTCTGCTTGCCGGCATCGAGCGACGACAATGGCTCATCCATGAGCAACAGCGACGGTGACCGAAGCAGCGCCCTTGCAATGGCCACGCGTTTCGCCTCCCCGCCCGACAGTTGCGTCGCATTGCGCTGCAACAGTCTCTTAAGCGACAGCAGCTCGACCACATGATCGAATGACACGCCCGACGAATCGGCGCGCTTGGCGGCAAAGTGGAGGTTACGTTCGACGCTTAAGTGTGGAAACAGCCGCGGCTCCTGGAAGACGTAGGCCAGGGAACGCTCATGCGGCGAACGATCGATTCCCGCGTCGGTATCGAGCCAGGTCTCGCCGCCAACCTCGATGTGACCGTCCCCGACTTTCTCGAGACCCGCAATACATCGCAGCAGGCTGGTCTTGCCGGAACCCGACTCGCCAAACAAGCCGGTGATGCCCTGCCCCGCGAGCTCGAGGTCGACGTGCAGGCGGAACGAATCCCTGGGCAGCGTCAGCCGAATGCGGAGCGGCAAACTCATGTCGCCTTCCTCCGGTTGAACAGGTACATCCCGAACAGCGTGACGAAGGCGAGCACCAGCAGGACGGCGGACATCGTGTGTGCGGTCGAGTAATCCAGCGACTCTACGCTGTCGTAAATCGCAATCGATATCAGGCGCGTCTCTCCGGGGATGTTGCCGCCCACCATCAGTACGACGCCGAACTCACCGATCGTGTGCGCGAAGCTCAAGACCGCGGCGTTGATGAAGCCCGGCTTGCTCATCGGCACAACGACGCTGAAGAACGCATCGAGTTTCGATGCGCCCAGCGTCCGCGCCGCTTCCACCTCTGCCAGCCCGAGCGGCTCGAACGCGTTCTGCAGTGGCTGTACGGCGAAAGGCAGGCTGTAGATGCAGGACGCGATCACGAGGCCTGAAAACGAGAAGGTCAGCGTGCTGCCGGTCAGTTGCACCCACCAGCCGCCCAGTGTCGACGTCGGACCCAGCAGGATCAGCAGGTAAAAGCCGATGACGGTGGGGGGCAGCACGATAGGCAAGGCAACGATGGCCTGGATGGGCGAACGGAACGGCGACCGCGTGTTCGCCAGCCACCAGGCAAGCGGCGTCGCGATGATCATCAGGATCGCCGTCGTGATCGCGGCGAGTTGCGCCGTCAGCAAGAGCGCCTGCCAGCCGTCACTCACTGATCGTCTCCGATGTGTAGCCGCGATCAACGACGATCGCCTGTCCATCACCACGCAGGAAGCTCATAAAGGCGTTCGCCGCCTCGCTGTCGCGGCTGCGCGAAAGCAGCACCGCCTGTTGGCGGATAGGCGCGTAAAGCGTCGTCGGGACCTCCCAGAGGCAGGCGTTCGGCGAAATAAACGGCGCCTGCGCCGCAGCGATGAATCCAAACGACGCGCCGCCAGCACTGACAAACTGCAGTGTCTGGGAGATGTTCTCTCCGATGATCAGTCGATCGACCGCGTCTTCCCACAGACCCGCCTGTTGCAGGTACTCCTGTGCGGCTGCGCCGTAAGGCGCGATCTTCGGATTGGCGATTGAGATTCTCGACGACCGGTCGTCGAGAAAGGCATCGATGCAGGTGTCGCCCCCGCCGTCGACGTTTCTTGCCCAGAGAAGCAGCGCGCCGACCGCATATGTGAAGCGGCTGTCCGGCACGGCCTGCCCCTGCTGCTCAAGCAACGCCGGCCTCGAAGCATCGGCTGAGAGAAAGACGTCGTACGGCGCACCGTTGACGATCTGCGCGTACAGCTTGCCGGTGGATCCACTGCTCAGCGTCGCGCGGTAATCGGTGGTCTCATTGAAGCGCTCGACGAGTTCGGTCGCCGTCGGCACGAAGTTGCTCGCAACGGCGATCAGTACGTCATCGCTCGCCGTCGCATCCTGCGTGCCGATTAGACCCGTTGCGGTAATGATCGCCAACAGTCGGCGCATGCGAGACCCTTGGAGTTGTGTTTTGGAATTGCGTTATTGAAACGATAGCCCAGCCGCCCGGTATACTCCAACGGAAGTCCGGCCGCTACTTCGAGACATCGTGTCAAAGACTCACACCAAAGAGGGGTTCCTGATCCGGGGCGCCGAGATGACCCGCCTCGAAACGTTCATCGATGCGGCCTTCGCGTTCGCTGTCACGCTGCTGGTCGTCGGTGGCGGTGACAACATTCCGCAGAACTACGATGAGTTCCTGCTCGCGATGCAGCAGGTGCCTGCTTTTGCCCTGTGCTTCGCCAACATCGCGTTCTTCTGGTACGCACATTACCTATGGAGCCGTCGTTACGGCCTCGAGGATGCGAAATCGACGTTTCTGTCGATGATCCTGATTTTCGTCGTTCTCGTGTATGTCTATCCGTTGAAGGCGATTTACTCCGGTGCCTTCCTGTGGCTGCCCGGCGTCACGCCCGAGTCGGCGTTCGTCTACGCGTCGGCCGAGGACTTTCGAGCCGTCCTGATTATTTTCGGGCTCGGCTACAGCTCGTTGTCATTCATCATCGCACTGCTTAACTGGCACGCGCTGAATATCGCGGATGAAATCGAACTCACGCCGATAGAACAATTCGATACCTTTACGACCGTCAGCTTCTGGCTGGCAAGCACAGTGATTCCGCTGGGCTCCGTCGTGCTCGCCATCTACACGAGCGACGCGTGGCTCTTTTCGGCCGGCGTGTTCTACGCCGTGTTTGGCATCGCCCTACCGGCGATCAAGTTTCATCGACTGCGGGCACGTCGGGCGCTGCTCGCGTAAGACTCAAGCTATCTCGTCAAGCACGCCGCAATCTGTCACACTCTGCGACCCCGCATCGGCTGTCGGAGCTTTGATAAGGAATCGCTATGGATCTCGGTGTCACTGAACGCTTACGCCCTATCCTCGATGAGGTCAGGACCTACATTCGAGATCATGTGCAGCGGGTCGACGAGGAGTTCCTCGCAGAGGTCAGCAACGGCGATCGCTGGACACTGACCGAGCGACAGCTGGAGATCCTCGACACGCTGAAGTCGGGTGCCAGGGAAAAGAACCTGTGGAACTTCTGGCTGACGGACAGCGAGAGTGGCTTCGGCCTGACCACCGTCGAATACGCCTACCTCGCCGAAGAAATGGGACGCTCCCACCTCGCTGCGGAGACCTTCAACTGCAGCGCGCCGGATACCGGCAACATGGAGGTCATCGAGCGCTACGGCACCGACGAGCAGAAGGCCGAGTGGCTGGAACCTTTGCTGAACGGCGAGATTCGCTCGGCGTTCGCCATGACCGAGCCGGATGTCGCCTCATCAGACGCAACCAACATCTCGACGAGCGCCGTCCTCGACAACGGCGAGTGGGTCATCAACGGCGAGAAGACCTATATTTCCGGCGCCGGCGACCCGCGCTGCAAGATCCTGATCTGCATGGTCAAGTCGAACCCGGATAACGCGCGGCACCAGCAGCACTCGCAGATCCTCGTGCCGATGGACGCACCGGGCGTCGAGGTCGTACGCCCGATGCACGTATTCGAAGCGGACGATGCGCCCCACGGGCACATGCACCTGAAGTTCACCGATGTGCGGGTGCCTGAGTCGAACATGATTCTCGGCGCGGGCCGCGGCTTCGAAGTGGCCCAGGGCCGGCTTGGCCCCGGACGCATCCACCACTGCATGCGCGCCATCGGCATGGCCGAGCGTGCGCTGGAGCTCTTATGCCGGCGTTCCGTGTCCAGAACGGCCTTCGGCAAGCCGCTGGCCAAACTCGGCGGCAACTACGACAAGATCGCGACGGCGCGAATGAACATCGACATGGCGCGCCTGCTGACGCTGCGCACCGCTTACGCGATTGACACGCAGGGTGTGCAGGAAGCCCAGCTCTGGATCTCGAAGATCAAGGCGGTCGTGCCGACCATCGCGATCGATATCATCGACGACGCGATCCAGATGCACGGCGCCTCCGGCATCTCACAGGACTTCCCGCTGGCCAGCATGTACACGGCGGCCAGGACGCTGCGACTGGCCGACGGCCCCGACGAGGTGCACCGCATGGTCGTCGCACGCAAGGAACTGAAGCACTACATCGGGTAACGGGGTCAATGCCGAAATTCGTCAAAGTCGAAGACCTGCCGGGATTCGTCGGCAAACAGCTCGAGCCGTCGGACTGGATCAAGATTACCCAGGACCGCGTCAATCAGTTCGCTGATGCAACGAATGACCACCAGTTCATCCACGTCAACCGCATCAAGGCCAAGTTCACACCGTTCGGCGGCACGATCGCGCACGGCTTCTTGTCGTTGTCGCTGCTGTCGTTCCTGAATGAGCAAAACATCATCGTGCCGGAGGGCACGAAAATGACCATCAACTACGGGTCGAACAAGCTCCGGTTTCTTTCACCGGTGCGAGTCGGAAAACGAATACGTTCACATCAGCGTGTCGTCGACGTTACGGAGAAGAATCCGGGCCAGTGGTTGGTGACCGTCGATGTCAGCGTGGAGATTGAAGGCCAGGACAAGCCGGCGCTGGTGGCCGAGACGCTGGCGCTGTTTATCGTGAAGTAGAACCTGCCTGCCAGGGCGCAGGCGAGCAAATAAGACAGGGGAATTTGAATGAGTATCGATCTGACGGGCAGGGTCGCCATCGTCACCGGGGCAGGCCGAGGCCTGGGTCGCGCACACGCGCTCGCACTGGCGGCAAGAGGCGCAAAGGTCGTTGTCAGTGATCTCGCTGACGCCGACGGCAACCTGGCTGGCGCTAACGCCGTCGTTGCCGATATCGAAGCCGCGGGCGGCGAAGCTGTCGCTGTTGGCGCGAACGTCGCGGACATGGAACAGGTTGAGGCCATGGTGGCCGAGACGATGAACCGCTGGGGGCGCATCGATATCCTCGTCAACAATGCGGGCATCCTGCGCGACAAGACGTTCGCAAAGATGTCGCTGGACGATTTCCGCCTCGTCATCGAAGTGCACGTAATGGGTAGCGTCAACTGCACAAAGGCAGTCTGGGACATCATGCGTGAACAGCAGTACGGACGGATTATTTTCACGAGCTCGAGTTCGGGCCTGTACGGCAACTTCGGCCAGTCCAACTACGGCGCGGCGAAGATGGCCGTCGTCGGCTTCATGAATACGCTGCACCTCGAAGGCGCGAAATACGACATTCGCGTGAACTGTCTCGCTCCAATCGCCGGCACCGCGATGACCGAGGGCCTGCTGCCCGATGCCGTGTACAAGCTGCTGGCACCGGAGTCGGTCAGTCACGGCGTCGTGTTTCTCGCCAGCGATTCGGCGCCGAGTCGCACGATCCTGTGCGCCGGCGGTGGCGGTTTTGCCGTCAACCGGGACTTCGAGACGGAAGGCGTGAGCCTGCTGCCGGACAATCTCAGCGCCGACGGAATCGCCGCGGCCTGGGAGGCGATCAGCGCTACAGACGGCATGCGCGAATTGAATGTCGGCTCCGACCAGACGATGAAGTTCGCACAGAAAGGCGCCGAGGCGCTCGGCATCGACCTGGACGGCTAGAGGGAACGACATGCGCGCACTCGTCTGCAATGCCTACGGCCCACCGGACACACTCGCGATCGAGGATCGTCCGACGCCCGACGTCGGCGATGCCCAGATCCTCGTCGACGTCCACGCGGCCGGCGTCAACTTCCCGGACATCCTCGTGATTGCGGGCCAGTACCAGGTCAAGACGGAGCCGCCGTTCGTTCCCGGCAACGAGGCCGCCGGCGTCGTCAGCGCCGTCGGCAAGGACGTGACGCGCTTCAAGGTCGGCGACAAGGTCATCGTCATGCCACGCGGCGGCGCCTTCGCCGAGCAATGCGTCGCCGAGGAGATCCTGAGCATGCCATTGCCCGAGGGCCTGGACTTCGAACAGGCGGCCGGGTTCAGCGTGACCTACGGCACGAGCTACCACGCGCTGAAACAGAGCGCTGAGCTCAAGCCGGGTGAGACCGTGCTGGTCCTGGGCGCCGCCGGCGGCGTCGGCATCACGGCCGTCGAGATCGCGAAGGCGATGGGCGCGCGCGTCATCGCCGCGGCCAGCACCGACGAGAAGCTTGCCTTTGCTAAGGAAGCTGGCGCCGATGAAGTGATCAATTACACGGACCAGCCGCTGAAGGACACCGTGAAGTCGCTGACCGACGGCAACGGCGTCGACGTTGTCTACGATCCGGTCGGCGGTGAACTCGCCGAGCAGGCGTATCGCGCTCTCGCGTGGCACGGGCGCTACCTCGTCATTGGTTTCGCCGCGGGCGACATTCCAGCCTTTCCGCTAAACATCGCACTGTTAAAGGAAGCCAGCGTCATTGGCGTCTGGTGGGGCACCTGGGCACAGAAAAATCCGAAACTGCAGGTTCAAAACGTAATCGAGATGGCCGGCATGATTCAGTCGGGCACACTCAAACCGAGAGTGACAGAATCCTATGCGCTCGACGACTTCAAGCAGGCGTTCGCCGCGATCACGGGTAGACGCGCACTGGGCAAAGTTGTGCTGAGGTTGCGTTAGCTCCGGACGAGGTCGTTGTGCGTCGGACGTCGATCCTGTTTGCCGATCCTGAGCGAAGATCGGATAGCGACACGCAGCCCGGAAGACCAGCCAATGGGCCTGTCTGAACCCGAAACTGTCGCCATCCCGCGACACTTTTTCATTCGATGGAACCGTTTGCCCATTGCGCTCGTGTAAGTCAGCAAGCACACGCTTGGGAGTTCCAAATGAAGAACCTGACATTCGTCAAACTGCTCGGCCTTTCGCTCGCAGCGCTTCTCGCGGGCTGCGGAAGCTCGGGTGGTTCCGATGATGCTTCGAACGCTAATCCGGCGTTGGTGGCGGCAACGCCGCAGACCACCGTCGGGCAGATCACCGGCTTCGGCAGCGTCTATGTCAACGGCGTGCGCTACGACACATCCAGTGCTACGTACGACGTCGATGACGACGCAGCAACCGGTGACGATTCGCTCGCCGTCGGAATGGTGGTCAAGATCCAGGGATCGGTAAACGCAGACGGCAGGTCCGGCGAGGCGCAGAGCGTCAGCTACGACGACGACATCGAGGGCATCGTTGAGAACCTGGCGACAGACCCGGAGGATGAAGGCGTCAAGACTTTCACAATCTTTGGCGTATCGATTCGGGCTATCGAGGGCCGCACGAACTTCGACGCCGAGGACGACCCCGACTTCAGTTTCCTGACCATCATGAATGGCGACAATGTCGAAGTCAGCGGCGCGTTCGACGGTGACGTTCTGGTCGCGTCCTACATCGAAAAACAGGATGCGTCAGACGACGACTTCGAGGCAAAGGGCACGGTGACAGCCTACGACGGCAGTTCCCAGTTTGTCCTGGTACTGAAAAACGACGCGGCGCTCAATGTCACGATTGCCCCGGGCGCAGAGACTCCGTCCGCCGGTATCGCCGACGGCCAGTACGTCGAGGTTGAAGGCTCGATCCCCGATCCGGTCAATGCGCCTGCCGACCTGCTGGCCACGAAAGTCGAACGGGAGGACGAGGACCGTCTGGGAGACGACGACGATGACGACGTAGAGATCAAGGGCACGCTTTCGTTCGACCCGGAGTCGGATACGTGGTCAGTGATGGGCATCGCACTGAGCTTCGACAGCCAGACCCGGTATTTTCCCATGAGCCTCGAAGACAGCATTGCGAACCTGTCCGCGCACGGGCTGTATGTCGAAGTCGAGGGCCGCTACGTCGACGACGTACTGCTTGTCGATGAAATCGAGCTCGAAGAAGACGACCTGGAATTCAAGGCAGACGTGCAGGAAGTAAACGCGACGGCGCCTCGAGACGGCACGATCACGCTGTCATTCGGCCCCGCGATGGGCACGATCGAGGTCCGCGTTACACCGGACACGATCTTCCTCGATGACACCGCGACGACGAGCTTCGACCTGAGCAGCATCACAAGCAGTGACCAGGTTGAGATCGACGCACGTCGAGGCAGTGATGGCGCCATTTACGCATCGACGCTGCACATCGAGGACGACCTGGGCTACGAGATCGAAGGGCCGGTCACCGCTATCGATGAGGTCTCGATCAGAATCCTCACTGTCACGTTCACGATTGGCGCCGAGACGTTCTTCGAGAACGGCGTGCCGCAAGTCGAGGACTTTGTAGAACTTGAGGATGAGAATGGGGATGGCGTCGCGGACGTCATTGAAATCGACGACTGAACGAGCCCTGCTCTTCAAGGCGGAATCAGGGACCGTCCCGAAGGGGCGGTCCCTTTTTTAATGACTGACGTCGCCGCGAATTGCGAGCTTGCCGTTGGAACGGGATGCCACGAGGCCAGCCGCACGCGCGACATTCGCGTTGCTATCCGCGCGTAGCAACCAGCATGTAGTTCACGGCCAGCGACGATGTCAGGCGAAAACGGAAGTTCATCGGGTTCATCGCCACGCCGGTGATGTCATCGACCGCCAGGCCCGACGCGTCGAGCAGCGACTCGATCTCGTCAGGCTTCCTGAACATCGACCAGCGATGCGTGCCGCGCGGCAGCAGTCGCAGGATGTACTCGGCCCCTACGATCGCGAAGACCCACGACTTCGGCGTGCGGTTGATGGTCGAGACGGCCATGACGCCGCCGGGGCGCGTCAGTCGACCGCAGTCGCTCATGAACGTCTCGAGGTCGGCGACGTGTTCGACAACTTCCATGTTCAGTACGACGTCGAAGGTGGCGCCCGTATCAGCAAGCTCGCCAGCTTCGCATTGGCGGTAGTCGATAGCGAGACCGCTACGAGCAGCGTGCAGCTTTGCTATTGCGATGTTTCTCTCTACGACGTCGATGCCGGTGACGTCGGCACCGAGCCGCGCCATCGATTCCGACAGGATGCCACCACCGCAGCCGACGTCGAGGATGCGCAGCCCGGCAAGTGGCCGTTCGGCCGATGCGTCAAGAGAGAACGTACGCGTCAGTTGCTCAACCAGGTAGGTGACCCGAAAAGCATTCATCGCGTGCAGCGGCCGAAACGGTCCTTCGGTATCCCACCACGAGTCGGCAAGGTTGCTGTAGTACTCGACCTCGCGAGCATCAATCGTTGTGTCAGTCACTACGCGTCCTCTCTCGCCAGCCGCTGTGATCTGGAGGCCCTGGCATGAACGAGGACCGATCGCAGCTTGTCGCTGAATTCACTGATCGCGAGTCCGGTGAGGATCAGTGCGAGTCCGAGGAAGACGTGCACCGACAGCGTCTCGCCCAATACCAGCGCACCGGCGATGACGGCCCACCCTGGGACCAGGTAGTTGACGAGCGACACGAACGCCGGCCCCGGACCCTGGATCAGGCGGAAGTACATGACGGTAGCCAGGCCCGTCGACAGCAGTCCGAGAAACAGCAGTGCGATCACGGCCAGCCCGCTCGGCGGGACGACGGTGCTCGGCAGACCGGCTATTGCAGAGGGTAGCGAAATCACAGACGCGACGATCATCGTACCGGCTGCAAGCCCGATCGGGTTCGAGACGGCAACCCGTCGTGCGAGAACCGTGTTCACCGCGTAGCAGAGCGCGGCCGCAAGAACGGCCAGTGACCCGAGCAACGTCGTGTTACCCGATAGCCCCCGCAGCGCGTCCGGCCCGATCAGCAAGGCGACGCCGCAGAAGCCGAGTACAAAGCCGGTGGCTCGTGGCGCCGTGATGCGCGACCCGGGCACGAAAAAGTGCGCAAGCGTCAGTACAAAAAGTGGCATGGCCGCCATCAGGACCCCGGCAACGGCGGAGTCGATGTGCTGCTGCGCCCATGCCGTCAGGCTGAACGGCAACACGGTACCCAGCACCGCCATGGCGGCAAGGTAGAACCAGCCGCGCCCGAAAGTGGGCAGGCGGACGCCGGTCAGTCGCATCATCAGCAGCAGGCAGGCGACCGCGAGCACGATGCGGCCCGTGACGAGCACGGCCGGGCTGAAACTCATCAGCGCGAGCTCGTTGAACATGAATGCCGAGCCCCACAGAACCGTGAGGACCAGCAACGACGCCCAGTTGGCGGGGGTGGGTCGGTGTGGCATCAACCGGCCCTCCGCGCGCGACGGGAACACGTCAGCGTGCCGGCCGCGCGCGGCTCGGCGACCGCGGAATGCGCCGTAGGTCGCGGTTTCTCGGCTTGAAATTGCCTGTCCAGGTAATACATGTGAATGTCTAGGTTTGATTTAGACAATAACTGTACATTAGTCTCTCAATATGACAAATACCCTGAAACAATTTGAAAACACCCCGCTTCCAAGCGAGCTGGTCGCTGATTTGCGCTCCGACCATGCAGGAGAGACCGGCGCCGTGGCGATTTACGGCGGCATCCTCGCGGTCTCGAGGGACCCCGAGGTCAGGAGATTCGCCGAGGCTCATCGTGAGACCGAGCGCGTACACCTTGCGTTCTTCGAAGAATGGATGCCCGGGAGCACCCACAGTCGGCTCCTGCCGGTCTGGAGGGCGGCCGGCTGGTCGCTCGGCGCGTTCAGCGCGCTGTTCGGACGAAACAGCGTCTACAGGACCATCGCAGCGGTGGAAACCTTCGTCGAGAAGCACTACGAAGAGCAGATCGACAAAATGGAGGGCAACCCGGAGTTTGCAGCGCTGACGGACAAGCTGAAGGCGTTCTGCGCAGAGGAAGTCGAGCATCGTGATGACGCCGCTGGCCGGCTCAGCCCGCCGTCAGGCGTCGCGGCGCGGTTCTGGTCCCGAATCGTCGGTACGGGCTCCTCTGTCGGCGTCGCCCTCGCCCGCAGAATCTGATGACGGCCCAGGGCTCGGCACACAGGAAAACCCTCGACAGCATCAGGGAGTCCGCGCACAGCGTCACTGGCGGCGCGTTCGGCGACTCTCTCTGGGTGTCTGCTGACCTCGAACTGACCAGCGTCTCTTTCATTTTGTGGTTTGAGACGGATGACGAGCTCGGCAATAGCCTTGCCAATGGGCAACAGGAATCCGTCCGTCGGGCACTGACGACCGTGGCAAACGACGTTGCCGGCGCAAAAGCCGAGGTCGCTTTCCACAGTCGCCAGTCCGTCAAAGACCAGTTCGACGGCGACGTCTGGCGGTATCTTCGTTAGTCGCGGGCTCGCCGCCTATCGTAGCCGAGCCCTTACCGATGCTGGTCGATAAGAATCGGGTTGCCGTCCGGGTCTTCGAGCGTGATGCTCGCCGGGCCCGTCGTTGACTCGTCAGCCTCCTGGATCAACGTCACGCCCTGCTCCTTCAGTTTCTTCTGCAGTTCGCGGACGTCGGTAAAAGACTCGAGGTTGTTCGCATCCTGGTCCCAGCCCGGATTGAACGTCAGGATGTTCTTGTCGAACATGCCCTGGAACAGTCCGATGATGTGATCGCCGTTCTTCAGGATTGCCCAGCTCTCATCGGGCTGGCCGCCCATCGTCGAGAAACCGAGTTTTTCGTAAAAGGCAATCGATGCCTTGATGTCCTTGACCGCAAGGCTGATTGAAAACGCACCAAGTTCCATTTGTCTCTCCTGCTTCTGGATTTGAATGATCGGATGACAGTCGCGAGCTGCGCGACCTACAGCATCGCGCCGCCGTCCATGACCAACGCCGTTCCCGTCGTGTAAGCCGACTCATCGGAGACCAGGAACAGCACGCCGGCCACCATGTCTTCCGGCTGGCCGGCACGACCCGCCGGTATCTTCGCCATCCACTTCTGGACTTTCGGATCGGTCGTCAGCGCTTCGGCGAATTTCGTCTCGACGACCCCCGGCAGGATCGCGTTGACGCGAACGCCGGCGTGGCCGTATTCCTTGGCGAAGGACTTCGTCAGGCTGACGAGCCCGGCCTTGGTCATCGAGTAGACGGCCTGGCCCGGCAGCGACGCCAGCGCCGCGATCGATGCGACATTGACGACGCGGCCGCCGCCGTTCCTGATCATCAACGGAATGGCATAGGCCATCATGTAGTAAGGCCCCTTGAGGTTCACGTCGACCGACTTGTCGAAGGCCTCGGGCGGATTATCGATCGCGGGACCGTAGTAGGGACTCGTCGCCGCGTTGTTGATCACGATGTCGAGCCGGCCGAATTCATCGCCGATTTCGTTGATCAGCGCCTGCACCTGGTCCAGGTGCCCCGCATGGCAGACCTTGGCGACCGCCTTGCCGCCCTTGGCGATGATGTCGTCAGCGACACCCTGCACGCCTTCAATCTTGCGACTGCTGAGAACGACCGTCGCGCCGCACTCCGCGAGTCCGTGTGCGATCGCCTCACCGATGCCTCTCGAGCCGCCATTGACGAGCGCAACCTTGCCCGACAGATCCGTTTTCATTGTTGTGCTCCTTTAAGCCTTGTTGCCGCCATCATCGGCGCTGTTCGTATCAATCAGTTTTTGGCGGAAGCGCCGCATGCCGTCGACCCAGCGATCATGGTCGGCGGCCTTGCGCTCGACGTAAGTCGTCACGGTCGGATGCGTCAGGATCAGGAACCGCCCGGCCTCGATGCCCTGAGCAATCATGTCGGCGACCTCGTCCGCAGACAGGATGCCGTCTACGTCATTGCCGCCGAAGCCGCCGCTGAAGTCTTCAGAATCGTCTTCGATGCCGATCATGCGCGTCGCCACCGCTTGCGGGCAGACCACCGAGACCCTGATGCCGTCATCGGCGTGCGTAATCGCAAGCGACTCTGCAAAGCCGACGGCAGCGTGTTTCGTGGTCGAGTACGCGGCGTCACCGATCTGGCTTAAGAGTCCGGCAGCGGATGCGATGTTGACGAGGTAACCACCGCCGCGCTGCTTCATCAGCGGCACAAGGTGGCGCGCCGCATAGACGTGCGCCATGACGTTGACCTTCCAGCAGGCATCCCAGCGATCGTCCACCGGAACCATGCCGCCCTCGGCCGATGCCGCTCCCGATTCCCCGTCGCCGTGACCGACGCCGGCATTCGACACGAACAGGTCGATCGGCGCGATGCTGGTCTCAACCTCGTCGATGAGCGCCCGGATATCGGCTTCCTCTCCGACGTCGACGCTGAACGCGCTGCCACCGATATCAACGGCGACACGCTCTGCGGCCGCCTGGTCTAAGTCTGCAACGACAACATGGATGCCCTCTTTGGCCAGCCGTCGGCTGATCGCACGCCCGATGCCGTGGCCGCCGCCCGTAACGACGGCGGTCTTGATATCGTCAAGCACCGGCGCGCTCCTCGGCCTGCATCGCGGCGGCGACCAGTTCCTCCTCAAAACCAAACTTGTCGCATTCGACAATCCGGTCGGGATACAGCACGCCGTCGAGATGATCGTACTCGTGCTGGAACACGACGGCGTGAAAGCCGTCCGCCTCACGTTCGACGGGTTCGCCAAACTGGTCATGCCCTTTGTAGGCAACGGCGCGATAGCGCGGAACATAGCCGCGCATGCCGGGCACGGACAGGCAGCCCTCCCATCCGCTGACGGTCGAATCGTCGCGCACCGAGTACTCGGGGTTGATCAGCACCGTCGTGGGAACGGGCTCGGCGTCGGGATAGCGCGGGTTCGACTCGACGCCGAAAATCATGACGCGCAACGGTACGCCGATCTGCGGCGCCGCGAGACCGGCGCCGTCGGCAGCCGCCATCGTGTCGAACATGTCTTCGATCAGCGCATTGAGCTCCGGCGTATCGAAAGCCTCGACGGGCCTCGACACCTCGCGGAGCCTGGGATCGCCGATCCGCAGAATTGGTCTTACTGCCACGCGGACACCCCCGTAACGTGTTGCAGGGCGATGACTATAACCGGTGTCGACCGCGCAGAGTAGGCACCTCGTGTTCTACACAACACAGCCACAATATCGACGAATCACGCTGCGACTGGAAGCCACTGCACTTTCCACGCATAGTAGACGGGCAAAACAGCGAATCGAGAGGATTGTTATGGATAACATCGGCCTGGTCGTATTGGCCAGCATCGCAAGCGCCGCTGCTACCTACCTGTTCATGCAGGTCAAGAGCGGCACGGAGAAAATCGCGGAATACCAGGCGATGGCCGGTCGACAACGGGCGCTTTCCGGCACCTGGCAGGGCGAGAGCACCAAGACAGGACAGGATGGAAACACCATCGTCTACAACGTCAGGCTGAATCTCGAAGCCGCCATGCGACAGGTCAGCGGGCACGGCAAGCTCGAGACCGAGCAGGACGGCAAAAAGTACGTCATTGACGTGGAGGTCCTCACCGGCGGTTTTCACCACGGCCAGTTCATGAAGATCGAGTACCGCGGCGACGAACAGCAGAAGGCGCACTTCGGTTCCATCATCGGCGCGCTGGACGAATCCGGCTCGTCGATCGAAGCAACGATGACAGGTTTCACCGAACTCCTCGGAACGCCGGGCACCGGCCAGATCGTACTGCGAAAAACCTAGGTCGCGGTTCGCTCCGACTCCGCAACGGAATGACCGGCAACGCGTCGCCTAATCATCTGCCGACGAGTCCTCAGCGTAGCCCGTCAGCTCGACGTAGCCACGACCCTCGATCGGCTCTCCGTCTCGCGTGCCGCTGACGTCGACGGCGCCCTCCCAGTAGCGAACGATGGTCGACAGTTCCTGGTCGGCGATGACTGGGGTCACCTCGACGAACAGCGACTTGTCCTCGATCGAGATTCGCCAGCCGGCGGGATAGACGCCGCCCCTGGGGCTTTCCCAGAGTTTCGTGACCTCGGCGGTGACCTGTTCCCTCGTCAGTTTCTCCGACGAGCCGTCAGCGTTTATCCACGTACCCGAGCTCAATGGGTCCTGCGTGCCATCGGTCTTGCGGAGCCCGTAGAACATCAGCTCGGTGTTGTCGGCGAACTGCAGCGCGAACCAGTCCCAGCCCTGCTGATCGTCAGCCAGCGCGCTGGTGCTCCACTCCCGGTCCAGCCATGACGCACCGCTAACGGCGTGCACGTCCTTGCCGATGCGTATCGCACCGTCGGTCCGCCATCGAGGCATCGTGTAATAGTAAGAAGCGTTGCCGGGCTCGTCCGATTTCTGTGACAGTCCGGCGTCGCCGTTCAGTACCGGCGGCTTCAGCGCCGTCAGTTCGAGATCGACGGCGAAGTCTTCATGGCCCGCCACAATCCGCCAGGTGTCATCGTCGACACCGAGGATCTCCCAGTCGTCGATCCAGACGCGGAACGGGTCAGCTTGCGCGCCCGCAAGGCCGAGCGCGCCGCGCGCGCTTTTCTCAGCCGCATAGAACGCGTCGCCATCGGCGTCGGTGACGGCGAAGTGGGCGATGTAGACCTGGTTCGTCCGCCACTCGGTGTCTGCGGCCACGGGATCCGGCGACAGGGAAAAACGAAAGATCGTCAGCTCGAAGCCGAAGCGCCGCCCATCCTCACTGTCGAGGTTGCCGGTGAAATACCACCACTCATTCCGAAACGCTTCATGCGGCCCGTGATCGGCGGGAAAGGAGAACGTGCGTGGGTCCACTGCCCTGGCGAACTCGCCCGACTCACCCGCACCGAGCAGGCCGGCGAGCTCCGATCGGCTGCTCGCCGCCGCATCGTCGGCGGCAACCAGTCCGGGGTGCAGGAACAGAAGCAGCAAAAAGAGACCGTGTCGCCGCAACATGACTACTCTTCCCTCATCGCGAGCGCAGGCTGCGTGCGGCCGGCGCGCCACGCCGGGTAGATACCGGCGGCGAGCGCCGAGAAGAACGCAAACAGGATGGCGCTTAGCAGTATGCCGGGCGCGACCACCATGTCGATCTCCCAACCGAAGGCACGACGGTTGATGACCTCGATCAGGACGTATGCCATGACAACGCCGAGCGGTATCGACGCGAAGCCGCTTAGCACGCCAATGAACCCGGTCTGCGCCGTGATCATGCCGCCAACCTGGGCGGGCGTCATGCCCAGCGCTCGCAGCAGCCCCTGTTCTCGTCCGTTCTCGAGCTGGAGCGCGAGCATCGACGACAAGATGCCGATCAGCGCCACGCCGATCGCTAACCAGTAGAGCACGTCGGTGATGACGAAGGTCCGGTCGAAGATCTCGAGCGAGAGCTGACGAATCTTCGCGTTGGAGTTCAGCATCAGTTCCTGCCGAACCTCGCTGATTTGCTGAATGCGCTCGATCATTGCGTCAGGATCCGAGCCATCGACGAGATACAGGCCAATTGAATCGATACCGTCATCGCGATAGTGCCGATCGTAGGTCGCCCGGCTCATCAGCACGGCGCTGCCACTCGCGTCGTAGCTGCGATAGGTCGCGAGCACGGTGAAATCTCGCTCACCGACGTCGGTTCTCAACGGGACCGTGTCGCCGGCCTGCTTGCGCTGCTGGTAGGCGTAGGGTTCGGACACGAGGATCGCGTCCTCACTTTCCCACGCCGGCCAGACCTCA
Source organism: Woeseiaceae bacterium (assembly GCA_030066655.1). Lineage (GTDB taxonomy): Bacteria > Pseudomonadota > Gammaproteobacteria > Steroidobacterales > Woeseiaceae > UBA1847. Next base: position 104,147 of record JASJBE010000006.1, on the reverse strand, counting down.
GCAGGGTCGGCGTCGGTCAGCTCGGTGCCGGCGTAGGCATCGGGCGCCATATCGATGACGAGAATCTGCGTCTCGCCATCCGATCCCTCGATCGCTGCCCGTCGGCTCGTGCTGTACGCCTCGACCTCTTCGAGCGACGTGATGTCGCGAAGCAATTCAGGATCGAACGCGCCGCGCCGCACGCCGGTGTAAATGTCAGCCTGCAGGGTCTGGTCCAGCCAGCTGCTGACAGAGCTACGGAAGCTGTCGACCATGACGCTGACGCCGATTGTTGCGGAGACGGCGACGGCGAGCGCGACGATCGCCACGCCGGTCCGGCTCAGGCTCGCTGAGACACCGGCGACGGCCAGCCGCGCGGCTGAGCGCCCAATTCGACCCGCGACCGGAGCAAAGGCGAGACTGACGTAGCGAACGGCAAGCGGTATGCACAGCGCGAACCCGAGGATCAGCATGAAGACAGCGGCGAGGCCGGCGACCAGGCTACGGCCCGAGCCGAGCAGCACGACGCCCGCGAGTAGCATCACTACCAGTCCGCCCAGCGCGACGAACGGCAGCAGGCTGCGGGTGCCAGACTCGAGTGTCGAGCGGGTCATCGTCAGGCGCGGCTGGTAACCCGTGGCCTCGATGGCCGGCACGGCTGCCGCTACCAGCGAGGCGCCGATGCCGGCGGTCAGCCCCTTGATGACCGACGACGCATCGACAATAACGCTGGTTGCCGTGACGCGAAAGTACAGATCGTTGATCGACCGGGACACGAGCGACAACAGTTCTTCACCGAGCACGATGCCGAGCGCGACGCCCAGCATCGCCGCCAGCGTTCCGAGCACGAGCGCCTCGCCGAGCACCAGGCCCAACACCTGGCGGCGCGTGATCCCCAGCGCACGCAGAACGCCGATCAGCCTGCGCCGCTGCAGAACGGAGAAACTGACGCTGTTGTAGATCAGGAACAGGCCCACGAGTAGTGCGAGGAGGCTCATCGCGGTCAGATTCGTCATGAACGCGGCGCTGAGGTCGGCCGTCGTATTGGTCCGGCCTTCTGCGTCGAACACCCGAACGCCGTCGGGCAGTGCCGCATTCAATGCGTCCATCGTCGCATCGTCCCCGTCCTCGATGCGAACGTCGATCCTGGACAGCCAGCCGACTTGTCCGAGCCACTTCTGCGCTGTCGCAATGTCGACCGTCATCAGGCGATCCAGTGCTTCCGACTCGGCATCTGCGAACACGGCGACCAGCCGACCGGTGAAATTCCTGCCGGCGCTTTCGACGACGAAGGTGTCGCCGACGTTCAGCCGAAGCCCTGCCGCCGTCCCCTCGGACATCGTCGCGCTGCCGGGCTGCAACAGGAAATCCCGAAACAGCGAGTCGGAGGACGACTCACTGCTCGACGGTTGCTGCGTGAACGACCGAATCTCCCGCTCAGCAAACAGGTCGACGCCCAGGAGCTCGAAATCCACACCATCGACCCTGACGCTCCCCTCGACGACGGGTGCGATCGCCTCGAAGCCGGCTTCCGTCCGCAGATTCACATAGACCGACTCGTCGACACCGCGAGGACCGCCGATCACCTGGTGCGTGGCCTCGCCGGTCACGGCGTCCATCGACAGCAGGAAGGCTTTGCGTGCACTGGAGTTGGCGAGATCGACGGCGATGATGACCGCGACGCCGATGCTGATACCGATTAATGACAAAGCGAGCTGCCACGGGTGACGCAGCATGTAGGAAAAGCTGGCGCGCCAGGTCGTCCTCGTCACGAGTCGGAGTCCACGTCGCCCGGCACGACGTGTTCGGCGTCGATCTTGCCGTTGTGCAGGTTAATGACGCGGTCACAGGTTGCGGCGACGCGCGTGCTGTGCGTCGCCATGACGAGTGTCGTTCCGTGCTCTCGGACAATGTCGCTCAACAGCTCGATGATCCTCTCAGCCGTCGCATCATCGAGGTTGCCGGTCGGCTCGTCCGCAATCAGCACCGGCGGTTCGTGACTCAGGGCTCTCGCAATCGCGACGCGCTGCTGCTCGCCGCCGGACAGGACATCCGGATAACTGTCCGCCCGCCCGTCCAGGCCCACGGCGTCGAGCAAGGTGTTGATGCGAATCGTCGCCAGCCGCCCTTTGACGTTGTTCAGCTCCAGGACGAGACGAATGTTGTCGCTGACCGACAGCGTCGGTATCAGGTTGAACGCCTGGTAGACGAAGCCAATGTGGCGCCGCCGGAACAGCGTCCGCTCATGCTCGCTCAGCGTCGTCAGGCTAATCCCGTCGACGATGACCTCGCCGGCATCAGGCGCGTCGATGCCGCCAACGAGATTGAGCAACGTCGACTTTCCCGATCCGCTGCGACCGCAGATTGCGACAGACTCGCCTCGCTCAATGTCGAGGTCAACGCCGTCGAGCACGACGTGCTCGCGCTCGCCCTCGGTGAAGCGACGGCTCAAACCCCGCAGGTGAACGAGGGTGTTGTCATGCACTGTCATGCGCGCATTTCGGCATGCACTGACCGCGATTGCAATGCTTCTCTGGTAACAGCTTGTATGCGGGCGTCAGTCGGCTGCCGGCTCGCCAACCTTCGGCCAGAAGCGCTGGCCGACCGACAGCAGGCCGACCAGGATGGCGCCGACGAGCATGCCGAACAGGCCGTTGTAGAGCTGTGCGCCGAGGATGGCGAGCAGGTTGCCCGCGACAGCAAGTGCCTGCAGCCATTCCTCGAAATGATGCAGCAGCTCGGCGACGGCCGGGATACCGTGCACGAGGATGCCGCCGCCGACCAGGAACATGGCAGCCGTGCCGACGACCGACAGCGTTCGCATGAACTTGGGCGCCAGCCTCAGGATCCACGCGCCCACGCCCCTCTGGAACCGGACCGCGCGCCCCTCACCCTTTTTGTCGATGAGGTGCATGCCAACGTCGTCCATCTTTACGATCGCGGCGACGAGCCCGTACACGCCGACCGTGATCAGCGCTGCGACAACCGACAGCACGGTGATGCGCGTCGTCAGGTCGACGTCCTTGATGACGCCGAGAACGATGACAATAATCTCGGCCGACAGGATCGCATCGGTGCGAATCGCGCCACGGATGCGTTGCTTTTCGAAGGCGACCATGTCCACCTCATGATCGCTGACGGCCTCGAGGCGCTGCTGATGTTCGACTTCCTCCTCGGCGCGATGCAGCAGCTTGTGAACGACCTTCTCGAAACCCTCGTAACACAGGAACGCGCCGCCCAACATGAGCAATGGTGTGATGATCCACGGCAGGAACGCACTGAGCGCGAGTGCGACAGGCACCATGATCAGCTTGTTGATCGCCGAGCCCTTGAACACGGCCCAGACGACCGGGAGCTCGCGCTCCGCCCGCACGCCTGTCACCTGCTGTGCGTTCAATGCCAGGTCATCGCCAAGCACACCGGCGGTCTTCTTCGCCGCGACCTTGGTGAGCACCGCGACATCATCCATCAAGGTCGCTATATCATCGAGCAGTGTTAACAGGCTGGCACCGGCCAAGGCATCTTCCTTACATGTTGGTCATCGCTGGGTCTGGAGCGACGCCTTTATCAGGAGTCGACCCGCCCGGTCTCCGAGGGTCGTCTCAGCGAGTAACGGATCGCGTTCGACGTGGCGGAGTGTAACGTGATCGAGAACGGCGCGCTTGCTGGCGCGCGCCCGGCCTTGAATGCGCGTCAGATCTTCCCGGCCTTGCGCAGGATCTTTGCGGCCGAAAAAGCACGCCTGACCGCCGCGCCGATCGACGAATGCGGCTGACCGTTGGACAGGCTGCAGGACGCGCTGATCTCGGGGTGGTTGGTCTTACGCGGCGTCACGTCGATGCGAATCGCGGTATTGATCGTCTGCACGTAGCCGTAAAAGGAGCGTTCCTCGAAGCCTCGACCGGAACGCGCGCCGGAGGCCTTGAACGCCTCCCAGTCGCGGACCGGATGCGACGATCTGTCGGGTCTTTCATTGAGCTCGTGCTCGATCAGCTTGTCGCAGACCGTCTCGCCCAGTGCATCGTCAGACACGTCGACGTCCAGCACGACGGCCTCACCGGCCTCGGAATTGCCGGCGATCGCCGACAGAATGAAGACGCTGTCATCGTACAGATAGATTGCAGCGCGCAGCTCGGACTTACAGCGCTTCTTCGCGTCAGTCAGTTCCCGCGTCGAGTGTCCTTCGAGGACACGCCCCGGGTCTTGTTTGCCGAACAGGCTTGAAAGCACTTCGTCTCACCAAACGCAGATGCTATTGCCATTAAAGATAGCACTGACGGGGCTTAAGCTCATTGTTAACTGCCGGCCAATGCAGTGAAAAACGCGATTCCGGGGCGATTTAACGAAAACCGCGACTGTCGGTGAATACAGACGCTTTTTCGGTTGATTCCGCCGCAGACACCGTAGTGTGATAGGCGTCACGATTTTGCGAAACCCAGACGGTAGGATCGAGAGTAATAAGGTCCGGCAGAAACGAACATGTTGAAAAATCAACGCTACACGCGACGCGGCGCGAGCAGGATTTCGCTGATGCTGCTTACGGCGGCGGCACTGTGTGCGTGCGAATCGTCCTATGACAAGGCGGCCGAAGAGTTCTTCGCCGACAGGCCGCCGGCGCCTGATCCGACACCGACGCCACCGCCGCCACCTCCACCGCCGCCTGGAGCCAGTTTCGGACCCACGTTCTCCGAGGTGCAGGCGAACGTATTCACGCCCACCTGTGCTACCTCGGGCTGTCACTCGGGCGGAAGTCCGTCAGCGGGTCTGAACCTCGAAGCAGCCAATTCCTACGCAATGATTGTTGGTGTTGCGAGCTCGCAGGATTCCGGCCTGCAGCTCGTAAACCCGAACAACCCGAACCAGAGCTACCTGATCCAGAAGATGGAAGGCACGGCCGCCTCCGGCCAGGTTATGCCCCCGAGCGGCAGCATCGAACAGGCAGATATCGACGTCATCCGTCAGTGGATCACGGACGGCGCGGTCGACGACACCGCGGCGCCCCCGGCCGGACCGATTCGCGTAACCACATTGTCCATCGCGCCGAACAGCACTATCGAGACCACGCCGGGCCAGATCACGGCCGGTTTCGATCGCGAGCTTGATGCGTCTTCCGTCAATGCCAACACCTTCATCCTCGAAGGCAGTAACGGCGACGGTGTGTTCGACGACGGAGACGACATGCCGGTCACGGCGGCGTCCATCACGGTGCCGGGCGCCAACCCACAGAGTGCGGTATTCAGCTTAAGCGGCATCACGCTGGTCGACGATCTATATCGCGTCCGGCTGCTAGGCACGGGCGCGTCGGTCATCATGGATCTCGACGCGAACGCGTTAGACGGCGAGTTTGCCGGCGTTTACCCGTCCGGCAACGGCGCCGCGGGTGGCGACTTCAGTCTCGCGTTTACGCTGGCGACGCCGGTCGTCATTGGACCAACGCTCGACCAGATACAGGCCGTTGTCTTCACGCCGGACTGCGCGACGTCCGGATGTCACGACAACACGACACAGGCTGCCGGGCTCTCGCTGGCCAATGCCGACACGAGTTACGCAGAAATGGTCGGTGAATTCAGTAACCAGACCGGCCAGGAGAATGTGATGCTCGTGGCTCCCGGCGATCCGGACGCGAGCTACCTGATTCGCAAGATGGAAAACGCGGCGGGAATCACAGGCAACGTGATGCCACCGCCGGGTCGCGCACCGACACCGCAGGCGGAGATCGACCAGATCAGGCTCTGGATATCGAACGGCGCCGAGCGGTAGTCGCTGAGCGGTTGCTAGCACGTCGGGAAACGGCCGAGACGGAACGATGAGCATCGCGGACGGAACCGACGCAGGCGACGGTTCCGGCGTGTCTACACAGATGCGCATGCGTGATCGGCTGCTCTACGGAGTCGTTCTTCCGATCGCCATCATGGCCGCAGCGCTATTCATCATTATGCACACCGACACGGGGGCCGGCGCAGCAGAGTTCGCAGCCCTCGGGATATTCCTCGGCGCCATCGTCGCGTCACCCGTCGTGCTGATTATGAACCTGTTGCTTGCCTTCCAGACCTCGGAAACGCGCAAAGCCTGCTTCAGGCGCGGCTTGATCGCGCCGGCCGTCGTCATCGCCGGGGCGATCGTCTACCAGTCCGGACTGTGGGACGCGCTGACCTGATTGCGCCAGCAGCGCAGCCGGCATGACTAGAGAAAAGACAACGACCCTGCCGCCAGCCGCCCAATGGACTGGCTTGGCTGCGCTGGCCGCGTGTCCGCTCGGTTGGCTGTTCGGCATGATTCTGTCGGCCTACGAGGATCCCACCAGCGCAGCCTACGTGATTGTCTTCGGTCTCGGCATCGGCGCAATCGCATCGCTGATTCTCGGCCTCATCCACTGGTACTGCCGGAAAGAACGGCGTGTCGCGCTACTGCGGAGGCATCGCCGCGCACTGTTGGTCGCGGCCGCCGTCATATTGCTCGCCATCACGGCCTGGTATGTGCAACCGGCGTTCGAGGATCAACGCTACTCGCTGCGCGTGCATAATTTTTCGGGCAAGGACATGTCGAGCGTCGAGGTCCGATTCTTGAACGAGACGATTGAGATAGGCCCGCTCGCGGCCCGCGCCGAGATCGAACTGCACGGCTTCAGCGAGAAGCCATCCGGATTCGTGCGGGTAACCTGGGTAGAAAGTGCCAATGAAGCGACACACGTGCCTGAACGATACCGGATAGGTGCACCGCGCCGCTTTGACGGCGGCACGCTCAGCATCGGGATCTTCTCCAGACGCGACGTATCGGCCCGCTTCCTGCCGGCCCGCGCGGACGAGCCTGTCGGTGACTGACCGTTTTGTCCATGACCGGTTACGAGGATGGCAGGTTTCGGGCGTTTGTGCTTGTCAGCTATTGGCTAGAAGCGATCGTATCGTCGGCTCGTGCAATGTGTGATTAGCCTAGATCCAGCCAAGAGCTCGGGCCAAAAGATAGATGCCAAAACCCACCAGGCCTATGACGGCCAGACCGGCAGCCTCGCCAAGCGTCTTTTTCATCGCAAGTTTGACCGGGTGGTGCTTCAGCCCTATTTCGTCGAGATCCTCGGGCGTGACCTCGTTCTCGATCATTTCGAAGAGTTTGTCGGTGCGTTCTCTTATGAGGCGCACGTCATCTCTCACCTCGATCAGCATTTCTCGGTCTCGCTTATCCATGCGATCAAACTACCTGTGGCCAACTCATATCGAGAATATCATTCCTTGATGAGAGCAATTTGCGGATGGCTGCCAGGGGCCAGTAGAAGTCACCTCACCTCCCCGCTGGGTGGGAGCTTGCCGCCAATAGCAGTCGATGGATATCTGGCGTGGCGAAGGACGCCAGCAAGTATTCTTGCTGTTGCTAACTCTTTGGATGCTTGGAGCGTTCTTTGATCTTCAGTCCCACATACAAGACCGCCGCGAACGCAGCAACGATCACAACCTCCAGCAACAGGCTGTCTACGCCAATGACCCGGTTCAGCACAACATAGGTCATCAATCCCAGAAGGAAGTAAAGTGCTTTCGATTTCATGTCTCCATTCCTTCAGTTGTGCGAATTCCAGCTGCGTAATCCCGGTAGCTGAAAAGTGCTGGCAGCGTTCAGTCTAACTCAAAACGCCCGGATGGCGGCTCACAGCCAGAAGCGGACCATGTAAGTTCGACGGAAGTCAGTGCGATTGCGGCAAGAGCGGCATCGTGCCGTGATCGCGGCTGGAAGCCGCTCCTACGGGGTTAACTTGCGAAAATCCCAATCCATCTCGGCGGCAAGGTAGGCGAACGCCGCGTACGCAGCGATGTTCTGGTTCAGTTTGTCCCGGTCAATCTTGTCGAACGTATCGTCTGGCGTGTGGTGCAGATCGAAGTAGTCCCAGCCGTTTTGCCTCGGCGTCACCACGGGCACGCCCAGCCTGGGGAGCATGGAAATATCCGGCCCGCCGGACGCCAGATTGTGGCTCGGTGAGATGCCAAGCGGCTCCAGCATTCGCTGAATGGCGCGCGCATACGGCAAGGCGCCTTCGCCGAAGCGCGTCTCGAAGCGCCAGATTTTGTCCGCACCGAAATCGCTCTCGGCGGCGAGGATGTGATTGTCCATCTCGTCCGCATGCCGTTCTGCATACGCATAACCGCCAAGCAGACCCACTTCCTCGGCCCCGTACAGCACGACTCGGACCGTGCGTCGCGGAGCTTCATCGAGTGACATGATGAGCTGCGCGGCTCCAACGACAATGCCGCAGCCCGCCCCGTCATCGACAGCGCCGGTTCCGAGGTCCCAGCTATCCAGATGGCAACCAATCAGGACGATTTCTTCCGGCCGCTCACGGCCGACGACTTCCGCGATGACGTTGCCCGAAGGCGCTTCCGGTTGCGTTTCCACCTCGACTTCCAGCCGCACCTTCACCGGTCCTTTCTCCAGCAGTCGAGTGAGCTGGTCTGCATCGGGCGGCGACACGGCGGCGGCAGGTCCGTCGCCGACGACCGCACTGCGGAACATCATGCCCGTGTGCGCGAAGCGTCGCTGCTGCGTGCCCACGGAGCGAATAAGGCAAGCGGCGCCACCCTTCTGGCTGGTTGTCAACGCACAGTTGCGGCGCTTGCGCACGGCCATACCGTAGCCCGAGCCGTCCTGCGTTCGGGTCATCTTCTCGTCGATGAAGACAATCTTGTTGGAGACGACGTCCGAACTCGCAGCGCGCAGCTCATTCATGTTTTCGAAACGGATTACTTCGGCCTCGACACCGCCGGGAGGCGTCGAGGTTGAGCCACCGAGGGCCGTGATCACCATGTCCTGCGGTGCCGGCGAAACAATGCTGGCCCGGTCCACGCGCCGTGACCAGTAGGGAATCGGGAAAGGCTCAACGCGTATGTTCTGAAATCCGAGCTCGGCAAGTTCCTGAGTCGACCAACTGCGCGCCCGCTCCTCTGCCTCCGAACCGGCCAGTCGAGGGCCGACCTCCGTCGTCAGGTCGCGAACGAAGGCATAGCCAACGGTATCGTCGAGACCCCCCTGGATCAGCAGCTCCACATTCTCGCGGACCGCATCGGGAATGTCCGCAACGTCCTGTGCCTGCGCTACCGAAGCCAGTAACCACAGGCTGGCTAGCCATGATCTGCGCATCAGCGCTGTTCTGCCGAATTTCATATCTACCAGTGGCATCCGTCGGTGTCTGATTTCAGTGAGCGGGCAGAATAGCAGACATTCGCAAGATGGCGGTTTACGGTCAAAAGCAACCGGCAATCAAGCCGAGGTTTCTGTTATCGCTTGTTCTTGTCGTCCCAGATCTTTGGTTCCCAGAGTTCGACCTTGTTGCCCTCGGGATCCATGATCCAGGCGAAGACCCCATTCTCGTGATACTCCGGGCCTCGCAAGACCTCGATGCCCGCGGCGTTCAGTTGCTCGATCATCGCTTCCAGATCGTCAACGCGATAATTGATCATGAAGGTCGATTCACTGGGACTGAACCATTCGCTGTCCCGTTCCGCGACGTGCCAGACAGTCATCCCCTTGTCCTCAGCCGTGTCCTCCTCCCACTGAAGAATGCCGCCGCCGAAATCCTGCAGCCGAATACCCAGATGCTTCTCGTACCACGTCGACAACGTCTTTGCGTCATCTCGCGACTTGAGAAAAACGCCGCCGATTCCTGTCACTCTAGCCATGTTTCTTCCTCCTGCGTCGTTGCCTCCGGTGCACGACCGTCCCACTAAGCGCGACCCGGCCAGAATATCAGGCATCCAGCCATTCGCGAGTACGACCTGAAGCGAGCGACGAGTGTTGGCCTTATAGAATGCTAGGCGCATTCATCGAGAATTGGGTCGGGTCTCTGACCGCCGGGGCTTGGAAACGGATCTCTGAAGGTGAATGCGTTTGCTGTGGGCCCATCGTCTTTCAGGCATGCGAGACGTCTCTTGGCCTCGTCCACGGTGGGCGTATGTCCTTCCCTGACCCACCAGAGCACCAGGCGAAATTCCACCTTCGAAAACCATTCCCGTCGACGCCGCATAATCGAAAGGTGTTCCTCGTTTCGGTAAACGAAGCTCGCCAGCGACTCAAGATCCGTCCATACCGACATATTGACCGCAACGTTGGGATCCTCGAAAGCCTGCACGTCCAGTGCGTCATTTCCAGTGCCGGTAAAGCGCCAGACGAATCCTTTCTGCTCTTCAGCAACGGCGTTCACGCGGTCCAGGCTGTTCACGAAGTCAGCATTGTCCGGATGGTCCGCGGGCTTGACGAACCTTGCGATGTTCAGCTGTGCGATGTGGTGCGACATAGGTTTCTTTCCACCTGTCCGAGGCGGGCGATGGCTTACTCGTCCTTCGCCTCGACCTCTTTTACTTCGCCATCGGCGTCGATCTCGATTTCATAGGTCCTGCCGTCGGCCTGCCCCTCGAGTTCGTAGACAAACTCTATCTCTGCCTCTGACGGCTCAAAGCCCGGGACGGCCTCGCGAGCTGCCTCCAGCACCTCGTCCGGTACTTCCGAGACGTCGATTTCCCGCTCGTCCAGGACCTGGGTTGAGCAACCGGTGAGGAGCCATGTTGCAGCGATCAACAACGAAAAACTGAATTTCATGGAGCATTAGCCTCGGTTCAGAAAGACGGGAAAGGAGGCGAGTATCTCACCGTTTGACCGCAAGGACACGTTCAGCACTGTCCAGGGGATGCCGGCAACAGGCCCCAAACGAAAAGCCCCTCGGACGCCGATAGACTGGCAGCCGAGGGGCTTTGTCCTGCAAGACCGCTGCCAGGCACCGGCCCTTCAGCGTGTCAGGGCTTGCGGAACAGGAACGTGAAGCGATCCGTGTTGCCGCTGACCGAACGACGGCCGACTTCGTACTCGAGCTCGTCGTCAGCGCGGTAGTGCAGATCCGAGTAGTCGACGAACTCGAATCCTGCCTCCAGGGCCTCCTTGATCACGAGCACCGGGTCGATGCGGCGTCGGTTCTCGAAATTAGCCGGCTCCATGTGGCGCATCGTGTGGTCGACCACGCCGTACAGGCCGCCGGACTTCAGCGACTTGAACACCGCATCGTTCAGGATCTTGCGCGCTTGAGCATCGAAGTTGTGGACGTTGCGGAAGGTCAACGCCATGTCGAGATCCGTCAGCCCGAAATCAAACTCGTCGAGCGAGTAGAATCGTGCACCGTCTTCACGGCGGATATTCGCCGTTGTCTCAACCACTTCGACAGCCTCGAATCCAGGCTCAGTCAATACGCCTTCGCTGACTCGGCGCGTTCCGATCGAAACGTACAGCTGCCCGTTTTCGGCAAGCACCGGCCCCAGGACGCGCGTATACCAGCCGCCGCCGGGAATGAGTTCGAGGACGCGCATGTCATCCTCCAGACCAAAGAATTTCAGCGTCTGCAGCGGACGACGATTCCGGTCACGTGCGCGATCCGCCTCCGGTCGCGCGTCGGCGGCGAGGGCTGCCTCGACCTTTGCGTCTATCTCGGCGGCGACGCCGACGGACGTTGCCAGACCTGCAATCACGGCGAGGCTTACAGCGATTAATGTTCTCAAGGTGCTTCTCCTCCAATAAGCGTGGCAGGGTTGTATCACATCGCGCGGTGTTGAATGGCAACAAAGTGTAAGCACAGGGTTGCCCTCGTTCTGGGAGGCTAGCCGTTCGCCTTCCTAAGCCACGACGGGTGTGCGTACTCGATGATCTCTACGGTGTCGCCGGCGCTAACCGCCCCGGCCACCTCGACGATGCCGACCAGCCCGCGGCTCAGTTTGGACGCCTTCGCGAAAGCCGTCGGAAGCAGCTCGCCGCCATCGGACCTGCGGTACTTCTGACGGAGCATCTCGCCCTTGTCCATACACGGCGTACAGAACTCCTCAACCAGCAACTCTAGACCGGACGGGAATCTCAGTATCGAGCCCTTCGGCAGTTTCGACAGGTCCGGTGCACCCTCGAGACAGAGATTGGCGGTCACGTCCTTCGGCTCAATCACTCCGTCCAATCCCATGTCGGCTGAGATCTGAGCGAGCTCCTCGACCGATATCGCCGACCACATGCGCTCGTTGCGACGCATCGTGCCCTTCTGCTGCTTGTCGTTGCTGAACGCGGCTCGCAGATGACCACGGTGCCGATCGCCGACGATGCCGTCCACTTCAAACTGCAGACTGTCGGCAGGCGTTCTCGCCGGGTCCATTTTCGAATAGGCGTGTAGCTCAACAACTCTGATCATAATCTTGTCCTAGTAGGGGCTCGGCGGCGTCAGGCGACGACGGTCCGGCGCCCAGAACGGTCCTTCGACGACGGTCGCTCGCGCCATCTTGCGTTGCCAGTGCATCTCACGCTGGTAGTAGATTTCGACCCACAGCGTCTCGCCCGGCAATCCGTGCGGCTGGCGAACGGTGCCCAGCGCGACGTTTTTCTTGCACACCGGGGACCACGCCGCACTGGTCACGAAGCCGACGTCACTCTTGTTGCGCGACTCACGCGGAAAAATGTAGGCATTGTGTGCCGGCTTATTGCCGTCGATGTCGAGACGCACGAGGCGCCAGGTCGATCCGCGTCGCTGCTCCTCGGCAAGCGCCCGGCGACCGTTGAAGTTCGGTTTCGTAAAGTCCACCAGCCAATCAAGGCCCAGCTCGAACGGCGAGCGACTGCGCCCACTCCGAACCGTTTCGTCGGCAGGCAGGAACTCGAGGCCCGGCGCGAGGTAACCCGCTTCTATCCTCGACAACTCGAGCGCGTCCGTGCCGATCGCGCGTATGCCTGTGAGCTCGCCCGCCTCGAAGATACGGTCCCAGATGGCGCCGGCATCCTCAGGTGACATCCACAGCTCGTAACCGAGGTCGCCGGTGAAGCCTGTACGCGACACCATGACCGGCCTGCCGCGAAGCTCGGTGTAAATGAGGCCGAAGGGTTTCAGTGATTCCAGGCCCTCGAAACCGGCACGCGTCAGGACGCTCCATGAAGTCGGGCCCTGCACGGCGAGCGCTGCGACGTCGGCCGTTTCGTCGTCGATTTCGACGTCGAAGCCGATCGCGGCATCCGCAAACCAGGCCGCATGTCGGCCGGCGGCGCAAAGGCGATAGTCGCCCTCGCTCAAGTGGAAGATCGTTCCGTCGTCGATGACCTTGCCGTCGTGATCGCACCAGACGCTGTAGCCGACGCGGCCGGGCCGGAGCACCGACACGCTGCGAGTGACCAGGCGGTCGAGGTAGGCACCCGCGTCAGGCCCGGTGATGCGGTACTTGTTCATCGGCGACAGGTCGAACACGGCCGTCGCATTGCGAATGGCGAAGTACTCGAGGTCCGCGCAGTACGGAGAGTTACAGACGGTATAGCCGTTCCACGTATGCCACTCATTGAGCGTGTCGACGGCCCGGAAGCGACTATAGAAAGGTGTCTGAAGACGGCCCTGGTGGACTTCGGTCATCGCGAACGCTCCCTTTCCAATATCACCTGCGCGGCGTTGTAGCCGGGCGCACCCGTCACGCCCCCGCCCGGATGAGTGCCGGCGCCGCACAGGTAGAGCCCGTCGAGCGGCATGCGGTACTGGGCCGCGCCGGCGACCGGGCGGACAAACATGAACTGATCGAGACCGAGTTCTCCGTGATGCCAGTGGCCGCCCGACACGCCGAACTCGGCCTCGAGGTCCACCGGGGTTCTAAGCTCGGAATGGAGAATCCGTTCACGCAGACCGGGCATCGCCTCATCCAGCGCCGCCACCGAGCCGTCGAGGAAGTCCGCGCGCGCGACGTCAGTCCACCCGCCCTCGTGATCGTAGGGTGCGAACTGCACGAGCGCGGATAACACGTGCTTGCCAGCGGGCGCGCAGCTGTCGTCCGAGACACTCGGGAAGCAGACTTCGAAGACCGGTTTGCTGGAACAGCGCCCGTACTTGGCCGGGTTGAATGCGCGCTCGACGGCATCTGCGGACGGCGCCAGCAGGAAGCGACCGCCGTAGTCCTCGGGTCTGAGCCCGGCGACGTCTGGCAGCGCGTCGAGGCCCAAGTGCAGCTTCGCAACGTTGCCCTTGCTGCGCAGGTGGTGAACCCGGCGAACGAAGGTCGACTCGAAGTGCCTCGCGCCAACGAGCCCGAAGACCGTGGTCTTCGGATCGGCATTCGAGATGACTTTCCAGCTGGAGACCCGGCCTTCGGCGGTATCGACGCCAACGACGCGGCCATTGTCGACGACGATACGGTCGACGGGTACGCCGGTCTGTATCGTGACGCCGAGCGCTTCGGCGCGATCGGCCAACGCCTTGCTGACGGCGCCAAGTCCTCCTGCCGGCTGGGATACGTGCCCGCCGGTGCACAGTCGATACAACCAGGTCACGAGCGAGCCCGGAGAGCGTGGCCCCGTGTGCGTGCCGGTAACGGCGTCCAGCGCTATCGCGCCCTTCAAGAGTTCGCTGTCGAATCGAGCGTCGAGTTCATCGTAGATGTTCTGCCCGATCAGCTGCAGAAAGTCGCGCATATCCGCCCGGCCGAGCATGCGCAGGTCGAGGCCAAGCCTCGCGAGCCTGATCGTGTCTTTGCGCTGGCCCGAGCCGAGCCTGGGCGGCGGCTTCATCAGCTGCCTGTTCAGGAAGCGGGCGAACGTATCGCTCCAGCCCATGAACTCGGTGAACGCCTCCGCGTCTTTGTCGCTTGCGCCGGCGACCGAGTGATCGTCGATGAAGAGATGCTCGCCGCTGCCGCTCAACGCGACGGTCGACAGTCGCTCGTTGGTCAGCGGCACGGTCACGCCTAGCGCCTTCATGACCTTCGGCTGCAGCTGGTGCAGCAGATGCGCGCCGGCCGACACCGAGAAGCCGTCGGCGAAGGGACGCGTGACGGCGGCGCCGCCAACCTCGTCCCTCGCCTCCAGTACGAGGACCTTCTTGCCGGCCTTCGCGAGCAGCGCGGCGCAGACGAGGCCGTTATGCCCGGCGCCGACAACGATGGCGTCGAATCGCTCAGTCATCGCCGAAGTTCTCCGGCACGGTGTTCGCATACTTCAAGTCTTTCAGGATCTCGCGTGCGGCGTTGGCGCCGGGCGCGGCCATGACGCCGCCGCCCGGGTGCGTACTCGAACCGCACATGTACAGGCCGTCGACGGGCGCCCGATACTGTGCATAGCCCGGCACCGGCCGGTTGAACAGCAGCTGGTCCATCGTCAGCTCGCCGTGGAAAATGTTGCCCTCGGTGATGCCGATCTGGGACTCGATGTCCGCCGGCGTGCGAATCTCGTAATGCAGGATCAGGTCCTTGAAATTCGGGCTGTAGTTCGCGATCTGGTCTATGACCGTGTCGGCGAACTGCTGGCGCTCTTCATCGGTCCAGGCACGCCCGTCGATCTCATAGGGGCAGTACTGGACGAAGCAGCTCATGAAGTGTTTGCCGGGCGGCGCCATCGTCGGATCGTTCATCGTCGGTATGACCATGTCGATGTACGGATCTTGCGACCAGGTGCCGTCTTTCCAGTCGTCGTAGGCCCGCTCCATCCGCTGCATCGAATCGATGAAATGCATGTCGCTGTGATAGAGCGTGCTGCCCTTTGGCAGTGCAGGAAACTCAGGCAGTCCGTCGAGCGCGATATTCAACTTGCCGGACGAACCCCGGATCTTGAATTCGCGGACCTTCCTGACGAAGTGTGCGGGCAGGTCACTCTCATCCATGCAGTCGAGGAAGGTGCGCTTGACATCCATGGCCGAGACGACAACGTCGGCGTCGATCTCGTCGCCATTCTCGAGTGCGACGCCCGCGATCTTGCCATCGCGCACGCGGATGTGACCGACGCCGGACTCCGTACGCAGCTCGCCGCCATGGGCCTGGAATGCTCCGGCAATCGCATTGGACACGGCGCCCATACCGCCGCGCGCAAAGCCCCACGCGCCGACGTTGCCATCGACGTCACCCATGTAGTGGTGCAACAACACGTAAGCGGTGCCCGGCGAATGAATGCCGAGTGCCGTGCCGATGATACCGCTGCCGGACAGCGCCGCCTTGATGACGTCGGTCTCGAAGTACTCGTTCAGGTAGTCGGCGACGCTCATCGTCCAGAAACGCAAGGTCTCGTACATGCGATCCTCGCCCATGTCGGCGAAGCGCTTGCCAATATCCAGGAGTCCTGCGATGTCACGCGGGTGAAACGAGGTCGGATCCGGCGGCGTCGTCAACAGGAAGTCGCGGATAAACCGGCACTGACGCTGCGTGTCGGCGGCATAGTGCTTGTAAGCGTCCGCGTCTCGCCGGGAGAAGCGGGACATCTCGCGGTACTTCACCTCCGGGTCATGGTAGGAGCCAAAGTAATCGCCGTTTTGCATGAAGGTCAGCGAGCCGCCGTAGGGCGTGATTTGCAGGCCGTGCTTGTGCAGCTCGAGCGCGCGAAAGATCTCGGGGCGCAGCAGGCTGCAGACGTACGAGCAATTGGAGTAGATCCAGTCCTTGTGCAGCTCGAGGCTAACCGCAGCGCCGCCGATATAGTCGTTTTTCTCGACGCAGACGACATCGAGACCGGCCTTGGCCAGGAAGGCAGCCGTCGTCAGGCCATTGTGGCCGGCGCCGACAACAACGACGTCATACCTCTTCACGAGTGCGCGCGCCCGAGCTCTGAGAGCAGCCATGCCACGTAGACGCTTTCGGCTTTCTCCATCTCGGAGAAAGGTCCGGGCTCGTAGTAGCGTGACTTAATACCCGCATAGTTGTCGGCGATGATTTTCATGTCAGCCTGCGTCGTGATGTCCCAGAGCCAGACGAGTTCGTCGACATCGTAGTCCTTCGACGCGTCAGCGTCTCCCCGCACCAGCCACGTGATCTCGCAGCA
This sequence comes from Woeseiaceae bacterium, assembly GCA_030066655.1. Taxonomy (GTDB): domain Bacteria; phylum Pseudomonadota; class Gammaproteobacteria; order Steroidobacterales; family Woeseiaceae; genus UBA1847. Next base: position 87,398 of record JASJBE010000006.1, on the reverse strand, counting down.
GCAGTTTTGGAGATCGACCGGCTTGAACACATAACAGACGACATGATCGCTGTAGGCGAGCATGAAAGAGAAGGCGCCGAAGGAAAAATCGGACGCGCCGCCATCGTAGCCTTTGAGCCCGCCTAGCAGCGGCGCGACAGGCTGCCCGTCGCGACTGCCTGTCAGATAGCCGTCGAACAAGGCAGTCCGGGAGTAGCCGTAGCCCATCTCACCCTCCCTGGCCTCGGAGTCGATACGATCGATAACGCAGTCGGGCAACGGTGACTGGGCGAGCTCCTTCTTCAGCGACGCCTGCAGCGGCGCGCGCCGGCGGTGGTCGATCGTCAGCGTGTGCATGCGCGCGTATTCGGGGTGCGATGTCGAGCAGTGATAGCACTCCTGGTAGTTCTCCACGGCGAGCTTCCAGTTTGCGGGAATCGCATAGCCGCGGCGCGCCGCGACCTTCATGCCGTCGAAGTCGAGCACCTTCATCGGCTCCTCCAGGTCGCGAACTGCGCCGGCCAGCGACGGCGGCGAGTCACCGAAAGCGATCAGCACGACGCCGTGCACGATGCCGATGGATACCGGCTTCAGTCCATAGTCGCTTATGTCGAAATCGTCGGGCATGCTGCGTGCCGCGACGAGCTCACCGTTGATGCCGTATTTCCAGCCGTGGTATGGACATGAGAATGCGCGGGATTGACCCCTTTGCTCCAGGCAGACTCTCGAACCCCGGTGCCGACAGACGTTGGCGAAGGCCCTGAGCTCGCCGTCTTCGCCCAGAACAATAATCGCCGACTCGTCAGCGACGTCGAAAACCCTGAAATCCCCGGTCGCCTGCCATTCGGATCGATGGCCCGCGACGAACCAGTTCGGGTAGACAATACGTTCCAGCTCGGCTCGATAAACGGCCGGCTCCGTGTAGAAACCCTGGAGAAGTGAGCGCCCCGCCGGTTGTTGCTGCAGAAGCTTGAGAACGGGGTCAGTCATGGTGCGTTCGGGTACGGCGATAGATCAGGAGAGCGGCGACAAACCCAAGGGTACAGAACCCCACGGCGATCAGGTAGAAGTAACGGTAGCCCTCTACGCCCGGGTACGCGTCGAGCAGGACCCCGCCAATGTAGGGCATATAGATGTCCGGCGTGTAGCCAACAAAAGAAGCGACGCCGCCGGCCGTACCGGTTACCGCTACCGGGACGCCGCCCTCCTCGAGTAGCGCGAAATAGATGCCGCGCAGCGCGAATATCGCAATCGCTGCGATCGCGATATTGGCCAGCATGAGCCATACGATCGCCGGGTCGGCCGGGGTCACCGCGAACAGGCTGAAGCTTACGATCAGGACGACGAAGAGTACGACGGTTGTCCGCGCGATGCCGAAGCGATCCGCGGCGAAGCCGGCGAGCACGGCCGCGCCGGGCTTGAGCCACATCCTCGCAATCGAGACGGCGCCGGCCATGCCGGACGACATCAGGAAAACATCCGTCGCGTAAGGCGTGAAGTAGAACGACGTCCAGTACGCGGAGTACGCAGCGAGGATGACCAGCGCGATCAGCCAGACGACCGGCATACTCAGAACGCGGCGCACGTCCGCAAGCCGGATCTGCTCACTGTCGCCGCGATCCGCCACGGTGTCCTCGATCACAAACCAGCTCAGAACGCCGAGTGCGATCGTCAGTACCGATAGCACAACGATAACGGTGGACACGGCCTGGTCGGTGCTTCCCAGCCAGACAAAGATCGCCAGCAGCGAGCCGTTGACCGCCATTTCAGCCACGCCGCGCGTCGTCTCGAGGATGCCAAAGGCCCGTCCCTGCTCGTCCGGCGGCGCCCAGCCCCGGGTCACGCGAAGCATCGATGCCCAGAACATCAGCGTGATGGCCACGCCCCATCCCGCGTGAATCAGCAGGCTTGCGCGATAGCCCGGGAACGTCGAAAAGTACAGGCCGAGACCGCCCATGAGGAACAGCGACAGCGTTATGAGCTTTCTCGGCGAATACCGGTCTGCGACCCATCCGCCCGGCACGTAAGCCAGCATCGACGCAATGCCGAAGACACTCATCAGCATGCCGAATTCTGTGTTGTTCAGGGCCAGCGCATCGGATAGCGGCTTGTAGAGAAACTCGCGCAGAAACGGCAGCAGGAAAATAACGCCGCCGGAAATCCCGAGCACCAGCATCAGTATCCAGCGACGAACAGCACCCATTTCTTATTGTCCTTCTTGCGGGCTCTCGGGCACGCACTCGGCGCATCGATTTCGGTTTGCGACGGGCGAGCACCGAGTGTCCCCCCGGACCGGCGCTGAATCAAGCGGGAAGGCGGGTCCAGACTAGAAGGTTATCGCCTGGCCATCCCAGGCAAAGAAGCCACCCGAATCGTCGGCCTGCACACTGTCGATGACGTCCAGCAGCTTGCCGGCCGAAAACGCAGGGTCGAACAACTTGCCGTCGGGCACGCCGCGCTGGAAGGGCGACGAGAGCTGCGTGTCCACGGTTCCGGGGTGCAGTGCCAGCAATACGGACTGTGGCCGGGTGCGACGATGTTCGATGGCGGCCGTCTTCAGGACCATGTTGAGGGCCGCCTTGGATGCGCGATAGGACACCCACCCGCCGAGGCGGTTGTCCGAGATGCTGCCGACGCGGGCCGACAGCGCGGCGAAGACCGACTTGGCGTCCTTCCTCATTTTCGGCAGGAAGTGCTTTGCGACGAGTGCCGGACCGACGGTATTGATCGCGAAGACGTCTTGCATCGCCGCAGGATCGATCTGTCGCAGCGCCTTCTCGGGTTGGTAGCTGTCGGTATGCAAGACACCGGTTGCGACGAAGACGAGGTCGATGGGCTGGTCTATCGAGGCTGCGGCCTCGCGAATGCTGTCTTCGTTTTTGAGGTCGAGCGCCGGGCGTCCGAAGGCAATGACGTGGTTGAAGACCGGGCTGTGTTCGAGGTGCTGAAGGATCGCTGAGCCGATTCCGCCGGAGGCGCCGATGACGACGGCGGTCGCGGGCGCGGTGAAAGTGGAGAGGTTCATAAAAAAAAGCGATGGCGCGTCCCTGCGCCACCGCCCTGTTCCTGATCGAACTTAACTGTTCGGCAGAATGACGGAGTCGATGACGTGAATGACGCCGTTGCTCGTCTTGATGTCGGTCTTGATGACGTTAGCCGCGTCGATGGTGACACCGGCGTCGCTTGCGGCGATCGTCACGTCCGCGCCGTTAACGGTCGTTGCTGCGTCGAGCTTGACGACGTCAGCAGCCAGAACCTGGCCGGGTACGACGTGGTACGTCAGGACAGCAATCAGCTGGTCCTTGTTTTCCGGCTTCAGCAGGTTTTCGACGGTGCCTTCCGGCAGCTTCGCGAACGCTTCGTCGGTCGGAGCGAATACGGTGAACGGACCGTCGCCTTTCAGCGTGTCGATGAGGCCTGCCGCGGTCAGAGCCGCTGCGAGCGTCTCGAACTGGCCGGCTGAAACTGCGGTGTCTACGATGTCCTTCTTGGTGCCGTAGCTTTTCTCGCCGTAGCCTCCGGCGAAAGCGGCACTGGAACCGACAGCAACAATGGCTGCTGCGACGAACGAAACGATCTTCTTGATTTGCACGTTACTTACTCCTTGTAAACTTCGAGCTTTGGTTGGGTTATGGAAAACGCAATTGACAATACGGGGCGACGATCGCGAAAAGGTCTCGCGCCCGTATCGAATTGTTTCAACAGATTTCAGCTGGTCTGGCGGACGCCGGTTTCGGCTCGTCTCGTGTCGAGATACTGCAGTGCTTCGACGGTAAACGCCCGGGCCGGCCGCCCGATCAGTGCTTCCAGCTCGCCGGCGTCGGCGGTGTTGCCCTCAGCGAGCATCGTTAGCTGGTCTCGCGTGACCGGAAAATTCGGAATCCAGTCGAGCAGCATAACGGGGATCTTCACGAGGAAGATGGGTGCCGGCAATACCCACTTGTTCTTCCCCACGGCTCGGCCGACACGTTTGACGATCTCGGCCCAGGGTATCGACTCGGGGCCGCCCAGCGTAAAGGTCTTGCCAATCGTGTCGTTGTCGGCCAGCGCGGCCGTGAACGCGTCTGCGACGTCGCGGACGTGAACCGGCGACATCATCACCGCATCCCTTCGAGGCCTGAGGCCGGTCGTAAAGCCGGCAGCCGGAATTGGCAGCCGAATCACATCATTAAGCAACTGCGTGCCGATCTCCATCAAACCGCGGGGGTCGCCGAATACGAGAGATGGCCGAAATATCGAGTAATCGAGGCCGCTGTTCTTCACAGCCTGCTCGGCGAGGTACTTCGTGCGCTGGTAGTCGGTACCGTCTTCATGGACACCGTTGGCGCTCATTAGGAGAAAGCGCTGCACGCCGGTCGCCTTGGCCGCTTCGATCACGCGTTCCACAGCACGTAGCTGCAGGTTTTCGAAGGTGGCATTGCCCTCTTCGCGAAGGATACCGACGTTGAAGATGACGGCCGAACAGTCCTCGAGCGTGGAGCCGATCGCGGTCTCGTCCGTCAAGTCGCCGTGGATGATGCGACAGGCATTCCTGTGCCGAACCTTGTCATCGCTGCCATAGCGGACCAGCAGCGACGGTGTGTGTCCGTCGGCCAGCAGGGCGTCGACGAGATAGCCGCCGATAAAACCGGTTCCACCGATGATTGCTACGCGCATGCGTATTCCATCTAAGTCCTAGAAAACGGTGGTAAGCATTGCAGATTTCGGGGCGGTGTGGAGGACGCCACGACGACAAATTACAAGATGAAACAAGTGAGAATCGGCACCGCCTGATGCAGTCAGGTTTTGGGCGGATGACAACGTTGTCAATTGGCGGTACATTTGAGCGGTCTGCGGGGGGCAGAAATAATGACAATAAAAAAGTTTGAGACGGCTCCAGAAGACCGTATCAGTGTTCCTAACCGCGTCATTTACGGTGCGGGTGCTTTCGTAAATAACCTGCTGGCCGGATCCATCGGCGGCATGATGATCGTGTTGAACCTGGGCCTCGGCATGAATCCGGCGCTCGTCGGCCTGCTCGGCGCGCTGCCAAGGCTGATGGACGCGATCACTGATCCGCTGATGGGTTACATCTCGGACAACACGAAAAGCCGCTGGGGGCGCCGCAGGCCGTACATCTTCATGGGCGCGATTGTCGTTGGCATCGTCTACGCCGTTCTGTGGCAGCTGCCACTCGGCATGAGCGAGAACTTCTACTTCTGGTATTTCCTGATCGGCTCGCTGATCTTCTACCTCGCGTACACGGTCTTCGCAACGCCGTGGGTTGCGATGGGCTACGAGCTGACGCCTGACTATCATGAACGCACGCGCCTGATGGGCACGCAGAACTTCATCGGTCAGCTTGCCTACTTCGTGCCGCCGTGGTTATTGCTGATCATGCAGGACGATCGCTTCTTCACGGACATCGTCGACGGCGCTGCCGGCGTCGCGATTGCGATCGGCGTGTTCTCGATTGCGGTCGGTATCCTGCCTGCGATATTTCTGAAAGAGCGTTTCAAGGATATAGCCGCGGCCGAGCCGTCGCCGATCGAGACCGACGGTGCGCCAAAATCTGCCGCCCAGGCGATTGGCGCCGTTCTGAAGGATTTTTTCGTCGGTTTCGCGACGACGCTGAAATTCGTACCGTTCCTGAAGCTCTGCCTGGCGACGTTCCTCGTCTTCAACGGCTTCATCCTCATTTCCTCGTTCCAGGCCTACGTCATCATCTATTTCGTGTCGGGAGGCGACCAGGAAATGGGCGGCCTGTACGTCGGCCTCGCGGGCACGGTGCAGACCTTCTCGACCTTTGTCGTCATCGGCCTCGTCACATGGATGAGTACCCGCCTCGGCAAGCGACGCACGTTCATCATCTCCACGCTGATCTCGATGGTTGGCTACCTGATGAAGTGGTTCTGCTACAACCCGGACATCCCGATTCTCGTTGTGCTGCCGGCGCCGTTGATTGCGTTCGGACTCGGCGGCCTGTTTACGATTATGCCGTCAATGATCGCCGACGTTGTCGACATGGACGAGCTGAACACGAATGAACGCCGTGAGGGCATGTACGGATCCATCTTCTGGTGGGTCGTTAAACTCGGCATGGCAGCGGCCATCGCCGGCGGCGGCTACCTGCTGAACGCGACCGGCTTCGACGTCGCGTTAGGCGGAGACCAGACGGACAGGGCGATCTTCCTGATGCGGCTCTTCGACGCCGTGATCCCGGCCGTTGCTTCGGCGATCGCCATGTGGGCCGTCTACACCTTCACGATCACCGAGGAACGCGCTCATGAAATCCGTCTCGAGCTTGAGAAGCGCCGCGGCGGCGGATCGACCGCACAAGCGCCTGCGCCGGCTTAAGGTCCTGATAATGGCCGGCTGCCTGATGGGGCAGCCGGCTTTCTCAGACTCCTTCAGCAATCCCGTCATACCGGGGTATGCCCCGGACCCGTCCATCGTCCGGGTCGGCGAGGACTACTACCTCACCAACTCAACCTTCGAGTACTTCCCCGGGTTGCCGATCTACCACAGCCGCGACCTCGTCAACTGGGAACTGATCGGCCACGCGTTGCACCGCGAGTCGCAGATCGACCTAGACTCCGCGGACTCCTCGGGCGGGGTGCACGCCCCGACCATCCGCTATCACGACGGCACCTTCTACGTGATCGTGACCAACATCGTGCACAACAAACCTGTAAACCTGATCGTGACTGCGAAGGATCCCCGCGGGCCGTGGTCCGAGCCCTACATTCTCGACGACGCGCCCGGCATCGATCCGTCGTTGCTGTTCGACGACGACGGTCGCGCCTGGTACACGGGCAACTGGCATCCGCCGGATCCTGAATTCGAGGGCCAGGCCGAGATCTGGCTGCAGGAGCTGGATCTCGAGACGATGCAGCTGACCGGTGACAAGCACTATCTGTGGCGAGGCTGCTGCCAGGGCGCGCACGCCGAAGGGCCCCACCTGTACAAGAAAGACGGCTATTACTACCTGATGCTTGCCGAGGGCGGCACCGGCTACGAGCACGCCGTCGCGATCGCGATAAGCAAGTCCCCGACCGGCCCGTACCTGAACAATCCGCGCAATCCGATCCTGACGCATCGGCAGTTGAGCTACGACCATCCGATCACCGGCGTCGGGCACGCGGACCTCGTGGATACGCCGGACGGTCGCTGGTTCGCCGTGGCGCTCGGGTGGCGGCTGATCGACAGCGCGCACGGCATCCTCGGTCGCGAGACCTTCCTCGCGCCAGTGATTTGGGAGACCGAGCGCTATGCGTGGAAAAAAGAACGCTACACGTTCCCGGTCATCGCACCGGCCACGGGCCGCATCGAACTGACGAACGCGCTGCCCTCGCCGGACGCCGGCCAGACGCTCGATACCGTTTTCATCGACGATTTCGATGGCGAAGACCTCGACGGCGAGTGGAACATGCGACGGACGCACGATCGGCGCTTTTACAGCCTCGATGACAACCCGGGGTTCCTGAGGCTTGAGGCTGGACCCGGGTTCATCGGACCCCGGGCCCGATACAGCTTCCTCGGCATACGCCAGCGCGATTTCCAGTACACCGCCGAGACGCGGATGCACTTCGACGCAGAAGGTGATGACGAGGCCGGCCTGGTCTTGATGCAGAACGATCGTTCCGTCGTATCCCTGACCGTCCGCGACGGTACGCTAAGGCTGCTTCGCCTGCTCAACGGCGACTGGTCCGAGCTGGGCTCTGCGGCGGTGTCAGGTCGGGCGGTCGATCTGAAGGTTCGCGCAGACTACCTGGCGGCTGAGTTCCTGTACCGTTCGCCTGGCGGTGAATGGAGAACACTCGCGAATGATGTCGATTTGACCTCCCTGTCGCCCACGGTCATCGATGGTTTCAACTACACGGGGGTGTACATCGGTCTGTACGCAACCGGCAACGGAAGGCCCGGCGGTTATGCTGACTTTGACTACCTGCGCTACGAGCCGACCGCACCGAGCCGGGATAACTGGTATTTTCGCTAGGCCGCCGTGACACCGACGGCAGGTGCCGACTGGCGAAGGTGCTGCCAACCGCAGGCGAGAAAGCTATCCGATTCGATCCGATTACGCTGCGTTTCCAGGCGATCCGTTGGTCCGCGATCATCGCGGGTATCGGGCTGCCAGCCCTCGCGTGGCTTATCGCCGCGGAGGTCCTCGAGCTAAAGCTAAACACCGCGATCGGCGTCACGCTCGCGGTCATTATCGTCGCCGTCGTCATGTTGAAGCTCGTCAGCAACTACCTGATGAATGGGTTCATGCGTGCCTACATGGACGCCGGCAACTGGGACTACCTGCTGGCCCGTTTCGGGGTTGCCAGGCTACCCACCGAATTCCGCCACGCAAAGCGACACGCAGGCGTTGGACAATTGGATCGCGACGACGTCGTCTTCGCCATGGAAATCCAGGTGCTAGAGACCGGCTTCTCGGTCAACATACAGCCGTTCGGCCGCATCGTCGTGCCGTGGCAGTCGGTCCAGATGCTCACGCGCCGCAGGCTCAAGACGGACCGCGGCCAGCGAGACGTCGTGTCCGTCATCATCGACGGTCCGGAGTCTTTCCTCAGCATACCCTGGAGCATCGAACTGGACAGCCTCGTGCCGAGGTCCGTGGGAATCAGCGCGGGCACGTTCTGACGCGATTCAATCGGGGCGGCTTGCGGAAAATCCTGATCGTCTCCGGGCCGGGTTGCTGTACAATTTGCGCTTTCCAAACTCAACCGATAAGAGAACAAAACAGTGAGTACCTTCGACGACCAGTTAGACAAAGCACGCAACACGCCCGGATTCATTGCAGCCCTTGACCAGAGTGGCGGCAGCACTCCCAAGGCGCTTGGCCTTTATGGCGTAACGGAAGACGCCTGGAGCAATGACGAAGAGATGTACGATGTCGTACACGCGATGCGTACGCGGATCATGACGAGCCCGGCGTTTAACGGCGACCGTATTCTTGGCGCCATCCTGTTCGAGAACACGATGGATCGTGAGGTCGAGGGACAGCCGACCGCTCAATACCTGTGGAACGTCAAGAAGGTTGTTCCCTTCCTGAAGGTCGACAAGGGCCTGGCCGACGAGGCGAACGGCGTCCAGTTGATGAAGCCGATCCCGGGGCTCGACGAGCTACTCGCGCGCGCCAAGACGACAGCCGTATTCGGCACGAAGATGCGCTCGGTCATCAAGCAGGCTAACGCCGACGGCATCAAGGCCATCGTTGACCAGCAGTTCGAGATCGGCAAGCAGATCATCGCGGCCGGCCTGGTACCGATCATCGAGCCGGAAGTCGATATCCATTGCCCGGACAAGGCGGCCGCTGAGGACATGCTGCACGCCGAGATCATGTCGCAGCTCGACGCGCTCGGCGACGATCAGCTCGTCATGCTGAAGCTGACGCTGCCGGAGAAGGACGACCTGTACGCTGACTGCATAGCTCACGCGAACTGCATCCGCGTGGTCGCGCTGTCGGGCGGCTATTCCCGCGAGGAAGCCAACGAGCGCCTCGCGAAGCAGCACGGCATGGTTGCGAGCTTCTCGCGTGCGCTGGCCGAGGGCCTGTACGCGCAGCTGACCGACGACGAGTTCAATGCGATGCTGGATGGATCCATCGCAGCCATCTTCGAGGCCTCGAAGACCTGATTCGTCAGTCAACCAGCAAGAGCAAACGGCGGCCCCTGGCCGCCGTTTTTTCGTTTCGGGCTGGCTGAAGCGTCTCGACGTTCGCGGAAACCGCGACAGGTTTCTGTTTTGTTTCAGGCCTGGGTGTTTGGCGTATTTCGATTTTTCATCTGCTTACGCAAACCTCTTTGACGCGTTATTAACTATGGCGCGTAAGCCACTACCGTATGCCCCCGCTGAACCTGAACCGGCCGCGGATCCGGTGCTATGATCGGCCGGCGAAAAGGCTCGCCTTCCGGGGCGAATTCGGGTCACAAAAGAACACCAACCAGGGGATCCTCAATGTCACTCCATTTCCTTCAAGCCAGGCGCTTGATGCTCTGCCTGTTAATCTGCGCTGCCGCGCTCTTGTCGGCGGGCACCGTTGCTGCGCAGGAGACAACGGCTTCGATGCGTATCGTCGTCTCGGACGCCGACGGCGCAAGCGTATCGGGCGCTCCGATGCTGATTCACCACATACCGACGGGTCGCAAGATCACCCAGTCCAGCAACGCGGCCGGTGTTGTCACCGTGCGCGGCCTTGCCGTCGGTGGTCCCTACGAGGTGTCGGTCGCTGACACCAGCCGCTTCTCCGCGGATGTCATCCAGGGCATCTACCTCGAGCTCGACAAGACCGAGGTCGTGCCGTTTGCCGTACGGCCGTACGTCGAGGAAGTCATCGTGACCGCCGAAGGTGTGTCTGACGAACTGGCGGTCGGCATCGGCGCCGGCTTCGATCGGGCGCAAATTGATGCGACGCCTTCAGTGTCGCGTGACTTTGTCTCGACGCTGGCCCGCGACCCGAAGATTCTGGTCGACAACAGCGTAGCCCGAGGTCCGGCCGTCTCGATGGCCGGCCAGAACTTCCGCTTCAATAGCGTGACGATCGACGGCGTGCCGCAGAATGACAACTTCGGCCTGTCGAAGAACGCGTCCGCCACGCAGCGCGCTCCGATCTCCATCGACGCGATCGAAGCCATCAACGTCAATATCGCACCGTTCGATGTCACCTACGGCAACTTTATCGGCGGCAATATCAATATCGTCACGAAATCCGGTACGAACGATTTCAGCGGCAGTGCGTTCTACCTGTCCACCAGCGACAGCTGGACCGGCGACAGGTCCGACGGGGTCGACATTGACCTCGGCGAGTTCGACGAGGACGTCTACGGCTTCACACTCGGCGGCCCGATCATCAAGGACAGGCTGTTCTTCTTCACGAACTACGAGAAGTTCGAAACCACGCGTCCGACCAACGCACAGCCGATCGAGGCGATCGCTGGCGTCACTCAGGCCGACGTCGATCGAGTTCGCAGCATCCTGCAAAACGAGTATGGCTTCGATCCGGGCCTGTACGCGGGCAGCGATGTCGATGAGGACGAGAAGATCCTTCTGAAACTCGACTGGAACATCAACGACGACCACCGTGCTGTCTTTTCTTACCAGGTCGCTGACGGCGACGTTTCTTTCGACGACTTCCCGACCGTCGCAGCGCTGCAGTCGAACCGTTACAACATCAATGAGAAGTTGACAGCCTACTCTGCGCAGCTGTTTTCCTTCTGGACCGACAACCTGTCAACGGAGGTCAAGATCGGCACCAAGGAAGTCGAGAACCGCCAGATCAGCTTCAACACCAATACGCCGGCCTTCCAGGTCTTCACAGACGCTGGCGGCATCATCCAGGCGGGCGGCGACCAGTTCCGCCACTCCAACGAGCTTGACAACGAATCCGATGTCATCCGCCTGAAAGCGGACTACTCGGTCGGCAATCACGTGATCACCGCCGGTTGGGAACGTGAGTCCAAGTCGGTGCGCAATCGCTTCCTGCCATTCTCGAAAGGCCAGTTCGTGTTCGGCTCGATCGACAATCTCGAAGCGCGCATCCCGAACTTCGTGTTGTACGGCAACTCGAACACGGGTGTTGCCACCGATGCCGAAGCCGACTTCACGCTGGATACGGACAGCTTCTTCATCCAGGACGAGTGGACGCCGACCGACAGCCTGACGCTGACCTTCGGCCTGCGCTTCGACACGCTGACCAACGACGACCCGATCACCGACAACCCGAACTTCCTTGCTCGCCGCGGTTTCACGAACGGCGAGAACCTCGACGGCAAGGACCTGGTCATGCCGCGCTTCGGCTTCAATTGGGACCTCGATGGCCGCACGACGATTCGCGGCGGCGTTGGCCTGTTCGGTGGCGGTGCTCCATTGATCATCCTGTCGAACAGCTACGCGGGTGACGGCATCAGCCGTACCTTTGCGTCATTCCTGCCCGGCCCGGGCTTTGGCGCGAACATTCCGGAAGTGCTCGCGGCCGTCGCCGCCCTGCCGGACCCGAACGCGGCCTTCGACAACCTGCAGCCGCTGATCGGCGTGAACCCGGTCGGCCAGACGGATGCAATCGATCCGGACTACGACATCCTGAGCACGTGGAAGTACAGCATCGGCATCGATTATCTGGCAGACCTGAGCGCTTGGAATCTCGGCGACGACTGGCAGTTGTCGGCAGACCTGATCTACTCCGACGTGGAGAACGGCTACGACATCATCGAGGCGCGCCGCAGCGTCGTAGGCTCTGCGCCGGACGGTCGCCCGATCTACGACTTCCCGGACGATGCCGACTACATCACGAGAAACACGAGCGAGGGTGAAGGCACAGTCCTGACGCTAAAAGTGTCCAAGCTGTTCGACTCCCAGTACGGCACCCTGGACCTGAACCTGGGCTACACGCACCAGGACATCGAGGAGCTGCGTTCGTATAACCGCTTCGTTACCTTCGAGACGCTGGCGTTCGATCCGAGCACCGACCTGAACAATCCGGGTGTCGCTCCGTCTCGTTACGAGGTCGAGCATCGCTATACGGCGCAGCTGACCTGGGAGAATCAGATTTTCGGTGACAACAGGACGATGGCAGGGCTCGTTTACCAGGGCCGCTCCGGCCGCCACTACAGTTATGTGTTCGGCAGCAACGGCGTGGGCACGTTCGGCGGTAACTTCCTAGCGGATTTCGGCTCCGAGGGCGACAACATCGGCAACCAGCTGTTCTACGTCCCGACCGGTCTCAGTGACCCGATCATCACCGGCGACCCGCAGTTTCTCGCTGATCTCGACGCGTTCATCTCGGCCACACCGTGCCTGAGCGAGAATCGTGGCGAAGTTGTTCAGCGCAACAACTGCAGGACCAGTTGGGTCAATACCGTTAGCCTGCGTCTGATGCAGGAGTTCACGCTGGCGAATAACTTCAGCTTTGACGTCACGCTGGACATCGAAAACCTCGGCAACCTGCTGAATGACAACTGGGGTCGCGTCGAGAGCTATACGGCGCCATCCAACGTCGCGCCGGCCGCCGTTGCGATATCAGGCGATGGCTCGCAGTACGTGCTGTCATCACTGCCGGGCTACGTGCCGGGCGATCCGTCATCACTGGTGCCCGCGCCCGAGATCGCGCAGCTGCCGTCGGTGTACCGGATCCAGCTCGGCGTGGCGTTTCGCTTCTGACCGGGCGTTCGGCGCACGCGAGAAAGGGCAGCTTCGGCTGCCCTTTTTCTTTAGCGTTTGACCTTGGTGCCTAGTTGGTCAGCTTATAGACGCCGGCCAGCGGCAGCGAGGAGCCGTCTTCCAGCATCAACTCCAGCAACTTCACGGACTCGATGCCATCCGGCAGTTCATCTCTGAAGACGAGGTCCCGAATCAATCGCGGGTTTCTTTGCTCGATGTTCTCGAGGTCTTTCAGCACCGTGACACCGTCGACCAGCTCGTGCGTGTCGGCCAGCATAACGAATATGTACTTGATCGGGCTGCCGGCGTTGGCCAGCACATCGGCCGGCACGCGGAAGAGCTCGTTCACTTCCTGGACTTTCATAAAGTGGAAGTCACTGAACAGGAAGTTGTTGGCGATCACGCTACAGTCCGTATGGAACGACAGTTGATGACCGAACTGGCCGGCCGCGAGGACGATGCCCGGATCCTCCTCGCAGGCTTCGGCCATCGCCGGCATCAAAGGCTGCACAGTTTCATACAGCACGCTGCCGGCAACCGGGTACTCGTTTAACAGCGGGCCGACGAGTGCCGGGCGGAATCCGACCAGGAAGATCAGCACGGCACAGGCGCCGACCAGGCTGCGCTTCATCCCCTGAATCGCCGGCACGTACGCGAGCGCGAACCACGGCACGCTGAGCATGAATACCGTACCGAAGTAATTGAGCCGGTACTGCATCAGCATCAGGCCCATGCCGACGGTCGCGAACACCAGGTAAACGATGAGATGCGCCTCTTTCTCCTTGACCAGTCGCCAGACGCAGAACAGCAGCAGGAACGGGACGAGGACAATGAACAGGCTGTAGAGCCCGATCGTCGCATCGAAACCAAAGTCTCCACTGATCATGGCCCAGGGGCTCTGCATCTCGAGGATCTCGGACAGCATCTCCATGCGCCCGGCAACGAAGTCCGCGCCGCGTGTTACCTGCGCGGTGACCGGAATCACGAGCAGGATGCCGGCAACGCCCAGGCCCGCGAGCATCGGCAGCGAGAACGGCCTCATGCTCATTGCGACGAGCAGGCCCGACGTGCAACAGGCGATGTACAGGTGGAACCAGGACAGCGTCGTCATATTGAACTGCATGTCGAGGAACGGGCCGGATGGCACAACGACAGCCAGCTGGGCGATGAGCAACGCGCCGGCCATGACCCTGATCGACTTCGGGTCGGGCATCTCGCCCTTGAACCACAGCAGCGCCACGCTCAATAGCATCGGCAGCTGCAGGATGAATAGCGCGTGATGAAACGCCTGTGCGACGCTGAGCGCGACACCACAGCCGATCGCGAACCTTAGATTCGTGCTGTCTCGAAACCAACGCATCGCGAGCCACGTGCACAGCATGATGAAAGACAGCTCGATGAAATGGTGGTCGATCTGGCCGAGCCGGTGCTGCGTCTGCGTCGTCGGCAGGAAGGCAAAGCCGAGCAGGACCAGGGCACGAAACTCGATGCGCAGGCCGAGCTGCTTGCAGATACCGAGCAGCAGGCCCATGTTCATGCCGGTCCAGATCACCGGTATGAACACGAGCAGCGCCATCGGGTCGCCGGCGGGTGCGATGGCCTGTTGCAGGCTGACGAGACCCGCCAGCAACCGATCGTAGGCCCACGGCCAGGACACCCAGCTGCCCTCCGGCACGTGCATCATCGCATCGAACTGGTAGAAGCCTCGCTCCCCGATCGCCGTGTCCAGAATTCGCGATGCGTGGTAGAAGGCATCGTTGCCGAACGGCACGATGCCCATCGGCGTGAACACAGACGGCATGTTCAGGCACGCAATCAACATCGTGATCGAGGTCGCAATGGCCCAGATGACGACATTCCTGTAATCCAGACCGCCTTTTAGCGGCCCGGCGGCTTCGGGATGGTTCACACGTTCTCCTGTCAGATGCCGCGTAGTATGCCTCAGGCCGAAGTGCACTTTCGTGACCAAATACCGTTGTCAGACAAATACCTAGGTTACAATTCGCGCATGAGCGAAGTAGAGCGAATAGAGCGCCGTGCGGCCAGTGGCAGGGACCGAAGAAGCACCCGGATCGCCATCCTGGTCCCCTGCTTCAATGAAGAAAGCACGATCGGCACCGTCATCGACGACTTTCGACGCGCGATTCCCGAGTCCGTGGTCTACGTCTACGACAATAACTCGACGGATCGAACGATAGAGGTCGCAGAGGAGCACGGCGCCATCGTTCGCACCGAACTGATGCAGGGCAAGGGGCATGTGGTCAGACGCATGTTCGCCGACATCGAGGCGGATGTGTTCATCCTGGTCGACGGAGACGACACCTACGACGCCGCCGCGGCGCCGGCCATGGTCAGCGAGCTGCTCGACAACGGCCTGGACATGATCACGGGTCGTCGCATCGAGACGTCGACCGAGGCGTATCGTTTTGGTCATCGCTTCGGCAACAAGTTACTGACGAGCCTGGTCTCGGCACCCTTTGGCAGGCGCGTATCAGACCTGCTGTCCGGCTACCGCGTATTGTCCCGGCGCTTTGTGAAGTCTTTCCCCGTTCTCTCCGGCGGCTTCGAGATTGAGACCGAGCTGACCGTGCATGCGCTGGAGCTGGGTATGCCGCAGGCCGAGGTCGATACGCACTACAAGGAACGCCCGGAAGACTCGGAGAGCAAGCTCAACACCTATCGTGACGGCGCCCGCATCCTGCGCACGATCATCGTCCTGCTCAAAGAAGAGCGGCCGCTGGCGTTTTTCAGCGTCGTGTTCGCGGTACTGGCGACCGTGTCGGTACTGCTGTCAGTGCCCATCATCATCGAGTTCATAGAGACCGGTCTCGTGCCGCGTTTCCCGACAGCGATCCTGTCGACGGGCCTGATGGTGCTCGCGTTTCTCGCGCTCGCCTGCGGGTTCGTGCTGGACACGGTCACGCGCGGCCGGCGCGAACTCAAGCGACTGTCTTACCTCAGAATCCCGGGGCCGGACGCCCGGCGCTTCGGCGAGTGAGCGCCGGCCAGCACCTGGCGTCATTGTTCGAACGTGAGCGTTACCAGCAACAGGCGATGGTTTCCGATGTTCGTGCTCACCGGCACCATCGGTGTTCCTGTCGAGGTCGTGTTCCTGCAGACGCTGTCGTTGCTCGGCGACGGCCCGTGGCCGCAATGATCTTCAACGCCCTGCTCCGGCCACTCAGACAAGAGAATCGGGACTGACCACGTGCAGACATCCAGATCCGACAACAAACTGATCGCGCTGTGGCTGTTTGCCAGCCTGGTTGCCGTTATCCCGGCACTGAGTTTCCTGCCTGCGACCCTGGTGGGCGGCGAGTACATCCCGGCCGGCAACGATTCCATGTACCACGCACGACGCATCATCGATGCAGCGATTGGCGAGCGCGGCTTCTATGAGTTCGACACGATGATCCATGCGCCGGAGGGTAGCTGGGTCACGTGGCCATGGGCCTACAACTACCTGATGGCACAGGCCCTGAAGCTGGCGCTGTGGATCCAGCCCGACATGCAGCCGATGAAGTTCCTGGCACACGTGCCGGTGGTCTGGTTGCTGGTCAACGTTGGGCTGCTGACGCTGCTGCTGCGGAGCCTCAAGCTGCCGATCGCGCTGTCGGCCGTGGCGCTGGTGGGTTTTGCGCTGTCGCCTTTGACGCAGCTCCTGCACGGGGTCGGCATCATCGATCATCACTTTCTCGAGCTGACGTTTGTCCTGCTGGTGACGTGGTCAGGGCTGCGGCTGTTTGAGAAACCGGGCTCCGGGTCGGCGGCTGTACAGCTGGGAATTGCGCTGGGCACGGCGCCGGCCGTTCATACGAGCCTGTTCGTACTGCAGATCCCGGTCCTGCTCACCGTCCTCGTGTTCTGGCTGCAGGGTCGACGCGCGCCTTTCGAGAAGCTGCACGTGACGGCCATCGCGCTGCTGGCCAGCACGACGCTCGTCCTTCTTCCATCGGAACCTTTCCATCAGTTTTTCTTCGAGCTTGGGACGTTTTCGTGGTTTCACTTCTACGTCGCACTGTGTTCCGCAGCGGCCCTGATCCTGCTGCAGCGCTTCGCAATATCAAAGCGTAACCTGGCGATTGTCGGCGGGTCGCTCGCGGTGCTCGCCCTGCCTCTCGTTGTCCCGTTCCTCGTTGGCGCGAGCTATATCGCCGGCGACAAGGCCGGGCTGCAGGGAATTACCGAGGTGAGCAGTCCGATCGGCATGATGACCCAGTCCGGTTCGTTGCTGGGAGCGGCACGGTTCTACGGTTACCTGGTCCTGCTGGCGCCGGTCCTGTTCGCGGGCTTTTTGTGGCTTGCCGTCAAGGACCGCAGCGCACGCAACCTGTTCTTCGCGGTCTCTGCCCTGCTCGGCCTCGTGATGTTGCTCAGCCAGTTTCGTTTTCACCCGTTCGGCAGCTGGGCGTTGCTTGCCGGCGGCGTGTACTTCGCCCACCGCTTAGGCATTGCCAGGGGGCTAAAGCCATCAGTGCTGGCCGGCGGCACACTCGTCGCACTGCTATTGCTGATGCAGCCGGCCTTGCGCTACCAGCTATTTAAGCCTCCGATGCCCGGTCTCGACAGGGAATACGCCGTCATTCACCCGATCTTCAGCGAGTTTGCAGAAGCCTGCGCAGCAAACCCGGGGGTTGCCCTGAGCGCGCAGGACGATGGGCACCGGATCCGGTACCACACGGATTGCAGTGTCATTTCGAACAACTTCCTGCTAACGGAACGGCAGATTGAAAAACTGATCTTCGCCGACGTGATGCTGCAGTCCGAGCCGTCCGAGCTTCTCGGCTACGCCCCCTACCTCGAGTATGTCCTCGTACACATCTACAGCATCTATACGACCACGGACGATGGCCCCGTGCCGACCCCGCTCGACGAACTGAAGACGCTGAATCCGCCGCTGTTTTATGCACTCGCGATTGAACAGAACGTCCCGCCGTACTTCGAGCTGGTCGCTGAGTTACGCGTGGAGGACGAGCGCGACATTCCCTACGCGCAGGTGTACAGGATTACGCCGCCCGCAACTGACGACTAGGCGGGTACCACGGTCGTCATGGCCGTCTGCCGGATGCAACAGACAGCGCTCGGGCCGCTGTTCCGACCCTAAAAACCGCTTTCTGGTCCTTAAGATTCAGATATAGCCGCCGATAGCCCACTCAGGTGAACAGGCGCCTGCTCACCGACGATTTGACTAAAAGACGCGCTGGCGACAGCGCGTGGGTCGTTCTTATTGCATAGGCGAAGTGCCCGGTGAATCTACGCACTAAATTTGTTGCGCTGCTCATGCCGCTCGTCATGGCACCGTTGCTGTTTCTCGGCAACGTCAGCTACACGCAGATCCGTGAGTCTGCCGAGGGTCGTGTCGTCGATGAGATCGATGCGCTGATGCGCGTCTATCGGATCTACATGGGCGCCAAGACAAAGTCGGCCAGTGGTAACGCACGCATCCTCGCCGAGAGCCCGGAATTAAGCCGCCTCCTGTCCGCGTCGACCCCGGACTCCTCCACCGATTTTCTCAAGGTCGCCGGCAATATCCGCGCGACGTATCCTGACTATTACGACATACAGCTGTTCGACGCGGCCGGGCTGCTGGTCAACAGGAGCACCGATTCGACGATGGAATCGCTGCTTCCCGCGGATTTCGTTGCGTCGGTACTCGACGCCGGCGACACCGTTTCGGTGACGACGTTCGAAGACAGCGCGGGCGGAACAGCCTCGCTGCTCGTCGGCACGCCGGTCCGTGACGCTACCGGCGACGCCATCGGCGCCGTGACCTTCTCTGTTCGCCTTCAGAACCTCGAGGGAGGAACGAAGAAACGTGGCATCGGCGACCTCGGCTATTACGTCGTCGCCAACGATGACGGCAGGATCCTGTACGGGCACTCGAGGCGCGCGTTTGAGGCCCTGCCTCCCGATCTCGATTATCGCGACTGGACGGCGGCCGCAGTGTCCGGGGAATTCATTAAGCAGACAATCGACGGCGTTGACTCGGCGGTGTTCGGCACGCGCCTGGAGGACGGGCTCTATCTTTATGCTGTTATTCCCGCCTCCCAGATGTACGCCGCGAGTCGCAAGCTCGGATTGCTTATCCTGTTGGTGACGCTGTCCGGCATCGTATTGACCGTTGGGGCTCTCTACCTGGCACTGCACCATATCGTGCTTCGCCCCGTGAGCGCGATCATCGACGCGACGCACGGTGTAAGCAGCAATGGCATGGCCGGTGCGCTGGTGCCGTACAGCAACGACGAGCTCGGCGACCTGGCTGACGCATTCAACGCTATGAGCGATCGACTGCGGGACTCTGACGAACACGTGCAGTACCTGTCCTATCACGACAGCCTGACGGGGCTTCCCAACCGCCTGTTGTTCCGGCAGCAACTCGAAAGCGCGATGGCGCAGGCGAGTCGGGAAAACCAGAAACTCGCTCTGCTGTACGTCGATATGGACGACTTCGGTCGCATCAACGACACGCTTGGCCACGAGATAGGCGACGAACTCCTGAGGCGTTTCTCGGAAGACGTCGTCGCCGAGGTGCGGGCGGGCGACCTGCTGTCTCGCATCAGTTCGGAGAAGTCGGACTCCCTGATGGCTCGGCTCGGTGGCGATGAATTCGTCGTCATGTTGCGCAATGTCGATGATGAGTACGCACCGCGCTCCGTTGCCCGGCGAATCTTCAAGCTGTTGAAGAAACCGTTCATGATCGAAGGTAACGAACTTTACGTCAGCTCCAGCATCGGTATCGCGATGTTCCCGGGTGATGCTGAGACGGTCGACGAGATTATCAAGAACGCTGACACGGCAATGTATCACGCCAAGGATCGCGGCAAGAACAGCTACCAGTACTACTCGGAATCAATGAACCGGGCGGCGGCCGACCGTTTGCAGATGGAGACGAAGCTGCGCAAGGCGCTCGAGCTCAACCAGTTCGAGCTGCATTACCAGCCCAAGGTCGATCCGCAGACGTATGCAATCGTTGGCGCCGAAGCGCTGATTCGATGGAACGATCCGGAAAGCGGCATGGTGCCGCCGGACGCCTTCATCAAGATCGCCGAGGACACGGGCCTCATCGTTCCGATCGGTGAATGGGTGCTAAACCAGGCCTGCATCCAGCTCAAGGAGTGGCAGTCTCGCGGACTGCCTCCAATCAGCATGGCGGTCAACGTGTCCGCTATCCAGGTGGCACGCCAGGACCTCGGATTCATCGTTGCTCGATCGCTGCGCAACAGCGGCGTCAAGGCAAAGTACCTCGACGTCGAGATCACCGAGTCGGCGTTGATGGCCGGCGGCGACAGGACGGTACGGATGCTCGAAGAGCTGCGCAGCCTCGATGTATCGGTCTCGCTGGATGACTTCGGTACCGGCTATTCGTCACTGAGCTACCTGCGCAAATACCCGATCAGCAACCTGAAGATCGACCGCAGTTTCTTCGCCGAGATCGAATCGGACAGCAGCAGTCGATCGATCGTCGCCGCCATCATCGCGATGTCGAAGACGCTGGGCATGACGGTCACCGCAGAGGGCGTAGAGAACGAAGTCCAGATGTCATTCCTTCGCGAACACGAGTGCGACTTCGCACAGGGTTACCTGATAAGCGCACCGGTTCGAGCGGACGACTTCGAGGCGCTGCTCACCGACACCGACGGGCGCGCGCGGAACGCCGCCGTCAGCTAGCCATCAGCGCGACCCACGCGCCCCTAGCAGAATCGAAATCCCCCTGCCAGACCTGATCGACTCGGCGATCCGGTGGTATCCTTCGGCTCTGCGTATTCCCGCAAGCTCACTATCAGTCATCAATGAAACGATTTTCCATGCTGTGCATGGCAGGCCTGCTACTTGCCGACGCACACGCCGACGTTGTCGATGAGATCACCGTCACGGCGACCCGACGCCCGGTCGACGTTGACCTGATCTCGAGCGCGGTCAGCGTAACCGAAGCGGATACGCCGCTGCTGACGGATGCATTGCGCGATGAGGTGGGCGTGTACATTCAGCAGACGACACCGGGTCAGGGCGCCGCCATTATTCGTGGCCTCAAGGGTTCGGCTATCCTGCACACGGTCGACGGCATGCGCCTGAACAATGCGATCTTTCGCAGTGCGCCGACGCAGTACCTTGCCCTGGTACCGTCGGCAGCGGTCGAGCGCATTGAGGTTGTGCGCGGCTCGCCAACCTCCTTGTATGGCAGCGACGCGGTCGGCGGCGTCGTTCAGGTCATCACGCGAAAGCCGACCTTCGAAACCGCTGGTCGTCGTGGTCGCCTGGTCGGTCGCCTGGACTCCGCCGAACTGACGCGTGAACTGCAGGGCAGTTTCGAGTTCGGCGACGAGGCACTCGCGTTCGGTCTAAGCGGCAGTGCGCTGACGACCGGCAATCGGAGAACGGGCAGCGGCGATCGCATCGGCCCGAGCGGGTTCGACGCGTACAGTGGTCGCGCAATCGTCTACCGGCAATCGGAGAAGCGAAAGTTGTTTGTCGACTTCCAGTTCGCCGAGCAGCCGGAGACGCCGCGCATCGACGAACTTGTGGCCGGGTTCGGCCAGACGGAACCCGACGCCGACGAGTTCTTCTTCGCACCCAATGCGCGGACGTTTCTGCATGGTCGCTACGAGCATCAATTCAGCGAGACCGACTGGACGCTGGATCTCGCCTGGCAACGAATCGACGACGACCGTCGGAGCGTCGCCCTGGGCGCCGATCGGCGGCGATTCGAGGAAAACCGCAGCGACCTGTTCGGCCTGTCCAGCAGCCTGTCGGGTGCCAGGGGTGCGGCATCGTGGATTACGGGTGTCGAGTTCTATCACGATTCCATTCACAGCAGTCGCGTCGAGCGAGACCTCGACGGCGGTGCCGAGACCGTGCGCTCTTCGAGGTTTCCCGATGGTTCAAGCCTCTCCCAGGCGGGCGCTTACGCAAATGGAACATGGGCACTAGGCCCGTCGGTGTTGCTCAGCGGCGGCGTTCGGCTCAGCAGGGTCGACGTCGACCTCGCGGCCACCGAACTTACGCCGGCGTCTGAATTCGACGTCACAGACCTGAGCGGCGATGCCGGCATCATCGTCAATATCAATGACGCGCTGCAACTGACCGGAAACGTCGGTTTCGGCTTTCGCGCGCCGAACATCTTCGACCTTGGCACGCTCGGCAATCGCCCGGGCAATCGCTTCAACATCCCGAACACGTCGCTGGAATCCGAACAGGTAACGCAACTGGACCTCGGACTCCGGTATCGAACGGACGACCTGCGCGTTGAGCTCGTCGTGTATCGCCTCGACTATGACGATCGCATTACGTCGGTTACGACCGGTCAGCAGACGCCGGATGGGCGCGACATCGTGCAGAGCGTGAACGCATCAAGCGCAGCAATCTACGGTGTCGAAGCAGGCTTCGACCTCGATCTGTCAGACGTGCTCAGCCTGCACGGCGTCGTCAACTATGCCCGCGGCGAGCAACGGCTCGCCGGCAACGTGGAAGAGCCTTCGGACCGCATTCCGCCGTTGAACGGGCAACTCAGGCTGGACTACTCGGCATCGGCATGGGTCACGCTCAGTGCGGCGGCCAGGTTTGCGGATCAGCAGAACCGGCTGAGTGCCCGGGACGTCGGTGACAGCCGTATCGACCCGAATGGTACGGCCGGTTGGGTGACGGTCGACATTGTCGCTGATATTGCGGTTAGTGATAGTCTTGCGTTCGAGCTCGCATGGGAGAACATCCTGGACACGTCCTACCGCTACCACGGGTCGGGACTGGATGCGGCCGGGCAAAACCTCTCGCTGACACTGACAAAAACATGGAATTGACGACGTGCGAAAATTCTTGGCTCTCACACTGCTCGCTTTGGTCGGTAGTGGTTGTAACGATGCCCCCCAGGCGGCGGTAACGAAAGCGATGCAGAACGAAAGTGATTTGCTGTCCGGCGAAGTCATGGCGGTGGCCTACTCAGGGTTTCGGGAAGGCCAGCACCCGGATCGAGGCGACGGCGCCGTTAACCCCAGCGATGCAGAGATCCTCGAAGACCTGCAAATCCTCGTCGAGCACGACTTCAAGCTCATTCGCCTGTACGACACCGGCGATAACTCGGAACGTGTCCTGGCGATCATCAAAGAACACGATCTGCCGATCAAGGCGTTGCTCGGTATCTGGTTACGCGCCGAGATCAGTAATCACGAGGGCTGCCCGTGGCTGGACGAACCGATCCCTGACAGCGAGCTCGCGGCCAACACGATCCTGAACGCGGCAGAAGTCGCGGACGGCATTCGACTGACGAAGCAATACCCGGAAATCGTCGTGGCGATCAACGTCGGCAACGAGGCCCTGGTCGAATGGAACGACCACATGGTTACCGTCGAGTCAGCCATCGAATACATCAAGCAGGTGCAAGCAGCGGTCGACGTACCCGTCACGACGGCCGACAACTACGACTGGTGGGCGACCGACGGCTACGAGCTCGGGCAGGTTGTCGACTTTCTCGGTGTGCACACCTATCCCGCATGGGAAGGCAAAACCGTTGACGAAGCCCTGGCTTACACCATCGACAACATCGAACGTGTACGCGAGGCGATTCCGGGCAAGCCGATCGCCATCCTCGAGGCCGGCTGGGCCACGACGGCGACAGAATTCAGCGAGCAGGCGAACGAGGAGAACCAGCGCCGCCACTACAATGAGCTGAAAGCCTGGGCGGAGCAGGAGAATGTGACGGTCTTTTTCTTCGAGGCCTTCGACGAGCCGTGGAAAGGCAATCCGGACAACGCGGAAGGCGCCGAAAAACACTGGGGGTTATTCTTCGTTGACCGTACTCCGAAGCTGGTGTTCCAAGACGAATAGCCACGTTCCATCGAAAGGACTCCGAAGCTGGTGTTCAAAGACGAATAGCCACACTCCATCGAAAGGACTCCGAAGCTGGTGTTCAAAGACAAATAGCCACACTCCATCGAAAGTGCCCCGAAGCTGGTGTTCAAGGACGAATAGGGACATTCCATTGAAAGTACCCCGAAGCTGGTATTCCAAGACGAATAGCCATGCTCCATCGAAAGAACTCCGAAGCTGGTCTTCAGAGACGAGTAGACATTGCTCATCGATACAGCCCCGAAGCTGGTATTCCGGGACGAATAGTCTCGTATTCAGCCACGGCCGCGCCGGCAGTAAATTACCTGCCTTCAGTCGGACTCGTTAAGTGCGTTGACGACCGCGACGGCCCTGTCGCTCTCATCGCCCGACTGTTCAGGCGCGCTCGCCTCGAAAACCGATTTCAACAGGCTGAGCTTGAACGACTCCGAGTAGAAGTAGCGCTGCCCGTCCGTTTTCTCGAATCCTTGCGTCGTTGAGCGCAGGAAGTTGCGAATTTCGAGGACGAAACGCTCGATCGCTCCGGGCTGCTCGGCGACTTGCCCCTCTGATTCGGGAACGGCGACAGCAGGTTTGGCGTCCGCGGCGACGAGAACGGGCTTCTCATCATTAGCGAATGCTGCTGGCGCTTCGTTTGGCGCCGCCCCGACATTATCCGGCGCGACGACCTCCGGCGACTCCGACGGAGAGATGGGCACGGCCGGTTGCAGTGTTGGGTACGGCACGGTCTGCGTGAACTGGATGCGGCTCACTTCCTGCTCACGAAACTTCATCTTTACTTTCGCAAGTTCTGACCGATCGAACTCAAGTTCGCTGGCTTTACTGAACGCCTCCGCGAGATCGCCGCCAAAAAAGCTGCCGGCAATTTCCTGTGCGCGCTCGAAGACGGCTTTTATCGCCTGCAGCTCACCATCGTCCAGTTCGCCGCGCACCCGGAGGTCCATGCGCGAGCGACTGCTCATCTCGAGCTGGGTGGCCGATCCGGATTCGTCGGCGCTGGACATAGCCGAGAATGACTCTCGCTGTCGGAATTTCAGCGTGACGACGTCGCCGTCCTGTGTCCGAATCCTGACCACGGATCGCTGCTTGATCATCGCTTCTGCCGCCAGAACGGAAGCCGACGACTCGGTGTTTCTCGCGGCCTCCTTTCCGATGCCATCGAAGCCATCGTCAATTCGGCCAAGCGCCTCTTCAACGTCGTCGAGGTCGTCATCTGGGACTAGCTCCCGGGCTGCCTCGGCAGCATCTTCGATGTCGTCACGAAGCTCGCTCAGTTCCTCCGCCGCCTTGAGCGGCGCCTCTCGAAGCAGCCAGCCGGCCGCCGACAGTGACTCACCGGCGACGGCAGCAGCCGACAGTTTCGCCGATTCGTAGCCGTTGGTGCCGAAGGAGAATTTCAGACGCGCGCTTAAGACCTGGCGTATTTCTGCCTGGAGCACCTTCAAGCCGAGCTCACGCGGTTTTTCGGCCGTGGTCTGCGTTTCTGCGCTGCTGACCGGCGCCGGCGGTTTCGTAGTCGGCTCGGATGCTGCGTAGGTGATGGTTGGAAGCGCGGCGGCGGTCGTACCTGGAATATTCATGGAACACGTCTCGTTATGTCATATGGAGACTATCGACTGAATCCGGCATTCCTTTAGCGCGCCCTTCCAGGAATCCCTGCCAATTATTCAAGTTCCTGAAATAACAGCCGAAACCCCCTGTATAGCTGGTGTGCAGGGCACAGGAAGTGGGAGAGAAGACAGGTTCATTTGGCCGTCTCGACGTCGAATGTGAACTCGGAAAGGGCTCGCAGGGCGTCGTGTATCGAGCATTCGACCCGGCATTGAAGCGCAGCGTCGCTATCAAGGTCATCACGACCGCCGAAGAATCACTCGTCAATGTCGACAGCGACAACAACCTCCGCGAAGGCGAGATCTCCGGCAAACTGAATCACCCGAACATCGTCTCGGTGTTCGATGCCGGCCAGTCTGAGATCGGCCCCTACCTCGTCTTCGAATACGTCGAAGGCGAGACGCTCGCGAACATCTTGAAGAGGGACGGCCGATACAGCATCTCGGACGCCGTGCCGATCATCCGGGCGACACTACAGGCGCTTGCAGCCGCGCACGGCGAACAGATCGTCCACTTCGACCTGAGCCCGAGGAACATCCTGATGGGCGCGGACGGCGCGCCGCGCGTCATGGACTTTGGCTTGTCCCAGTTCGTGGACAGGATCGCTCGAAGTGCAGATCACGCCGTCGGCACGCTGCGCTACATGGCGCCCGAGCATTTTGTCGGCGAGGAACTCGGTCCGCACACTGACGTGTTCGCCTTGGGCAGCACGTTTCTCGAGATGGTGACCGGCAAGCGGGCCATGTCCGGCAACACGTTCAGCAACATTCGCCAGAAGATCATCGAGGCCGACCCGGATTTTGCGGACCTGGCCGAGCTCGAAGGCGGCAAACAATTCGAGACCTTCGTCCGCGGAGCGCTGGCCCGCAACGCCGCGCAGCGATACGCGAATGGCGCCGAGATGTTGACGGCGTTCGAGCGCTTCCTGCGAGAGGCCAACCTCGAACTGGCCGCGACGGAAACGCCGGCACAGCACAGCACGATCGAATATCTGCTGAGGCGTATGCGCCGCAAGAAGGAGTTTCCGACGGTGTCGAGGACGCTGGCCGACATCAATCGCCTGACGTCGTCCGATTCCGAGGCGTCCGCCGACAAACTGTCGAACGTCATCCTCAGAGACTTCGCATTAACGAGCAAGCTCTTGAAGCTCGTGAACTCGTCGTTCTACAGCGTGCGCGGTGGCAAGATCACCAGCGTGTCGCAGGCGGTCGTCCTGCTCGGGCTCGAACAGGTTCGGATGACCGCGAACAGCCTGACGTTCTTCGGCCACCTGAAGGGAGGCGACACCAGGCTAAAAGATTCCATGGCACGCTCATTCCTGAGCGGACTGATTGCACGGCATCTCGCGAAGACGCACAAGCTGCCGCAGGCTGAAGAAGCGTTCATTAGCGGCATGTTCCAGTCGCTCGGCGAGAATCTCGTTCTGTACTACTTCAGCGAAGAATACGACGAGATGCTGGAGCTGATGCGCGATGCCGGCCTGAATCGATCGGAAGCGGCGGTCAAGGTTCTCGGTGTGGACCTGCCGACCATCGGCGCGGCAGTCGCCGGGGACTGGCAGCTGCCGAAAAACCTCATCGCCGCGATTGAAGGCGTGCCGGACGGCAAGGTGGTAAAACCGGAAACGGTCGACGAACAGCTTCGCGATATTGCCGTGTTCGCCAACGAGCTCTGCTGTATCGCGGCGATCGAGGAGGATTCGGAGAAGGACCGGTTGCTGAAGAGCCTGCTGGATCGATTCAGTGCCAGCGTGCCGATGGACCAGTTGTTCTGCATGAAGCTCGTCGCTGCCAGCATCGAGAAGCTCAAGCAGTACGCGCCGATCTTCGAGATCTCCGTCGAGAACAGCCCGTTTTGCCAGACCGCGTCGAGCTGGGTGCAGGAGTACCGGGAAGTCACGGCCAAGCAGGCCGTGGCCCCGTCAAGCTAGCCGCTAGTCGTCCCAGCGCTGGGGTACTTCCCTGAGCTTGCTGGTGTCGTAGCCCTCTTCACGAATGATCTGTACGAGATCGATGTAATCCTGTGACGGTATTTCAGGCGTCCGCGCCATGATCCAGACGAAGTCGCGCTTGTTGCGGCCGATGATGGTCGTCGAGTAGTCATCGCTGACATAAACAACCCGGTAGTCTGCCTTGATCGGCCAGATGAAGCGCATGCCCCAGATCGCATTGCCGGTGCCCTCGCGCACGAAGCCTTTGGGGTTATACGTCTTCTGCTTTCCATCGAAACCGCCCTTGCGGAACGTGAACGTCGTGTCGATCGTCCCGTCGGGGTTGAGCTCGTAGGTTTCGACAGCGTTGTATGCCTTGGTTTCGATGAAGGTCGGGATGCTGGAGATAACGTACCAGTCGCCCATGAAACGCTCGATGTCGACATTCTCCGCCACCCGGATATCGCCGCCCTGCGGCACGGTGGCGCAGCCGGCTCCGATCACAGCCGCAGACAGGGCTGCGAGAATGGGTCGGCCGCTGTGGATTACGCGAGTAGTCATTTTGCTATTCCTTTGCTTGTTTGACAGTCAATCGGTGAATGCTTAGGACCTGACGCCGGCAAGCGTCGTCAGCTCCGTTTTCAAGTTGGATATATCAGTCGCCTGGTATCGAATGCGTCGCTTTCCTTTCGCGGGTGCATCCAGTGCAACCCAGGTATTGTCGGACTTCGTATACCACAGGAAGATGTCGCCGCGGCTCACCGACACCCGGTAGCGATTGGCACTGACCTCCTGGCCCGCAACGTTGATCAGGTCCTCGCCTTCGAGCTGCACGTCCACGTCTTCGTATTCGCCGGTCTGGGAATTGAGCAGGCGATCGGCTTCCAGTATGGCCGGGTTCCAGTAAGCGAATGACCGGACGCAACCGTCCAAGGTCTGCTCACCGCGCTTGCTCGACACCTCGAATGCTTTGCTTTCCTCGGCGCCGGTCACCGTCAGCAGCTCGCCGTTGTTGTCGGTCGTCGCGTAGAGCTCGTCAAGACAGCCGTCCGACCAGATTTCGGTATTGCTGTGCTTGTATCGAAACGCCGTCACGAACAGGAACTTGACGTCGAACTCGGCCTCGGTCTCCAGGACGGTCCGTGTGCCCTCTTCCGCGACTGCAAAGTTGTGATAACCGATGGCCTTGTCATCGAGATACACGTCGAAGGCCCACGTGCGCCGGTCGTCATTGGCGACAGACGAGCCAGCCGACACGAGGCCGACGAGCGCTGTGACTAGCAAGGTCGAGAGTTTCATGCCGAGCCTCCTGCGCGAGCCGTGGCGAGCCGGGCATCGTTGTAGCCGTCCAGCGCGCGTGCAATCAAGGTGACCGCAGGCAGCAATACCGCCCATCCCAGTCCGAGGACGAGAATCGAATTTTCAGCCAGGACAACGGCCCCGGCTTTCTGACCTGCGACGAAACTCAAGGGACCGCAGATTGCTCCGGCCAGCGCCGTGATCGCCAGGTTCTTGTGCAGCCATTTCATTCCAACGTTCAGCGTCGTGGCGAAGAGCACCCACATCGCAACGATCCAGTAAGGGGCCACCGCCGCGTTCGCGGCCGATGTCGGATAACTTAAGACCCCGGTCTGCACCAGCAGCGTTTCCCACGCCAGCCCGATCAGGCCGGCGACCAGCAGCAACGCCAGTTCATTGCTTATGCGATGAGCCCTGACAAGGTGCACGAGCGCGATTATCGCGACCGTCGCTGCGCCCACTTCCGCAAGCCCGGCCCCGGCGCTGAGCACAACGGCCAGCCAGCCGAACTTGAATAGTGATAAATTGATGACAACTCCCTTCATTGCTCCATCCTCAAAAAACGATTGCTCCAATGAGGGAAGAGTGTCGGCGATGCCCGATTTTTTTGGGTCTCAGACGAGTTTCAAGCTGTTTCCGATTGCAACAGTATCGGGAGAATCTGTAACAGGCGGAATAAGGGCTCCAGGTCATGGCATCCGATTACGACGTTGTTGTGCTGGGAGGCGGCGCCGCAGGGCTGTTCTGCGCTGCGACAGCCGCTCAACGCGGCAGGCGCGTGCTCGTGCTCGAGGGCTCGAACAAGCCCGGCAAGAAGATCCTGATGTCAGGGGGCGGGCGCTGCAACTTCACTAACCTGAACACAGAACCCGCTCACTTCCTGTCGGATAACCCGCATTTCTGTAAATCGGCGTTGTCCCGCTACAGCCCCTATGATTTCCTGGACCTGGTGCAGAAACACGGCATTCCGTATGTCGAAAAAACCGCCGGGCAGCTGTTTTGCGAACGGTCCTCCAAGGACATCCTGAACATGCTGCTCGCTGAATGCGACGATGGCGGTGTCGAGCTCATCCTCGAGGCCGGCGTAGAAGCGGTAGCACCGGCAGCTCAAGATCCGGATGGGCGATGGTCCGTAACGAGCGCGGTCGGGGAGTTCCGCTGTGAGTCTCTCGTCATCGCGACGGGCGGGCTGTCGATTCCAAAGATGGGCGCATCGCCGTTCGGCTATGAGGTAGCCCGGCAGTTCGACATCGTCGTCAAGCCAACGCGCGCCGCCCTGGTGCCGTTTACGTTTACCGGCGCCTTCCATGAAATGACGCAGCGATTGTCGGGGGTCAGCACGCCGGCCAGCGTCGCCTGCAACGATACGTCGTTTAACGACGACGTTTTGTTCACGCATCGTGGAATGAGCGGCCCGGCCGCGCTACAAATCTCGAGTTTCTGGCATCCCGGTGACGAGCTCAGCCTTAGCCTGCTGCCCTCGACACCGATCGAGGACGAGCTGTTGCAGGCAAAGCGGCAACAGCCGAAGGCCACGGTGCGCACCGTACTCTCGAAGTGTCTGCCGCGAGCCCTCGTGACAGAACTGCAGGGCCTGTTCTGGCGCGACAACAGCGAGACACCGTTGAACGAGCTTTCGGATACGAAGCTTCGCGACATAGCGAGCCGCCTGTCGAACTGGCGCATCAAGCCGGCGGCGACGGAGGGCTACCGCACGGCCGAGGTCACACTCGGCGGCGTCGATACAGACGCACTGTCTTCGTCAACGATGGAGTGCCGGGACTATCCCGGTCTGTACTTCATCGGCGAGGTCGTTGACGTGACCGGCCAGCTCGGCGGGTTCAATTTCCAGTGGGCATGGGCATCCGGACATGCCGCTGGCAACGCGGTCTGACTCGCGAGGCAGGAGTGCCGCGGGGACCCGGCCAAAGTCCTGGATGAAAGCCCGCTGGGCCGCAGCAGGCATACTTGGATGATCGCTTTACAGCGTCCTGAGCGGCTCCCATACTGGCCGCCCGCAATCGGAGGATAAAGACATGGATGAACTGGGCGTATTCGGCATCATCCACCTCGCAATCGTTGTGTATGCCTTTATGCAGATATTCGGCAGCACCGCGAGCAGGGGCAAAAAGGTGCTTTGGGTCATCATCGTCGCCATCTTCCCGGTTGTCGGCATAATCGCCTGGTATTTCATCGGGCCGAAGTCGACACGCCGATAGTTCCCAACGGTCCGGTCCATTCCTGGTTTCCTGCCGGCATCTGACGCTGGCGGAGTGGCATCCTGTTACAACTCCCGGCCGGCATATCGTTGAAGGTTAAACTATATTAGTTTAGTCTTAAACTTTATTGCCTGATCACGTGCCCGATGAATGAACCGAAACTCAGCCGCCTGCAGGCCTCCAGCTGGATTGCGGTCGTCGAAACCTACCAGGAATGCAACCGTCGCTATGCGGCGATGCTTCGGGAGTTCGACCTGACCGTGCCCCAATTCGACGTACTCAACGCGATTCACAGCCTCGGCGACAACGCCCTGCCGAAACGGATCGCCGAGCGAATGCTCGTCACCCGGGGCAACGTGTCCGGTGTGCTGAACAGGCTTCAGGAGCACAGACTGATCGTCACGCGGCAGACGCTAAACGACAGGCGTTCCTTCGTCTGCGAGCTGACGCCGGCCGGCGCAAAACGGCTCGACGCCGCAAAAACAGCGGCCGCCCTGTTTATCGAGGAGCAGCTTTCGCCGTTCGACGAGGACGAGATGCAGAGCATCGAGCGCAAGATGCGCGCGATGAAAACACACCTGGAAACGCTCGATCCCGTCGCGATCGCGCTGCGGGCAAAGACGCAAGAGGAACTTGTTGCATGAGTGAGTTGAGACCACCCCCACGAGCCGCACTGATCGGTGAAACACGTGCCCTGTTCGAAGCCGGGCGGATGATTCTGTCACTGACCGCAGCGCAGCTCAGAAAGCCAAGCAGCGCGGACGAGCGACTGATCATCGTGCTGCCGGGCTTCGGCGCAGATGATCGGCACACGGCGCCGCTAAGGCACTTTCTTCGCAAGCAGGGATACGTGGTCGAAGGCTGGGGAATGGGCAGAAACCGCGCCGGTCAGGACATGCCGAACAGCCTCGAACTACTCTCCGACCGCTGGCCTGTCGAGACCCGGGAAGACTATCGCGGCGAAGCCGCCGTTCCCTGCCTGGTTGACCGCTTTGTCGAGCATGCGAGACAGCGGCAAAAGGACTCGGGACGAGAGATCGTGCTGATAGGCTGGAGTCTCGGAGGATACATTGCTCGCGAAGTCGCCCGGGACCTGCCACAGGCCATCGAACAGGTGATAACGCTCGGGTCACCCGTCGTCGGCGGGCCGAAGTACACGGCAACCGGTCGTTACTTCGCCAAGCAGGGTGCAGACCTCGACTGGATCGAGGCCATGATCGAGAAGCGCGAGGTCAACCCGATTCACCAGCCGATAACGATGATCTACAGCAAGACCGACGGCATCGTCGCCTGGCCGGCCGCGATCGACCGCTTCAGTCAGAACGTCGAGCATATCGAAGTGAACGGATCTCACCTGGGGATGGCCTTTAATCCCAGTGTCTGGTCGCACATTCTCGACGCGCTGCAACAGGAAGCGTAGCGCCGCAACGACAACGGAATCTGCGCCCGGGTACGATCGTCGCCAGCAACGCCGTGCACGTAGTGTGTTTAGGCTACAATGCCCTGCGATGAGCACCGGTACTCAAAACCATGGGGCGCGATCTGTGGTACGGCATCCGCTGCTAACACTGCTCGCCCTGTTCTCACTGGCGTCCTGCCAGAACGACCGACAGCTTGCTCCGGAGACGCTGGTGGTCAGCGTGCTCCCGGACCGGTCGACGGACGAGCCGTCGTCTCGCTTCGATCCGCTGATGGACTACCTGGAAGCGACCACGGGCCAGTCGATGCAACTCGTGCTTGCAGAGGACTATGCGAGCCTGCTGCAGTCCTTCATCAATGGCGATGTCCATCTCGCGTTTCTCGGCAGCGTGACTTTTGTCAGCGCTGAAGAAGCGGTAAACGCAGAGCCCCTGGTCATGAGAGACATAGACGTCTCGTTTCGCAGCTGCTACGTCGCACGGTCCGACGACTCGCGCAGAGTAATAGACGACTTCAAAGGAAGCGCCTTCAGTTTCGGCTCCGAGTTGTCGACATCCGGCCACCTGATGCCGCGCTATTTCATGCAACGATCGGGAGTCGCGCCAGAGGATTTTTTCTCGAGCGTAGACCATGCTCGGACCCATTTTGAGACCGCGCAGAAGGTGATCGACTCGTCCGTAGCGATCGGCGTCATGAACTGCTTCATTCTCGAGGAGGCACTTGGCTCCGACAGGATACCGGCGGACGGAATACGCGTCGTCGCGAAGACGCCCGGCTACGCTAACTACGTCTGGACGATTCAGGAGAACATTAGTGACGACCTGAAGAAGGCCCTCGTCGATGCTTACCTGGCGCTCGATAACTCCAACGCAGAGCACGCGGCTATACTGAGATCGCTTAGAGCGAGCGTCTTCCTGCCGGCGGGTCGAGCGGATTTCGAAGACATTCGTCGGGCGGTGCTGGCCCTCGGTGATGACCAGACATGACTCGGCATAGCAATCACAGCAGAAGCAGGGAACTGATGGCCTACATGTACGCCATGGTTACGAGCGTCTTCATCCTGGCTGCGGTTGTGTTGCTGTCGCTCTTCTCCATGCAGGACGTCGAACTCGAGGCCCGTGATCGCGTCACCTTTTTTCACCTGAAGTCATCCTCTATCGCGCAGGAACTCCGCCAGAACGTGCGGGAGCTCGAACACATCTTTTTTCCTCACTCGCATGCAGGTGACGAGGGTCCGCACGCACACGGCGGCAACGTTTTCACCACCGTCGATCAGCAGGTCCTGTTGACTTCGATCGAGATCAACGTAGAGAAGCTGGTTGCTCTGCAGGAAGAGTTCGGTGGGGCGGAGTTTGAGGCGACGCTTGAGAGGATCAGGGATAGAGTCCAACAGTTGGCCCCGCTTTCAGCGTCCGGTCTGACTGATGACGAGGCTGACCGGTTTGCGGGATCGCTGGAGCACTTCGTGATGCAGTTCAACCGACTGCACATCGTTGCTGCAGAAAAGAGTCTTGCGGCGCTGGACAACAACAATGCGAGGACGACGCCCTTTTACATCGCCCTGCTGGCTTTCGCGGCCATGACGGCGTTGATTGTCGCATTCACGATGCGCCTGGTCAGGGGCTCCATTGTCCGTGAGGGAGATACGCGACGTGCCCTCGAACAAAGCCGGGAGCAGCTGCATCACATGCAGAAACTCGACGCGCTGGGCCAGCTGGTAGGCGGTGTCGCCCATGATTTCAACAACCTGTTAACCGCCATCCTTGGTCAGACGAATCAGCTCTTAAAGAGCACCGAGGACGCCAAGTCCCGCAGCAGCCTGGAGCAAATTCACAAGGCATCCAGTCAGGCGGCCAATCTCACCCGACAATTGCTCGCGTTCAGCCGTATGCAGCCCGTAGAGACCCGGGTCTTCCACGTCGATGAGCTGATGCAAGACATGGACGGCATGCTCAGGCGCATGATCGGTGAGGACATCGCGCTGGAAATGCAGCTCGGCTGCTGCCAGCCGCCGGTCGAGATGGACCCGACACAGCTCCGGCAGGTCATCCTGAATCTCGCCAGTAACGCGCGGGACGCAATGCCGCGCGGCGGACGCATCACGATTGCGACAGGTGATGTCGACATCCAACCCGGCGACAAACAGGACCTCGGGGCCGGCCGCTACGTGAAGATAGTCGTCAACGACACCGGCGTCGGCATGACGACAGAAACCTGTGAACGTGTGTTCGAGCCTTTCTTCACAACCAAGCCAATGGGTCGCGGCACGGGACTGGGCCTGTCAACGGTGCACGGAATCATCAGTGCCGCGGACGGCAGCATTAGTGTCAGCAGCCAGCTGGGCACCGGAACCCAGTTCACGGTGCTGCTCCCGGCGTCGGACAAGGAGGCGGAATCGCTGACCGACAAACCTGCTGAGCAACCGCTGGCTACCGGAACAGAGACGGTTCTCATCGTCGAGGACGAAGAGATGATCCGGACGATGCTCAAAGAAGGCCTGAAGCAGTACGGCTACAAGGTCATGGTCGCCAACGATGCGTACGAGGGCCTCGAATATTGCACCGGGGAGCACGGCGATATCGATGTACTCATCTCGGACGTCATCATGCCGCAGATCAACGGCGCAGAATTCCTCGAAGAGGCGCGTCGCTTGCAGCCTGCCGCCGCCTGCATCCTGATGTCCGGCTATACCGACAACGTGCTGGAAGACAGTGGCCTCGAGCTCGGCAAGGTTCCATTGTTGCAGAAGCCCTTCGAGATCGAGAAACTGGCGCGCATGGTCAGGACCCAGCTGGATGAACGATCTGCGGCGTAAATGCGCGCCTCTTGCGGGGCCAGCGAGACTGGAAAAAAGCAGCGTGATCTCACCCTTGTGGCTGTGGCTCGCACGCAGGTGTAAGGTTACGCCTTAAAAAGAATAAGGGGGATAGACCATGGACCGACGCAGATTTCTCGGCTCATCCGTTGCGGCAGCCGTCGCAGCGAGCGTGCCAGCCCGCGCAGCATGGGAAGACGTCCTGTACCGGCCGACCAAGGTCGAAGCCGACATCGAAGCGGTCAAGCTGAACGGTAGCCAGTTCACTTTGAAGCAGGCCGAGGTCCAGGAGCTCAGCGACAGTCTCAAGGGCAAGTTATGGCTGTCCGGTACTGAGGCGTATGACGAGGCACGGACGCTGCTCGAACCGTCGTTCGACAAGCATCCGGCCTTTGTCGTTCAGCCGACGGGGCCCGCCGACATCAGCAGCGCCGTCCGTTTTGCAAGAGACCATGACCTGCTCACCGCCGTGAAGTGCGGTGGCCACAGTGCCTCGGGTAAGTCGAGCTGTGACGGCGGCATGCAAATTGACCTGTCTACCTATCGCGACGTCTATGTCGACCCTGTCGAGAAGACCGCTCGCGTCGCCGGCGGCAGCCTGCTGGGTGAACTTGACCATGAGGCGATGTCACACGGCCTCGTGACAACGGCAGGCACGGTGTCTCACACGGGGGTCGGCGGACTGACGCTCGGAGGCGGCTTCGGGCGTGTTGCGAGGCGATTCGGGCTCACGATCGATAACGTTCTGGAATTCGATGTTGTCACGGCCGACGGCAAGCTGCGTCGTGCCAGCCCCGAAAAAAATCCGGATCTCTACTGGGCACTGCGCGGCGGCGGCGGTAACTTCGGGGTCGTCACGTCATTCAAGTTCCAGCTGCACCCCATGCAACGCCAGGTCATACATGGAAGCATTGTCTATCCGTTCACAGAGGCCAGGCAGATCGCCCGGTTCTTCGGCGAATACGCCGAAGCTGCGCCGGACGAAATGGATACGAGCTTTTTCATGGGGTCGCAACCGGGCGGCCAACCTGCTGCCGTGCTCACCTTTACTTACAGCGGCGACCCTGGCAAAGCGGAAGCGCTGATGGCGCCGATGCTCAAGGCAGGCACGGTGCTTCAGAACACGGCCGCACCGCAGGACTACGTGGCGGTGCAACGT
This sequence comes from Woeseiaceae bacterium, assembly GCA_030066655.1. GTDB lineage: Bacteria > Pseudomonadota > Gammaproteobacteria > Steroidobacterales > Woeseiaceae > UBA1847. Next base: position 50,985 of record JASJBE010000006.1, on the reverse strand, counting down.
TCGGGGGACCACGACGATATACGGGCGAACGGCTCGTACATGCAGACCGGTTTCTGCGGTCCGTTCGAGGGCAGCATCATCGACGACGCCATCGACAACTTCGAGATTTCCGATACCCGGGCGACATGGTTCGGTACGCAGCAGTCAGGCGGCAAGATCGGGCGCGTTTCCAACGAAGCAACCGCCTTCGCGCATCGGGAGGCTCGTCACAACATGCTGTCCTTCATCTCCTGGAAGATGGGCGAGGATCCTGCAGAGCACATCAAGTACATCAGGGCGCACTGGAAGCACATGCAGCCACATACCCAGGGCTTCTACACGAACGACGTATTCGATGAGACACAAACCCAGGTCAACCGGAATTACCGCGGCAATTTCGCACGACTGCTGAAGATCAAGCAGATGTACGACCCCACCAACCTGTTCCGACTGAACGCAAACATACGAACCACCTGAGCTCGCTCTCGCTACCCGGCAGGAACCTGCCGGGCAGCGCAGTCGACGACAGCTCTCAAGGAATAGCTTATGAAACTTCAAAACAGTCTTTTCTTACTGCTGCTCGCCTTTTGGTTGGCAGGCTGCGGCCAGCCGGAGGAGCCGGTTGCGGAGACCGCGGCAAAGGCGACCCTGGATGACTTTGAACTGGTTGACCGAAGCGTCTACTTCGGCAACCCGGAGAGAACGCAGGGCCGGATCAGCTCGGACGGCAAAATGATGAGCTTCATGGCGCCTCTCGATGGTGTCATGAACCTGTGGGTAGCACCGCTGGGCGACTTCGACTCAGCCAGGGCGATGACGAATGACAAGCTACGCGGCATTGGCGGCCATCGATGGGCCTTCAACGGCAGGAACATCCTCTACGTTCGCGATACGGGCGGCAATGAAGACTTCCATATCTACTCCGTCGGTCTTGACGGGAATGAAGCCATCGACTTGACACCCTACGAGAACGTCCGCGGGACGTTCGTCGGCGGCAGCCACCGTTATCCGGACGAGTACCTGATCGGCATCAACAACCGCAACCCGTCATGGCACGACGTGTGGCGGGTCAATGTCACGACCGGTGAGAAGACGCTGGTTGAAGAACACGATCGTTTCGGCCAGCTGGTTGCCGACCTCGATCTCAACATCCGGCTCGCTACGGCGCCGACGCCGGACGGCGGGCAACAGGTCTTCAAGAAAACCGACGACGGCGACTGGCAGGAGATGTTCAAGATTGAGCCCGAGGATGCGCTGACGTCCGGCCCGATCGGCTTTACTGAAGACAATGAGCACTTCCTGATGCTCGACAGCTCGGGGCGCGACAAGACGGCGCTGCTTCGAGTCAACATCAATACGGACGAGCGCGAAATTCTCGCGGAAGGCGAGACAGCAGACATTGGCCAGGTGCTGGTCGACCCGGTCACCAACGAGCCGCTGGCATTCAGTGTTGAGCACAAGAAGCGTGAATGGAATGCCCTGTCGGACAGCGTGTCGGCCGACCTCGACAAGCTCCGCGGGTCGCTGGGCGGGTCCGTGTCGGTCTGGTCGCAGACTCGTGACAACAGCCTTTGGATGGTTGCCAGTGACAGCTCAACGGAACCGCTGACGTATTATTCATATGACAGGGGAGCCGGTGAGCTGACAAAGCTCTTCGCTGCCAGGCCCAAGGTCAACGCGCTGCCGTTGAACGTCATGCACCCGGTATCCATCGAATCTCGTGACGGGCTCGAGCTTGTGTCTTACCTGACGTTGCCACCGCACGTTGACCCGGACGGTGACGGCCGTCCTGACGAAGCCGTACCGATGGTCCTGGCCGTCCACGGCGGTCCGTGGGCCCGGGATCGTTATGGTTACTCGAGCTGGTCACAGTGGCTGTCCAATCGAGGCTTCGCCGTGTTGAACGTCAACTACCGCGGCTCGAGCGGCTTCGGCAAGTCCTTCCTCAATGCCGGGAACCGGGAGTGGGCTGCGGCCATGCACGACGATCTCATCGACGCCGTCGACTGGGCGGTTGCCGAAGGCATTGCGCAACGCGACAAAGTCGCCATCGCAGGAGGATCCTACGGCGGCTACGCGACGCTTGTCGGCGTGACCTTCACGCCTGACACCTTTGCCTGCGGCGTCAGCATCGTCGGACCGTCCAACCTCGTCACGCTGCTTCAGAGTATTCCGCCGTACTGGAAGTCATTCCTCGACTCGTTCACGCTCCGCGTCGGCGACATCTCGACGGAAGAAGGCCAGCAGTTCCTGCGTTCGAGGTCTCCACTGTACAAGGCCGACGAGATTTCCAAACCGTTGTTGATCGGACAGGGTGCCAACGACCCTCGGGTGAAGCAGCCCGAGTCCGACCAGATTGTCTCAGCCATGCAGGAAAACGAGCTGCCGGTGACCTACGTGCTGTACCCGGACGAAGGTCACGGGTTTGCTCGCCCTGAAAACCGCGAGTCTTTCTACGCAATCATGGAGACCTTCCTCGCTGACTGTCTCGACGGCCGCTCGCAGCCCTTGGAAGGTGCGTTTGAGGGGTCATCGACGACGGTGCCGGCTGGCGCCGAATTCGTCACGGGCCTGGCCGATGCGATTGAAGGCTTCGAGCCGGTCGTTAAGAATTAGGCCAGCAACAATCGAGGGCAGGTCAGGCGGATAGCGGCCCCGGTCGCGCCTGTTCGGCCACCCCGGTCAGTAAAGAGACAGCGATGGACAGGAAGACACGTCGGCAGACCGACATTGCGCAGGGACTGCACTACATTGACCCGGAGACGGGCAGCGTCATTCCGCCGGTTGTCACGTCGACGACCTTTGCCCGCGATGATCAGTATCAACTGATCGGCGGGCATCGCAGCTACAGCCGGGATCACAACCCGACCTACGACCTCGCAGAACAGATGCTGTGCCGCCTCGAGGGTGGTCACGAAGCGCTGCTGTTCTCGAGTGGCATGGCCGCGGCCGCCGCTGTGTTTCAGTCGCTAAAGCCCGGTGATCATGTTGTCTATCCAAAGGTCATGTACTGGGGGCTGCGCGGCTGGCTGCTCGAATTTGCGGAGCGCTGGGGGCTCGATATCGAGCCCTTCGACGCGACCGACCCGGACGACCTCGAACGCAAGGTAGTGCGCGGCAAGACGCGCCTGGTCTGGATCGAAACGCCGTGCAACCCGACCTGGGACGTCATCGACATCGAGGCCGCGGCGACACTGGCGCACGATGCGGGCGCAGAGCTCGCCGTTGATTCAACAGTGGCGACGCCGGTGCTGACCCGGCCGATAGATTGGGGCGCCGACATCGTCATGCATTCGGCGACGAAGTACCTGAACGGCCACGGCGACGTGTTAGCCGGTGCGCTGGTGGTCAAGGAAGACAGTCAGCTGTGGCGCGACGTGAAGACGCACCGGGCAGAGACCGGCGCGATACCCGGCTCGCTGGACGCCTGGTTGTTGCAGCGCGGAATGCGGACGCTGTTCCTGCGGGTGACGAATGCGTCCGCGTCTGCGATGGCCATCGCAAAGCACCTGGAGGGTCACCCTGCACTGACTTCGATCGCCTACCCGGGTCTGGAATCGCATCCCGGCCATGGGGTTGCGGCGAAGCAGATGCACGGTGGCTTCTCCGGCATGCTGTCGCTACTGATCGACGGTGACGAGCGGGATGCGCTGCGTTTCGTTTCTCGCTGCCAGGTCTTTATCCGGGCGACATCCTTAGGCGGCGTGGAAAGCCTGGTCGAGCACCGTTATTCGATTGAAGGTCCGGACAGTCCTATCCCGAAAAACCTCGTTCGACTATCCGTAGGTGCAGAGCACGTTGACGACCTGATCGCCGACCTGGAGCAGGCGCTCGGCTGACTCAGCGGCTGCGTTCGTCGATCGGGTAGAACGCGGTAAGCCAAGCCTCGACCAATAGAATGACGCTCTTCGACCACGCTTTGATTTTTCTGCTATTCGTCGTCCAACCCATCAGCAGCTGGGTCAACTTCCGCCGCTACGTAAAGAAGATCCAAGCCGGCGAACCGGTGGATCGCCCGCGGCTCTACTCGGCGACGCAAGCCGTCCAGTGGGCGTTCCTGGCCGTGCTGGCCGGGGGCTGGATCTACCTCGCACGACCCGCCTCGGATTTGGGCTTTTTACCCCCGCAGGGCAGCGGCTTCTGGTTGATGGCGGCCGCGATCGCCGCCGGCGGTATCGCAATGAACCAATCTGTGAGAAGTGTCGTTCGACTCGACCAGTCGGAACGCGAGCGACTCCGCAAATCGTTTGGTGACATCGGACACTTCCTGCCTCAGAGTGATCGGGACCTCGCGGGCTTCTATCGGCTGTCGGTCACCGCTGGCATCGTCGAGGAAATCGTGTTTCGTGGCTTCGTGCTCTGGTACCTGGCGCTGATCATGCCGATGTGGGCCGCCATCCTCGTGTCGTCCGTTGCGTTCGGACTCGGCCATAGCTACCAGGGCGCGGGCGGCATGCTGAGGACAGGACTGGCCGGTATCGCCCTCGGCGTACTGTTCGTTATCAGCGGTTCCATCTGGCTGCCGATTGTCGCGCACGCCCTGCTGGACTGGCTGCAGGGCCGCCAGATACGAGAAATCTATCGCGATGTGCAGGGTGCCGCGACGACGTGATTCCCGGTCGGGTCAGTCGATACGAGGCGCCCGCTGCTGACCGTTCTGGTTGAGAATCACACCGGAGACTGCGCCCGCTTCATCGCGCTCGAAGATCAGCTGTGCGTCGACCACCTTGAAGAAGAACTTGTCGGGCTCGTACGCGAACACGGGGAACGCCGGCTGCCCGGTCAGTTGCGCATACAACTGCGCATCGTTCGCCGTTATCGTGATCACCAGGCCCGGAGCCAGGAGGTAACCGCCGACCAGGTCCGCCAACGAACCTGCCTCGACGTCGATCGCGGTGTACCGGCGCGGACCCTGATCGTCGGCCACCCGGGGCGCCGCCGTTGTCGAGCCGCCCTGGTAGAAATTCATACTGTCGAAGCCCTGCTCGCCCGCATTGAACACGATGCGAATGCTGGCTGCCTCGAAGCTGAACTCGTGCTCTCCGGACTTGGTCAGCGGAAACGCGCCCTGCCCTGTCGCCTGACCCATCAGTCGCCCGTCGTCCTCGAAGACGGCCAGCATCAGGCCAGGCGCGAGCTGATAGGTTCCGGTGTAGGGCCCGAGGTCGCCCTCCTCAACGGTTAGCTCCTCGCCCTTGATCTGCGCCATGCCCAGCTCGGTGATTTTGCCGGTGTTTGTCGACGCGGACAGGATCACGACGCCGGTGCCCGACTCCGGTCGAAGACCTAAGAAACTCGCGTAACCGCCGGTACCCCCGTTGTGCCAGTAGATCGTGTCGCCGTCGTTGTGCTTCTCGGTGATCCATCCGAAGGAATTTTCGGCCGATGAGGCTCTTTGCCTGAGCGACTCCAGCGCGGCGTTGTCATCATTGAGGTTTGCATCGACGAAACTCAGCAGGTCCCTCGTCGTCGACAACACGGCGCCAGCGCCGGCCAGCGCATCGAAGCCGCTCCAGTTCGCCATGTCGGCACCGCCGCTGAAGCCTCGCGCGAGCCGTTCCGGATCTGTGATCCTGACGCTGGTGTCAGCCATGTCGAATTGACTCAGCACATCGCGCTGCATCGCCTCCTCGTACGAGAGATCGGCTGCCGAGGACGCAATCTCACCCAGCAAGCCCATGCCAAGGTTGGAGTAAGCAAAGGACTTGTCGAGCGAAACCGGTTCAAGCGCGCCGATGAACGCCTGCAGCATGGCTGAGTCGTATCCGGCATAAGGATCCATCGGATCGTCCATCGGCATGTTGTTCGGCATACGCGGCAGACCCGACGTGTGACCGGCGAGCTCGGCTATAGTGATGTCGGCTACGGCGTCTGACGCGAACTCGACGTCCGGAAGGTGCATGCCCAGCGTGTCAGACCACGCGAGGCGTTCAGCGCTAGCCTGTTCCTCGGCGAGCAGGGTCGTAAACACCTTTGTTATGGAGCCGATCTCGAAGATCGTATCGGCCTTCGGACTCGCGTCGTTGTCCCGGCTCAGCTGGCCGAAGCCGGCGACGCTGGTCTTTCCATTGTCGTACAGACCGATAACGATGGCGCGGGCATCTCCGTCGTCGATCAACGACTGGAGTCCGGCCTCCACAGAATCGAGGGCCGGCCCGGCGAAAGCCGGAAATGACAGCAGGCAAAGCAGGATGGTTTTGGTTCTCATTCCGAAACTATGCGGCAGACTGACCGTATTCGCAATCGTCGCCCGGGCGGTCCCTGACAGGTCGATGTGCCATACTCGGCGCTCTTTGAGAGGGCTGCGTGGAAACGATGAACGACCCGGAAAAACAGCTGAAACGTGACATCGGCCTGATCGCCGCTTCGTTGCTCGTGCTGAACGGACTCATTGGCTCCGGGATCTTTGCCCTGCCCGGCAAGGTTGCTGCAAACGCTGGCTTGTTCAGTCCGTGGCTGTTCCTGATCGTCGGCGTGCTGTTCCTGTCGGTCATTCTGGTGTTCGCCGAACTCGCGAGCTACTACAAGACGACGGGCGGCCCAGTGCTGTACGCTCGCCAGGCCTTCGGCCCCGTCGCAGGCTTCGGCACCGGCTGGGCCATCTACCTCAGCCGGGTGACGGCATTCGCCGCGAACGCGACCTTTCTCGCCGTGTACGTCGCCGAACTGGTGCCGGCGTTGAATAATCCGTGGGCACTGAAGGCGATCGCTGCGCTGTTCACAGTAGGACTGACGTGGGCCAACTACATCGGCGTCAAGGACGGTGTGCGCACGATGGGCGTGTTCTCGGTCCTGAAGCTGCTGCCGCTCCTGCTGCTCGTCGTACTCGGCCTGCAGGAAGTGACCGCGACGACGCTGATTCCGCCCGCGCCGTTCGCTATCGAGGAGCTGGGGGCCACGACGCTGCTGCTGATCTACGCCTATGTCGGTTTCGAGACCGTCGCCGTCACGGCCGGCGAGACGTCGAAGCCGCAGCGCACGCTGCCGATTGCGCTGGTGGGTACGATGCTCGTGACGGGCCTGCTCTATTTCTTCATCGTCCTCGTGTTCATCTCGGTCATTCCGTCAGACGCTTACGCCGACTCTACGCTGTACGACGTGGGCCTTGCCCTCGCCGGACCCGTCGGCGGCACGATCATCGCGCTGACGGCGATCTTCTCGATTGCCGGCAACCTGGCCGGGTCGATGATCTCGGCGCCGCGGCTGGTCTTCGCGATGGCCGAGCAGAAAACTTTGCCCGACGTGTTCGCGAGGGTGCATCCCAATCACGCGACACCGCATGTCAGCATCCTTCTCCACGGCGGGCTCGCATTGGTGCTCGGACTGACGGGCAGTTTCGTGTTGCTGGCGGTAGCCAGCACGGTCGTCCGACTGCTGGGCTACATCATATGCATCGCGTCGCTACCGGCCATCCGGCGCGAGCGAGGCGACGAGCCTGACTCATTCCGTTTGCCCGGCGGCTACCTGATCCCGTTGCTGGCCCTCGGCATCTGCCTCTGGCTCATCGCGCAGTCGAAGCTTCAGTCCTGGATCGTTGTCGGCATCCTGCTCGCCTTGGGCGGAGTCCTGTATGCTGCTGAAACCTATTACTTCTCGAGGAAGAAGACGCCATGAAAACTCTGGTTTTGTTTGCTGCACTGTTGAGCCTGACCACTGCCCTCGCCGACGGAAATGTCGTTCGCCTGTCCGAGCCGGTGGCGGAGACTGACAGCTACGAGGACTTTGGCGCCGAGATCGACAACGGCGCAGAGACTCTGTCGCTGCGCGCTGTCGTCGACGACGCTGAGACCTATGCGAACAAGACCGTTGTGATCAAGACTCGAGTCTCGAAAGTCTGCAGGAAGAAAGGCTGTTTCTTTATTGCGCAGGACGGTGACAGCCTGGTGCGCGTCGCGTTCAAGGACTACGGCTTCTTCGTCCCGACGGACATCAGCGGCAAGACGGTGACGCTGTCAGGAAAACTGGTGAAGCGGGAAGTGAGCGCGGAAGAAGCGGCGCACTTCAGCGAAGACGCACCCGGCGCCGACCTTCCGGCCGGCACCGTCTACGAGATCATTGCCGACGCGGTCCGAGTGCCGAAGATAGCAGCCGACAGTTGACCGACAGTTGAGACCAGCAGTGCGCTGAACAAGTCTCAGGCGAGTGCGAGACAAGGCGGCTTTCGGCGTAAGAGCGCAGTGTACACGCACGTACGTGAGCATTTTGCGCCGGACACCAATGCCGGATCGTGCCGGCTGAGGCTCGTACAGCGTGCTGCTAGTTTTGATGATGCCGGCGCAGGTACTCATCCAGCGTGCGAACACCCCAGCCAGAGTAGCCCATCGGAACCGTCGGCGTGTCGGCGAAATAGTAGTCGACACCGGCGATGTCGAAATGGGCCCAGACCTGGTCTTCGTCGACGAATGTGCCGATGAAGGCGGCACCGACGCTCGCGCCCGGGCTGCCGACACCTGAATTGACGACATCCGCGTACTCAGACTCGATCTGTGCGAAATGCGTGCTGTCCAGCGGCAGTCGCCAGACGGCCTCGCCGGCCGCAGCGGAAGCGGCAGTCAGCTGCGCCACGATCTCGTCGTGTCGACCGAAAATGCCGGCATACTCGTCACCAAGCGCGCGCCCGACCGAACCCGTCAGCGTCGCCACGTTGATCAAAACGTCAGGCTCGTAGTTGACTTGCGCATAGTAGACTGCGTCGGACAGCACGAGCCTGCCTTCGGCATCCGTCGACCGGATCTCAATCGTCTTGCCGGACATCGACGTCAGCACGTCGCCCGGGCGAAGCGCCCTTTCCGACGGCATGTTCTCAGCCAACGCGGCGAGAGCAACGACATTGACAGGCGCACCGCGTTTCGCAGCGGCGAGCACGGTGCCGGTGACGACACCGGCTCCGCCGAGGTCACCCTTCATCATCCACATGCCATCGTTGCCCTTCAGCGAGATTCCGCCGGTATCGAACGTGACGCCCTTGCCGGCCAGCACAACGGGGGGCTCGTCGCCACCCGCCATGTATTCGATGATGAGCAGTCTCGGCGGACGTGCAGACCCAAAGCCGACAGCCAGGTGGGCGCCCATTCCCAGGCGTTCCAGGTCCTTCTCGTCGAGCACCTTGATCCGGACGTTATCCAGACCTTTGAACTGTTCGCGAACGCGATCGATAAATGACTGCGGGTAGATGATGTTGGCCGGCTCCGAAGGCATGTCCCGTGCCAGATACACACCCTCGGCGACGTACCGCAGATCGTCCTCAAAGCTTGCGCCGGACGCGTCGTCACTGAGCAGCCGGATCGTGGGCAGCGTCGTTGGATCGACCTTGTCCGCCTGGTGCCTATCGAAACGATAGCTGCGGAGCTTGAATCCGAGCGCCACTCTCGCAGCGGTTGCGTCCGGCGCGACACCCTCCGTCGGCCACAGCACCTGTACGCTGCCACCCCTCGTGCTCAGCAGCACCGCGGACGCTGTGCCACCGAAGTTCTCGGCCGCAACGCGATCGATCAGGTCGCTACCGGTGCCGATCAGATCAATGCGCGAGTACGGCGCGACGCCGTACAGGGTCAAGGTCGAACCCGCCTCGCCGAAGAAAGAAGTCTCGGCGGCGGCCGTCGTCAGGGCGCCGTTGGTGCGCTCGTCAATCGTGGCGGCGACGCCCGACAGCGCTTCGCCCTGCGCGACGGGAACGACGATCCTGCCTTCGGCAGGGATCTCGAAGGATGAAAAGACAAACGTCTGCTCGGCGACAGCCGCGACAGACAGACCGAGCAACGCGATGGTCGCGAATACAGATCTAAACACTGTGTCTCCAGTCAGGGCAGAACGTGCTGCCGTTAGTTAATGCCGTAGTAGGTCGGCGTCGCCGGACCCACCGGCAGGCCGACCACGAAAACGTAGATAAAGAAGAAAGTGCTCCACAGAATCAGGAAGGCCACCGAGTAAGGCAGCATCATGGCGATCAAAGTTCCCACGCCCGCTTTGGGCACGTACTTCGCGGCGAAAGCCATGATCAGGCCGAAGTAGCTCATCATCGGCGTGATGATGTTCGTGCTGGAGTCGCCGATCCGGTAGGCCGCCTGGATCACCTCGGGGCTGTAACCGATGATCATCAGCATCGGCACGAAGATCGGCGCCGTTACCGCCCACTGCGCCGATGCGGAACCCAGCATCAGGTTGATGAAGGCGCAGATCAGGATGAAGAAGAAGAACAGGATCGGTCCCGTCAGGCCGATGCTCTCGAGGAAGGTCGCGCCGGTCACGGCGGTTACCGCACCGAGGTTTGTCCATGAGAAGAACTTGACGAACTGCGCCGCGAAGAACACGAGAACGATGTAGAGACCGAGCGTGCTCATCGCATTTGCCATCGCATCGATAACGTCGCGATCCGATCGCATCGTGCCGATGACGGCGCCATAGACGACACCCGGTACAAGGAAGAAGACGAAGATCAGTGCGACGATGCCCTTCAGGAACGGCGAACCCTTGATGAGCCCCGTCTCGGGGTCGCGCAGCACGGCACCCTCGGGCACGACCAGCAACGCGATACCGATGATCATCACCAGCGCCGCTATACCCGCCCACTTGAGCGCGCGACGCTCGTCGGCGGTCAGCGGATCCAGTCGGTGCTCGTCGACGTCATCGAAGCCTCCCTCGGACGGGTCGTAGTGACCCAGGGAGGGCTCCACGACCTTCAGGCTGATGAAGCTCGCCACAAACGTGATCAGGAACGTGCTGGCAATCATGAAGAACCAGTTCGCGCTGGCATCGACCGTGTACTCCGGATCGATCAGGCGCGCGGCCTCCTGCGTGATGCCTGCGAGCAGCGGATCGACGGTGCCGAGCAGCAGGTTGGCGCTGTAACCGCCGGACACGCCGGCGAACGCGGTCGCGAGACCTGCCAGGGGGTGCCGCCCCAGGGACATGTACAGCACCGCTGCGAGCGGAACGAGAACGACGTAGCCCATCTCGGACGCGGTGTTCGAGATCACGCCTGCAAACACGATAACGACGGTCACCATCTTCGGGTTCGCGTTCAGGACCATCGCACGAATCAGCGCGGTCAAGAGACCGGAGCGCTCGGCCACGCCGACACCGAGCAGTGCGACGAGCACGGTCCCGAGCGGCACGAACTGCGTGAAGTTCGTCACGAGGTTCAGGACGATCATGCGAAAGCCGTCCGCATTCATCAGGCTGATCACCTCGATCAGGCCATTGTCGGCACGGCCCTTGGCGCCTTCCGGACGCGGGTCCGGCACCGAGACGTCCATCCACCCGAGCAGGCCGGACAGCAGGACGACGCCAATGGCGAACATGGCGAACAGCGTGACGGGATGCGGCAGCGCGTTACCGAGGGCCTCGACGACCTTCAGGAAACGCGTCATTCGGTTGGATTGTGGGGGGATGTCGTCCGCGATCTCTTTTTCTTCGGCCAACCCGCTTCTCCCGGTCAAAAGACCGTGGAGTATAAATGAAGTCGGCGGACTTCGGCATTCGGCGAGGCCTGAGGGGACGACGAGACCCTGTCGTTATTGTTGTTCGGCGGGGTCAGCCTGCCTCTCTGCGGGCTTTTTGGAGCCAATCGGCATCGGCACCAGCGGCCAGAGCAGCTGCTGCGCGGTCGTGGCCTCGTCGAGGTTCTCGACCCCCATACGTTCAGGATAGCTGCGCGTGATCCTGGCCGTGCCGAACAGGACATCCCAGAAAAACAGCAGGTTGCCGTAGTTGCCCTTGTAGTGCGTGGCGGGGTCTGACAGGTGTTTGCCATGGTGGGCGCTGTGCGTCGACGGTGTGGAGATAGTCCGCTCGACAATCCACATGACTGGCGACAACCACGGGATCCGGTACAGCGGGGCATCCCAGCGAACGTCGCAGTGAGCCGCGGTGATGACGGTCATTTTCACAACGAGATAGAACGCGTAGACCCATCCGAGGCCTAGATAGATCAGGGCTCCGGAGAACCACAGGCTCGGCATTAACAGGTAGTAGAAGACGTTATTCCGATAGACGACCCGGATCGACAGGTACTCGGCGTTGTGGTGCGCGCGATGAAGGTTGTAGAACCATGGGCTCGTGTGACACAGCCGGTGCCACCAGTACTGCATCATGTCGTCCAGCACGAGCAGCAGGCCCAGCTGTGCGATGATGGGCAGGGTCGCCAGCGCACCTGCCGAGTTGGGCGCGAGCAGAAAGGCGACGTAGCCGCCGGCAAAAAGAACGAACGGCTGCGTCACGAACATCAGCGAACCCGTGCTGATCAGTTCGATCCAGGCATCCTGCCGGGTCTGGCCCGGCTTCCTGAAAAACTGTGTAAACAGGATCTCGAGGACAGCAAAGCCCACGAAAATGCACAGTATGATCAGGACTTCCGGTTTCATGCATTGACCCCGCGTCCGGCCGGACCGGCCGCCGGCGCGCGTCACGATAATCCACACAGTATAATCGAGCGCTGCCGCCTGCGTTGTGCCTCAGATCAAGGGAACTGATTTCATGACCGAAAACAAACAGCTTTCGATCTTGTTTATCGTGGTTCAGGCGATGCTTGCGACGATGATCCTGACCTCGCTGGTCAGCGTCATGCACGCATTCATGGGCGGCAGCCAATTGAACCCCGACTTCCTGCAGCTGCAGGGCTACCAGGTGTTCGGCATTGGTTTGTCAGTTGCGGTGCTGGTCTACAGCCTGCTTTTTTTCTCGAGAAACGGCGCCCTGACGACGGGCATTGGCGTTGCGTGGCGACACATGCCGGGCTGGCTGCTCTTCCCGGTCCTGCTCTTGAACATGCTTGCGCTAATGGGCGAGTTGTCCTACCTGCTGCTAAAGGACGCGACCGAACTGATGACGGAGTGGATCAACCATGTTGCCCTGATCTGTCTCGGAGCCTCATCGATCGCTTTTGTATTCATGTTCGCGGTCAGCCATGCGTACGAAGGGCGGACCCCCTACAGCAAGGACCGTTGGTCCGCCTGAGCTTACTCGACGTACTCGATCTCGACGTGAATCTCGTTGCGCTTCATGAACCACGGGGTAAACGGACCGTTGAAGCGAGCGAAGGCCGGAGTCCCGACGACTGTTACCGCATCCGACTCTAGCGCCCCCAGCAAAGCGGCCTTCTCTTTCTCATACCTCGATTCCCTGGCGCTTCCGGTCCAGGGTCGAACCGCCATGACTTTTGCGGGCCGCAGAACCAGCCGGACACGCTCGTCGTCCGGCTTCGGCAGCGTCTCCATCGTGTAGGCCCGTTCCATGACGAAGGCATAGGTATATGTGGTCTCGTCGCCGTTCTCCGCAGCCCGCGACTCTACGGGCACGGTCATGTTCATCTTCTGACCTTTATCGACGGACTCTACGGTTCCGGTCGATGCTTCATTCTCTCCGATAGCTTTTGATTCTTCCGGTCCGATCGATGCTCCATTCTCTCCGATAGCTTTTGATTCTACCGGTCCGATCGATGCTCCATTCTCTCCGATAGCTTTTGATTCTACCGGTACCGTCATGTTCATCTTCGCCTGCGGCTGGTTGTCACCGAAGATATAGCCGGCCAGGATGCGGAACGCCTTGTTGCCGGCGCTGCGGAAACTGCCGGACACATCGACCTCCGCGACGATGTAAGGCGCGTAGCGCCGGATTTCATACTCGTCTGATGCTCGCAGGAGCTCGTACTCGGGTTCTTCATAGGCCATCGCAGCGACCCCGCTCAATAACAGGATTCCAATGATAATCAGCCGCTTCATGTCGGCCTCCGTGAGGTCAAGACTCAGTCATCATCGTAGACAATTCCCGGCATCGCTTTGTAACTTATTGTGTTAAGCGACGACCGATTCTCCGGCGTCGGTTAGCAACACTGCTACACTCGCCGCATGATCCTTTTGCTAATTGGCGGCCTGATCGGGCTCGCGACGGGCGGTGCCACTGGCATGCTCATCGGCGCAGGTGTCGGCTACGGCATCTCGTGGGCCATACGAAAGAGTTTCATCGGCGGGCTTCGCGTCGCGCAGAACCAGATGATGGACTCGACGTTTTCCATCATGGGGGCACTGAGCAAGGCAGACGGCGTTGTTACCCGCGCCGAAATCAATGTCGTCGAGCAGATCTTCAACATGCTCAGGTTGAACGACCAGCAGCGCGAGCAGGCAAAAGCTTCCTTTAATCGTGGCAAGCAGCCTGACTTCGATCTTGACCGTGCCGTCGATGACTTCGCGCGAATTTCACGCGCTCGCGGCCCGCTGCTGCAGCTGTTCCTGCAGTTACAGTGCATGGCGGTGGCCGCCGACGGCAAAATCGATGCGGCCGAGCACGCGATGCTGGTCCGGGTCGCCACGCGCCTGGGACTGAGCGAACGGGATGTCCGTCAGCTCGAGGCGCTGCTCAGGGCGACGACCGGTGGCCGACCGCCGCCCGATGCTCCGGCCAGGGGCGACCAGCTCCAGGATGCCTACCAGGCGCTCGGCGTTTCCAAAGACGCGAGCGACAGCGAGGTAAAGCGCGCCTACCGGAAACTGATCAGCGAGAATCACCCCGACAAGCTGGCGGCGCGTGGACTGCCTGAGAGCATGCGCGCCGTTGCCGAGGAGCGATCGCGCGAGCTGAACAAGGCTTATGACCTGATCAAGGAGTCTCGAGGCCTCGTCTGACAGTCAGCCAATGTCGCTGGCGGCGTGCCTTTCGCGCACGCGCAGCTCTTCCGGCCCGGAGGTCTTGTTAACGCGCACGCCGCGCGCCACGGCAGGACGCGCCTCGATGGTCTTCGCCCAGCGAACGACGTTCTCATACGACGCGACCTGCAGGAATTCCGCGGCGTCGTAGGAGTTGTGCAGCACGATCCCGCCGTACCACGGGTAGGTCGCGATATCGGCAATCGTGTAGTCGTCTCCCGCGAGGAACTCACGCTCCGCGAGATTCTGGTCGAGCACATCCAGTTGCCGCTTCACCTCCATGGCATAGCGGTCGATCGGGTATTCGTAGGGCTCGGGGGCGTAGTGGTAGAAATGCCCGAAGCCGCCGCCGAGGAAGGGAGCGCTACCCATCTGCCAGAACAGCCACGACAGGGTTTCGGCTCGCGCCGGCACCTGCTGAGGCAGAAGCTTGTCGAACTTCTCCGCGAGGTACATCAGGATCGAACCCGACTCGAAGACTCGCGTCGACGTCGACCGATCATAGAGCGCCGGGATCTTTGAATTCGGGTTCAGCTCGACGAAACCGCTGCCGAACTGGTCGCCTTCGCCGATGTCGATGAGGAACGCGTCGTACTCCGCGCCGGTCTCACCGGTAGCGAGCAACTCCTCGAGCATGATCGTGACCTTCTGCCCGTTGGGCGTTGCCAGCGAATAGAGCTGCAGCGGATGCTCGCCGACAGGCAGCTCTCGCTCAAAGCGCGCGCCGGCCGTCGGCCGATTGATGCCCGCAAAGGCGCCGCCGTTCGGTTTATCCCAGGTCCAGATTTTCGGCGGTGTGTAGCTTGCATCGGCCATGAACACTCTCCTTTGATTCAGACACCAAAGGTGGGATCGTCGATGTCCGTTTCAAGTCAGTTGGCTAAAGGCGATCGTGTAGTGCAACGGCGTCGCGACATCGATTTCGGCGAGCTCATCGAGTATGTTCGACGCGGAACTGAAAACAGGAACGCAGTCATGGGACGATGGCGACCGCCGGCAACCAGGACCTCGCCGTACATCACGCCCGCGGGTTACGAGATGCTACAGGCGGAGTTGAAGGGACTCTGGCTGCGTCGACGTGATGTCGTTAAGGCGCTGTCAGAAGCCGCCGCCGAGGGCGATCGATCCGAGAACGCCGAGTACATCTATCGCAAGAAGGAGCTTGCCGGTATCGATCGACGTATCCGCTACCTGCAGAAGCGGCTGCCTTCGCTCAAAGTCGTGCGCGACAAACCAGACACTCACGCGGTGTACTTCGGCGCGACGGTGGAAGTCTGCGATGAGGCCGGCGACACGTTCAGCTATCGGCTGGTCGGCCCGGACGAGACAGATGCAAAAAGAAGTGCCATTAGCATCGACTCTCCCATGGCCCGGGCCCTGCTGAAAAAGTCGGTCGACGATGAGGTCAGTATCGATCTTGGGGAGACTCGCAAGACGCTTATCGTGACCGGAATTCGCTACGACTAGTACCTGACTCGGGAACTTCGCGCGGCCAGCCGGCGAAATGTTGGGAAACTGTTTTCTTGAACAACTTTTTTCAGCATATGCGCATACTCTTTTCTGCAACCGAAGTCCCATATTTCCAGATAAGAAACAAGTAATGCAGATTGTGATACCGGTCTACCACATTGCGCTATGTGTCAGGGAATGACTCTCAGTCAGCCTCTGGTTCGATCTTTATCGGTTTGAACGTTCAGGGCATATTTTGACCGCCGCGCTATAAACAAGAGAACACCGCCGCTTTCTCAATGACCCTGAGGTCGAACGGGAAAGCAGAATGGAAGCCGGCGACTGTCAATGAAGATGGGGATAAAGCGTGCTCTTGAGTTACCGTCGTTTTGCAATTTTCTCAATCCTGGTAACAACACTTCTCCTACTCAATGCTCACCGATCGGTTGACACCGAGAGATTCATCGTCCAGGCACGCAATCTCGACGAGGCCCGGCAGGCCGTTACGTCGGTCGGAGCCGCGGTCACGCACGAACTCGCAATCATCCGGGCCGTCAGCGCCGCCCTGGATAAACGGCAACTCGGGCGTCTCGAGGCACGGAGTGACCTTCGAATTTACCAAGATGCCAGCATTGGCATGGCTGCCATCAATAGCTCGAAATCGTCAGGACGAAATGGTCAGTCGATCAATGCGCATGGCAGGCTGATAGGAGCCGATCGACTGCTCAGGCAAGGCTACACAGGCTCAGGAGTTACCGTCGCGATACTCGATACGGGTCTCTGGCTGGGTGATGACAGTATCACGACGGACCTTTACGGGCGCGAACGTGTACTGGCCCAAATCAACGCATACCGCGGAACTAACACGAATCATTCGAGTGAGCTTGTTCAGGGCAGGCCGCTCACACGCGTCGCTATCCAACCACTAGACAGCAAGGACGTTGACTCGAGTAGCAGTGAGATTGCGTCGAGCGGTCGAGTTACCGATACCGAACTCAGGCGGAAACGCTACTCTCAGGCGACCGCGACGCGGGCACCTGTTCGACAGCGCACAACCCGGAGTCCTGCGGCAGACTGGAACGGCCACGGAACTCACTTGGCGAGCATCATCGCTGGCTCAGCAACAAGCGGTGGCGAACACAACGACCGTGGGCTCGACAGCGAAAACCTCGAGGTACTGGGCATCGCGCCTAATGTCGATCTCGTCAGTATCAAAGCATTCAACCACGACGGTGTCGGTTCATATTCAGATGTCATCCGGGGGCTGGACTTTCTGCTCCGCGCGAAGGACAAGTTCAATATCCGAATCGTTAACCTGTCGTTCAGTGCGCCGCCTCAGTCCTATTATTGGGACGATCCGGTCAACCAGGCGGTCATGGCGGTCTGGCAATCCGGCATTGTCGTTGTCTCGTCAGCAGGCAACACCGGGCCCGCTCCGATGACCATCGGGGTCCCGGGCAATGTGCCATACATCATCACTGTCGGGGCCATCACGGACAACCACACGCCTCAAAAATGGAATGACGACCGCATCGCGTCATTCTCCGCCGCTGGGCCAACGGTCGAGGCATTCATAAAACCGGAACTAGTCGCACCGGGCGGCCACATCGTCGGCGTCATGGACGATGCCAGCCATAAGGTCGCCAGAAAGAGACCTCACCGGAGGGTCGGCGATCGACTGTACGAGGTGTCAGGCACGTCGCAGGCTGCTGCCGTAGTCACGGGCGCGGCCGCGCTATTGCTGGAAGCCAAGCCGTGGCTGTCGCCCGACGACGTCAAGTGTCAGCTGATGAGCTCGGCGGATGTCCTTACGAAAGCGAACACGAAGGAACTGGCCTACAGCGTATTCCAGCAGGGTGCGGGACGTATCAATATCTACGATGCGGTCATGAATAACGACCTCACCGGCTGTGCTAACCGGGGTCTCGACATCAACCTGGACCTCACTGGTCAGCAACACTACCAGGGACCGGCCAACATGGATGACGACGGCGTTTTTTATGTCTCGACGCCGGATGGTAAGCAAGCGGACGAAGATGATGATTACAACGAGCTGCGATGGGACGGAACCTATATCGCAGTCGGCAAACGGCTGCTCTTTAAAAACGGGCTGCTCTGGAACGACGGTCTGCTCTGGAATGACGGTTTGCTGTGGAACGACGGGCTCCTCTGGAACGATGGCCTTCTATGGAATGATGGCCTGCTCTGGAACGATGCGCTGCTTTGGAATGACCTGTCGTCGCAGCCGGCTGCGATAGACAGCCTGGTGGAACGGGAGTAGCCGGGTAGATAGCAAGGGAAGCCAGGAGACATGTCATCGCATTCATCTGAGGCGGGCTGGACCAACCTGCTGCTCGTCTTGCTGATACTGACAGTACTGTTGCCGGTGGGCAATGCACATGCGAGTGACTCACGAAGCATGCGCTTCTCACACATCACGCATGAAGATGGCCTGTCCCAGAGTTTCGTCTACGCAATGGCGCAGGACCGTGACGGCTTCATGTGGCTCGGGACACAGGAGGGTCTGAACCGGTTCGATGGCCACAACTTCCGCATCTACGCGGAAGACCCGGACAATCCGGAGGCGCTGGCGGACGACGGCATTCGGACGCTGTTTCTCGACGATACCGGCCTGCTCTGGATCGGCACGGATGCGGGCGGCCTCTCGGCGTTCGATCCGGTCACGGAAACTTTTAAGACCTACCTGCACGACCCGACGGATCGAACCAGCATCGCTGACAACCTGGTTCGTGTTGTCATGGAAGACAGCGCAGGCAACCTCTGGGTGGGAACAGACGGCTCAGGCCTGGACCGCCTCGATCGGGACACGGGGATCTTCGAGCATTTTCCACACGACCCGCTTGACCCAGGCAGCCTCGCCGGAGGCCATGTCTGGGATATCGCTCAGCGAAACGATGGAACGCTTTGGGTCGCAACCAGTGAAGGCTTGAGCCGGTTCAACCCGATTGAGAAAACCTTTACGAACTTCAGACATGATCAGGACGACCCGGCGAGCCTCAGCGACAGCCGCCTCCGCGCGCTATTTGAAGACAGTCGCGGAGACCTGTGGATCGGCACTCTCACTGGCGGCCTGAATCGTTTTGATGACGACACATCGACCTTTGAACGCTTCGAACACCGTGCCGAAGACCCCTCTTCTTTGAGCTCGAACCAGGTCAATGCGATATTCGAGGACGATGACGGCGTGCTGTGGGTCGGAACCGATCGGGGACTCAATGCCTGGAACCCCGAATCGATGAGTTTTTCAAGCTATCGAGAGGACCCGGTTGATCCCGACAGCATCGCGAACGACAACGTTCTGTCGATATTCCAGGACCACGGGGGCGTGCTTTGGGTCGGAACCTACGAAGGCCTGTCGCTGTGGAATCCGACGACACGAGCGATGTTGCATTACCGGCAGGACGCAAACGATCCTTCGTCCCTGTCGTCCAACGTCGTCACTTCCTTTACGGAGGACGCGACCGGCCGAGTCTGGGTTGGCACATTCGGCGGCGGCATCAATATTCTCGACAGAGAAGTCGGCAGGTTCTCACGGCTCGTTCACGACCCGGAGGACGACAGCAGCATCTCATCGAACCGTGTTATGGCTCTTCTCACCGACAGCACCGGAACCATCTGGGCGGGCACTCGCAACGCCGGCCTCAACCGTATCGATGCCGACGGCGTCACACGATATGTCCATGACAGCGCCGACCCGACCAGCCTCTGTGCCGACGGCGTGTCCTACCTTATCGAGGACAGCGGCAAAGCCGGATTGTGGGTCGCAACCTTCGGCGGCGGGCTCTGTTACTTCGACCGGTCAGCCGGGGCATTTACCGGCTTTCGCCATGACCCGGAGGATTCGTCGTCGATCAGCAGCGATCGAATCTTGCATCTGTTCGAAGACTCCTCGCAGACGCTGTGGGTAGGTACGTTCGGTGGCAGCCTGAATCGATTCGACAGGGCCAACGGCAACTTCGAGAGAATCGAGGCGGAGCCGAGGCGCAACGACGGACTCAGTGGCAACGAAATTTACCTGATCACAGAGGATCCCAGCGGCGACCTCTGGATCGCTGCCAAAGGCGGCGGCCTGAATCGCTGGTCGAAACAGGATCGCGACCAGGGCAACGTCACTTTCGAGCGATTCTCGGAGATTGACGGTTTGCCGAACGCAACCATCTACAGCGGCACCTGGGACGAACAGGGCAACCTGTGGATGAGCACGGGACGAGGGCTGTCTTGCCTCGACGTCGTCACGCGGGAATTCAGGAACTTCACCACCGATGATGGGCTGCAGGGCAATGAGTTCAACTTCGCCGCCGGATACGGCAGTTCGGACGGTTCGTTGTTTTTCGGCGGTCTGAATGGATTCAATGCCTTCGACCCGGCTGCACTGACCGCCAAGGGGCGCGCGCCACGGGTCGCTATTACAAGTTTGCTGAGCCTAAACGAACCGGTGGACCTGACGGAGTCGCGTCGCGATGGTGTCGCCGTCGCGCTACGGCACGACGAGTACCTGGTCAGCTTCGAGTTTGCGGCGCTGGACTTCGCCGCGCCGCTGCGCCATCGCTTCATGTACAGGCTCGACGGTCTCGACTCGGACTGGATAGACGCCGGCAACCGCCGCCAGGCGACCTACACGAACCTGCCCGCCGGCGACTACACGTTCCGTGTCAGGGCCGGTAACGGCGACGGTACCTGGTCGGTCGACGAAGCCACGCTGAGCCTGCATGTCCAGCCTGCGCCGTGGGCTAGCTGGTGGGCCTACCTGCTGTATGCGCTCGCCATCCTTATGCTCGTACTGGCGATGATTCGTTCATTCAGGCAACGGGCGATGCAGGCCGCGACGCTTCGCTATGCCACTGAGCTCGAGCAGGTTGAGACGCGACTGAATACGGCCCAGCGAATCGCGACGATCGGCAACTGGGAATGGGAGCTCGACACCGGAGAATGCTGGTGGTCGGACGAGCTTTACCGCATCCTGGGACTCGATCCGCGGGATGTCGCGCCGTCGATAGAGCACTTCCTGGACCGCGTGCACCCGGATGACCGGGAGACGACCCGCAGCACCATCGAGAAGTCGATCGATGCGAAGGACTCTTTCGCCATCGTGCAACGAGTGGTCCGACCCGACCGAAAAGAGCGAATCGTGCGCTGTCGAGCCGAGTTCGTGGAAGAATACAACGGTCGCGGCCAGACGATGGCGGGGACCATCCACGACATCACGGAGCGCCAACTGGCCGAAGACGAAATCGTTCGTTTCGCGGACTTCCAGAAGCTGCTGGCAGAGGTTTCGTCCAACCTGATCCAGGGGACGCCGGAGCAGATCGAGCAGCAGGTCAGGAAAGGCCTGCGCATCACGGGCGCTCATTACGGCATCGACTCCGTCAGCACCTGGTGGGTCAGCGACGACGGCACTCGAGCCAACCTCGAATTCCGGTGGTCACACGGGGGTGACGAGAATCTTGCCGAAAGCTACACGCTGGAGAAGCTGGGCTGGGTCAATGAAACGCTGTCGGCAAGCAAGCCGGTTATTCTGGATGACGTACAGGCGCTGGCGGACACCGGGTGCGACGGTGCGGCATTGATTCGAGAAACAAGAGCCCGATCGATTCTGACGCTCCCCATCGTCCTGAACGACGTGACGGTCGGCGCGGTTTCGTTTATTTGTTTCCGCAAGAAGAAGAGCTGGTCGCCGAAGACGGTAGAGGAACTGACGTTAATCTCGGAAGCGATCGGTGGCGCCCTGGCTCGATTGCGCGGCGTTGTCGAGATTCAGCGACTCAAGGAAAAACTCCAGGAAGAGAACTACTACCTGCGCAGCGAGGTGATGCTGTCGCACAAGTTCAGTGAGATCGTCGGGGAAGACGAGGGTCTCAAGCACTGCCTGCAGATGGTCGAGAAAGTCGCGCCGTCGGATGCCGCCGCTCTCATCCTCGGCGAGTCGGGCACGGGCAAGGAGCTTATTGCCCGGTCGATTCATGAGCTGAGCTCACGCAGGGACCGCCCGATGATCAGCGTCAACTGCCCCGCCCTGCCGTCGACGCTTATCGAAAGCGAGCTGTTCGGTCACGAGAAGGGCGCCTTTACCGGAGCAACCTCCAAGCGCCCGGGCCGGTTTGAACTCGCCGAGGGCGGCACTTTGTTCCTCGATGAGATCGGCGAACTGTCTCTCGATCTCCAGGCGAAACTGTTGCGCGTGCTTCAGACGGGCGAGTATGAGCGGCTCGGTGGCTCAAAAACGCGGGTTGCCAACGTCAGGCTCATTGCGGCGACCAACCGCGACCTTAGGTCGGCCACAGTGTCTGGCGAATTCCGGGACGACCTGTTCTATAGAATCAACAGTTTCCCGATCGAGCTGCCGCCACTGCGCGACCGGAGCGGCGACATCCCGCTGCTCGCCGAACACTTCGTGCGAAAACACGCGGGTCGGCTGAATAAGACCATAACGGCGATATCGGCGCGCATGATCAGCGAACTGAACAACTATGAGTGGCCCGGTAACATTCGTGAGCTCGAGAGCGTCATCGTCCGCGCATTGATTTCGGCCGGCGATAATTCGGTTCTGCGCCTGCCTGAACCTTTGCCTGACCAGGGCTCAGTGACGAGCAACGGCAACGGGTCATCGAGCCCCGAATACGAAGAACGATCTCACATCATTGCCGTGCTGGAGAGCGCCGGCTGGAAAATCTCGGGCCCGCAAGGCGCTGCCGAGAAGCTCGGACTCGCCCCGAGCACGCTGCGCTCGAGAATGAAGAAACTCGGGATCAGCCGCGACGGCTAGTCGTCAGTCGCCGGTTTGGCGCTGGCCCGGCTGGATGTAGTTCTTGCTTATTCGAAATGCGAACGCGCTCATGCCGATCAGCAACAGGCCAAAAGCCATCAACGCGACAGGCCACCCGATCGATTCGACGAAGTGTTTCGCCGAGAAGTGGCCGATGTAAGACAGCATGCCCACGGTCGCTACGAACAGCAGCATGCGACTGTGTACAACCGTGCTCAGGTAGACCATGCCGCTCGCAACGCCGAGGAACAGGACCTCGACCGGTGACGACTCGACAAGGTCGAAAACACCCCACAGCAGCCACGTGGCGCCGACGAAATACCACAGCGGAGTAATCGGGAAGTGTTCCGTCTTGTCGAGACCGACGGATAGCGCAATAAGCGACGTTCCCATGATCAGCGCGACCAGTTCGTAATCTGCATTGACCCAGTCGAAGAAAACGAGCAGGAACGACACGCAGAAAACGATGGACGTGAATAGCAGTGTCGTCCTTTGGGTTTTCAGCAACGTGACTATTTGCTGGACCGCCATCGTCCCGGTCGTCAGCATACCGATGAGCTCCCACCGATTGCCGGTATAGAACTCCTCGAAAATGACCAACAGGCCTGCGGGTTGCAGAAACGCCGCGATCAGGAACAGCGGCGTCGCGGCCTTCTCGTAGCGCTCGTCGTGGAGGGCAACGAGAGCGAGGATGAAGGCCGCGATGCCGGATCCGAGGGTGATGACGACGCGCGCCGCAAAGTTCATCGACTCCCAGTGCATCGCGATGAACACACCGAGGCCCGCGAATACAAACGTCCCACCGAGATATGCAAGGACGCGTGTAAGCACCGACGTCTGCTTCTGCCCAGCGCCGGATTCTTCCGTGGCAGACTTTTCAAGCGCCGCGCTGATGTCATCGGCGCTGATCTCGTGGGATGCGGCCAGCGCAACGATCTGCTCCAGGGCTTTCTGCTTGTCGCTCATCGCGTCAGTCCATCAACCAGCCCAGGAAGCTCGCGTTGTAATAGTACGAGCCTTCTGCCTGCGGAACGTCGACGACGGCACCGTTTTTGTGCAGCGTGAATGAGTACGAACGCCCACCTCGAAAGAACGGAAAGAAGTCGCCGCCGCGGTAGCCGGGACCACGAACCTCGTAGCCGTCCGGCGCCGTTCGACTCGTTGATACGACCCGTGACGCGAGGTCGGGGATGTCGAGGTAAGCCCCGTTCTCGAAGCTCTCCAGGTCGTCAGGCAGCTTGATCGCTATCTCGCGGACAATCTGCGATTCGATGTCCACGATGAACAGCTTCGGGATGCTCCGGTAGTTACGTTCGGTCTTGAACGCCCGCGCTTTGATGCGTTCGTTTTCGACAGCAATCGTGATCTCGATAGGCAAGCCCGTGCTCGGGCTCTGCATCGACTGGAACAGGAAATCGTACTGCGGTGGCTCAACGAACCAACGCGGGATGGCTGTCGCGAGGACGAAGAAGACAACGACGACGACGGGCAACAGAATACCGGCTGCCAGCATCGGGTTCTTTCGGATCAGCGTAAACATGACTATCACCAGTCGACCAGCGATCCAGCGGGAGTGTGGTCAGCATACGCCGATCAGCAGCGAAAGACCGTCAGTATTACTACTTGGCCCTGCCGAAGCACTTGACGATGCCGCTAAGTAACTGGCCCGGCGGGTATTCTTAGTACAAACCGCTATTTATGCCGCCTGGTAGCCGCCCGATACTGATGTCGCCCTTCGGGTAATATCGCCCGAGGCCGACACGACATGGGGGTTATTATGTCGCCATCGAAGAACGCCTCGCGGCTTTGCCTGTTCATTTTCCTGCTGGTCTCCGGCACTGCCTTCGCGGATGTCCTCGATGACATTGTCGAACGCGGGTCGATACGCATCGGCGTGTCCGAGTTTGTGCCCTGGACCATGAAGGACGCCGACGGCCAGCTACAGGGCTTCGAGATCGACGTCGGCCGGAAAATTGCCGCCGACATCGGTGTCACTGCGCAATTTGTTGTGTACGATTGGATCGACATTATTCCCGCGTTACAGAACGGCGAGATCGACCTGATCGCAGCCGGCATGGCCATCACGCCGGAGCGTGCCCTCAAGGTTAATTTCAGCCGGCCAATCGCCGTATCCGGCGTCGGACTCGCCCTGAACGCGCAGCTCACCGAGAACCTGCAGGCTCTCAGCGAGCTCAATCGGCCCGAAGTCAAAATCAGTGTCGTCAAAGGCACGCTGGCCGACAGCGTTGCGCGAACGCTTTTTGACCGAGCCAGCATCCAGACCTTCGGTGACAACGAGAAGGCGGAGGAAATGTTGCTCGAAAACCGTGCCGAGGCCTACGTCGCCAACATGCCGGCCATCGTTTTCATGGTGCTTCGCAACACTGAGAAGGTATCGATACCGATCAACGAACCGCTGGTGGCATCCAGCGAGGCCCTGGCGGTGAAGAAAGGCGAACAGGAGTTATTGAATTTCCTGGACGCGTGGGTAACCGCGAGGACATCGGACAAGTGGTTGTTAACGACGAGAGATTACTGGTTCGGCACCCTGGACTGGGCCAGTAGCGGAGCAGAGTAATGAAACATCGTAAAGCCAGCCTGCTCGCCCTGATTCCGGCCGCTTTGCTTGCCGGCAACGCGCTGTCGCAGGACGAAGAGCAGCCCGACGCCGACGATGAGGCGACAGAGACAGAAGCGATCGACGAGATCGTCGTCAGGGCCAGCCGGGACGGAGACCCGAAGAAGCTCGAACTCGAGAAAGAAGAGATGCTTAGAGCACAGGTTTTCGCACTGTATCGCGAGGTCAAGCGAGACGAGGAAGAGTCCGAGTGGCGGAGCTCATTGCCAAAGGCCTACGGCAACTTCAGCGGCATCAAGTGGGGCTACGACGCGAATGCCGAGTCACGTATGCGACGCGAATCGGGCCTCGAAAACGTGGACCCGGATACGGTCAGGCCGGCAACGATTATTCGTATCGAGTTCTGATTCGGGCGGCCGACAGCTCCGCGACGTCAGAGCAGCCCGGATAAACTCAACGCATCGCGGGTAAAACATAGCGATCCATAATATCGAATGGCTGTTCCATCTCCGGGAATCGCCCGTAGTTCTCTCCCGTGAACACGGCGACCAAGTCGAGGGAGGGAAAGACGAGGATGAACTGTCCTCCATTTCCCCAGGCCTCGAAGGAGCGGACGGTTTGACCCCTCACCTCGCGATTGATCATCCGCCAGAGGTAACCAAAATCCTCGCCATACAGGTCACTCGTGGCGTGCTTCCGGGTCGATTCTTCGATCCATGCCTCCGAAATGAGCCGTTCGCCCTCCCAGATACCCTGGTTCAAATAGAGCTGACCGAATTTCGCCATGTCGCGTGGGCGCAGGTTCAGTCCGCCTCCCGTCATGGCGAGGCCCTGGCTCCCGCGCGAGTTTGTTATTGGCCAGCGATAATCTGTTATGCCCAATGGTCCGAAGAGGTAACGGTCCGTGAAGGCGGGTACCCGGAGTCCGGTTGCCCGCGTGATGACGTTCCCGAGCGTCACGACTCCGCTCGTGGCGTAGGAGAACGTCTCACCGGGCACGGCCACCAGGGGCTGATCCAGATAGAACTTGATCCAGTCGTCCGTCGGGTACATCGCATCTTCATTGCCGCGTACGCCGGACGTCATACTGAGGATATGAGCGAGGGTGATGTCCTGCTTGCGGCCGTCCCAGTCGTCGATCTCGTCCGCGTACTCCGGAAAAAACGGCAAAAGCGGAGCGTCGACGGTTTCAATGTAGCCCTGATCGATAGCAATACCCACAAGCGCGGACGTGACAGCTTTTGATGCCGAGCGTGTCGAGTGAAGGTCATCGCGGCAGGACTCGCCGAAGTACTCCTCAAGCACCAGTGCGCCCCCGCGGGCCAGAATTACGCTACTAACGCCCTCAAACTCGCCGGATCGACTCCGTTTCAACATCTCCTGGATAGGAGCTAAGTCTATGTCCTGATCAGCAAGCGATGCCGTTGGCCATCCGTCGCCGGTTTGTTCAGGGATGCGATAGTCGGATGAACCCGCAGGCGCCGCGCCCGAACACGGTCCGGAGTGGCCGCAACCACATAGGCCGATCATAAGGAGTACCGCGATCAGATGCCGCACAGTCATCAATGCTCGAGACTCCGGAGATCTGCCATGATTACACGACACAGGCGCTTGCTGGGCGCAGGCCGTCTCTAATCGCGTCCGGGCGGCGATTTGCATCGGCCTGTCTTCAACACGTCTCCGTCAGCATTCTCGATGCGCCACTGTTCGCCTTCGGTGTAGAGGGTCTGGCCGGAGTCGGGATAATGACAGGCATCGTGCGTCACGCGTGTGCCAACAATGAGATAGCTGCACGCTTCTGCTGAGCGGTTTGCGACGGTATGCGCGACAGGCTCGCCGGCAGGCCAGCAGGCGCTGTCGCCGGGATGCAGCACGGTCTCGACGTCGTCCTCAATAACCGTTAATTCGCCGTCGAGGACGTAGAGGAACTCGTCTTCCTGCTCATGCCAATGCTTTTCGGACGACGTTGCTCCGGGTTGCAGCGTGTCCACATACGCACCGAACTGGGTCAGTCCACCTTCGTCCGAGTAGTAGAGCCACTCTCGGCCGTTTTCACGCGCCATCCTCAGTCCCGCTCGACGAATGATCATCGCTACGCTCTCGAAGTCTTGGTCACAACACCAGCAATCGTGCCGTGAAAGTCTGTTCAGAATATGAAGGGACAGAGTAACAGAGATCGGGCGAACGCCAGTCTTCGGCCAGGATCGACCATTCCTGACTTCAATTCGAAAAAGCCAATGGTTTAGGCTGTGTCTCCGTCAGGGGTAGACACAGCAGATAACAGGCAGGGAACTATGACGAAGGGCATCAGGACCGAGAATTTCCAACAAGTTGAGGTTGCAAGCGAATCAGCGCTCTGGGACTGGTTGTGCGACAACCATCATCAAGAAGAGAGCGTGTGGCTAGTGACTTTCAAGAAATCCGTGCCGCACAAATACCTGTCGACCAACGATGTTCTGGACGCGCTCATCGCGTATGGCTGGATAGACGGAATCCGTCGCAAGCTGGACTCCGATCGAACGATGCAACTTATCTCGAGGCGGAAGGCGCAGCACTGGTCCAAGACCTATAAGGATCGAGCCGATCGCCTGGAGCAGGAAGGTCGGATGCAGGATCCGGGTCGTCGGGCCATAGAAGCGTCCAAGCAGAGCGGTCTTTGGTCTTTTCTCGATGACGTCGATGCATTGATTATTCCCGAGGATCTGCGAGCCGCGCTGAAGGCGAGTCCGCCGGCGCTGGAGAGATTCTCTGCGTTCCCCCCGTCCGCACAGCGTTTCGCCTTGAGGGACATCAAGCTCGCCAAGACGGAAGCCACTCGCCTGAAACGAATCGATGATGTCGTCTCTCGGGCGCAGCGCGGAGAGCTGCCAAAAGGCGTTCGGATGACCGGGCGGTGACATCGAATGCACAGGCGATGCGCCAGCCGGGTGGGGTGCTGTGCGCCTCAAGTTCTCGAGCAATCGGCCGATAACTCCCACTGGAACCGAACGGATACGCTATCGATGATTCACCCCCCCGTCCCTGCCGACGAACGTGAGCGACTGCAGACGCTGAGAGACCTCGATCTCCTGGACACGATGCCGGAGGAGCGATTCGACCGTATTACAAGGATCGCCCGGCAACTGTTTTCTGTGCCCATCGCACTTGTCAGCCTCGTCGACGAGGACCGGCAGTGGTTCAAATCAAGGCAGGGCCTCGACGCAAAGCAGACGCCGCGTGACATCTCATTCTGCGGGCATGCGATCATCGACAAGCAAGCGCTGATCGTCCAGGACGCACTCGACGATGAGCGCTTTGCCGACAATCCGTTGGTTTGCGATGCGCCGAACATTCGCTTCTATGCTGGCTGCCCGATCGCTGCGCCGAATGGTCACAGGATAGGAACGCTGTGCCTGATCGACCAGGAGCCACGATCCTTTAGCGACGAAGACTCGGCTCGATTGCGTGAGTTGGCGATGATGGTCGAAGACGAACTCTCGACCCTGGCCCAGGTGACCATCGATCGCGTTACGGGGCTTTCGAACCGTAGCGGCTTCCTGGAGATTGCCGGACACTTGCTGCCTCTTTGCCAGCGAAAGGGCCAACCGGCAGCGCTGTGGATGTTCCAGATTCAGAACCTGCTCGACATCGAATCCCGGGTCAGCAAGGAGGAAGCGGATGCGACGGCGACCGAATTCGCCGACATCCTGAGAAACGGCTTCCGCGAGTCCGACGTCGTTGCCCGATTGTCCTTCGATGTCTTCGCGGTTCTATTGGCCGGATCGTCACTGAACGACACGCAGCAGGCACGCAAGCTCTTGGACGAGGTCCTGGGCGAGAGGAATGCGCAGCAGCCGACGGAGCGATTCCTGGAGCTTGCCTCGTTTGCGGCGGCCTATGAGCCGTCCCGGCATGACAACGCCTCCGATCTGCTTCGTGATGCTGAGACCGGGTTGATCGAAGTCAGCACAACCCAGGTAGCCTGACGCCAGTCACCGCAGAAGTGGCGCACCGCTCGCTCTCGGAAGCGCGGCGCGCTGGCGCTCGCACCTCGGCAACCCAACGGTCCCCCGCAGCCGTTTCGGAATTGCGCTGTTTTGTTTTACCCTCGCCGTCTTCACAGACAGACGCCGAAGGAACGACGCACCGTGTTCACGATCTACAGCGACGATCATCGCCTGCATCATGGCAAGGCTGAACTGAACGATGGCCAGCTTATGCCCTGTCACGAGAAACCGGAGCGAGCCGACACGGTGTTGGCCGCCATCCAGTCCGGTCAAATCGGTGACGTCATCGAGCCGGCCGAGTTCGGGCTCGAGCCCATACTCGCGGTCCACACCGCAGGCTTTGTAGACTTTCTCCAGAATGCCTGGTCGCTGTGGGCCGCCGAGGGGCGGGACTGGGACGCGCTTCCGCTGAACTGGCCGGTACGCGGCATGCGACAGGTCGAACCAGACTACATCGACGGCAAGCTGTCGTACTACTCCTTCGACGCAGGCACCCCAATTACGCCGGGCACCTGGCAAGCCGTTTACACAGGTGCAAGAGTCGCGCTAACCGGCGCGACGAAGCTCTTGTCCGGCGAAGAGGCCGTCTTCTCTCTGTGCCGCCCACCGGGACACCACGCCGCAGCCGACTATTTCGGCGGCTACTGCTATCTGAACAACGCGGCGATCGCCGCCCAGTACCTGCGTGACAACGGTGCAGACAAGGTCGCCGTGCTCGACGTCGACTACCATCACGGTAACGGGACGCAGTCCATCTTCTACCATCGCAACGACGTCCTGTTCGCCTCCATCCACGGCGATCCGAAACAGGAGTTTCCGTACTTTCTCGGCCACGCGGATGAGACGGGCGAAGGCCGTGGCGAAGGATTCAACGTGAATTTCCCGCTCCCGTGGAACACGAGCGCCGTTGACTGGTTTGCGGCGATGGACGAGAGTCTCGAGCAACTGTCGCGGTTCAGGCCGGACGCCATTGTCGTCTCGCTCGGCGTCGATACTTACATTAACGACCCCATTTCGCAGTTCCGGCTCGAGACCGGTGACTACCTGCGCGTGGGTCAAACGATCGCGAAACTGGGGCTGCCGACGCTCTATGTCTTCGAGGGCGGCTACGCCGTGGAGGACGTAGGCGAGAATGTCGTCAATGTGCTGCGAGGTGCACAGGGCGGCTGACGTCTGCTGCATCACGATGTCTAACGATGCGTTGCGAGTGCATCTCGATCGAAGAAGGCTCATTATTTGCCGTCTGACTGGGACCCTTCGGGACGGGACTATGGAATGGCACGACATCATTGGTACGGCGGGAGCCGCGATGATCCTCATCTCCTACTTTCTTCTGCAGATGGAGCGAATGTCGGCCAGCGATCTCTCCTACTCGTTGACGAACGGTGTCGGAGCCGCGCTAATCCTTATCTCGCTCTCCGTGGACTTTAACCTGTCGGCGTTTATCGTCGAGGCGTTCTGGCTCGCGATCAGCGTGCTGGGCATAGTCCGCTACGTCCACAACAAAGACATTCCGGCACAGGAGTGAGCCTGTGCATCGCCTGGGCTGTCTCAGGTGGCGAAGTACACGAAAGCGTAGATCGCGACACCGACCAGGGCGAAGACGGTAATCAGCCCCTGCGGATGTTTGAGTTCGATCTGCAGCTTCAGCATTTCCAGCGCACCAATACGCGACGCGTCGACCAGCCTCGGCATTAGCTGTTCACGAACGTCTCCGTCTGTGTAAACTCGGTTCTGCGGCCGTCCGAGGATCACGACCGTATCCCGGGTTGCAATCGCGGTATCGTCATAGCGGACCTGTCGGATCGAGCAGGTCGATTCCCGGCCGGTGTGATCCCTGAGCGTCAGCCTGTCCCCGTCCAGCATAATCGCGGTTCCCCAGTTGCCACGGTTCACCCAGGCGACCATTGCGACGATGGCGAATATGCCGGCGATGGGTCCGATCAGTTTGCCGACGAGCTCCGGATTCTCAGACGTCTGCATCAGCATCACCAGCGGCACCACGGCGAGCACGGTCAGCACCATGGCAATTCGTAGTGCGGCGTTGATTCGTTTCATTGCTGCTTCGTCCGGCTCGAGGTGTAACGGCTCATCGCCGGTCGACCGGATCGGTTCGGCACCCACATCCTGCCGTACGGGGCTCGCATTCATGCTCCTCGCAAAGGCCTGAACGAGGAGGCCAACGAACAACAGGCCGACGACAATCACGCCTGCGTAGCTCATCAGCGAAAAGCGTCGGCGTTCTTCGGCAGAGCGAGTTAACACGTCGGTGAGCCCGGTACTTTCGAGATCCGTCAATGCGTCACCCGCAAACGAGACCCTGCGGACAACATCGTTGTTCCAATCGCTGATCCAGACTGTCTCCCCAACCGCCATCAGCGATATTGGGTCTGCCCCATTTGGCAGCTCGACGCGCCGCAGAAAGCGCCAATCGTCATCAAAGACATACACACCGCCGCGGTCCATGCCGGTCATCATGTTATTGACCCACCATTCATCGCCGACTCGGGTGAAATGACTGGGCCAGGTATGCCCGGCTGACTCGGCCGGCGGCGGCACGACGTCCCTGCTGCCGATGCGCTCACCGAAGATCGGCGAGCCAGGTTCGAGTACGCTGATTTCATGATTGTTCGTATCGGCGACGAGAAGCTCATCGTCGTGCAGCGTCAGCTGATTGGGAAAATGGAAACCGTCAACCGGCGGCGCCAGCTCAACTCCGTCTGACGAGTACTTGCGGAGCAGGTGCCGGGTCGTGTCGCTGACGTAGACCTCGTCGGTCCGCTGGTCGATGTAGACGCTAAAAGCCGCCTTGAAGTCGACTCCCGGTTCACCAAACCTCTCGCAGTCCCGCGTTTTGAGGTCGCATCGGAACAGGCCACTATCAGACGACTCCGGCACGATCGTGTTCCGATTCGTCTCGCGCTTGTAAGCACGCAGATTGTCGAGGAAGGACCGCGGATCGGGACCTCGGCGCAGCAGGATATCGCCGTCGGAGAAAAACGCATGACCGCCGAGAAAGAGCTCGACGCCCATGTCGTCGAGATTGTGTGTCCTGAGGTACGAACCTTCCGCGTCGTGCTCAACGAGGTAGTTCTGAATCTGGATGAAGCGATGGCCTTGAGGCCCCGTCGTCAGCTCGGCAGGCCCGCCGAGACTGGCTGCCCGCCCGGACGCCCAGGTCCAAAGCGCTACGGCGGCGAACGTCGCTGCGATAATCAGCGCCGCGACGAGGGGATGCACTTTCGCGTTCATAGGGGCCTGTCTTCGTCTGGATAAAGCGAACTAGCTCAATAGTTTAGCCAAGCGTGGGCCGCCACTCTGTGCCACAGGTCGCAATGCAGACGGGAGACACGGCTGCACCGCAACCGGTCCGGCTACCAGAAGTCGTCGGTGCGGCCTTTGACGTAGAAATAGATTGCCACGCCAACGATCGCGAGACAGGCGCCGACAATCAGCAATACGACGAGGCTACCGGTCTCGAATACGCCCTTTCGGTACAGGAAGTAGGTCATGGTACCGGCGGAGACCAGGAAAGCGGCCCAGAACACCCTCCACTGCCCCTCGCTCATAGCCGCTTCCTCATTGGTTGGCGCGCCAGCCTCCCCGACCGGCAATTCACCGTAGAACGCGACATACAGGAAGAAGAACGCGCCCAGCAGGCTGCTGAAGAACATGAAGTCCGGCTCAACGCGGCCTTGATCAAAGGCGTTGCCTGCGATGGCTGCCGCGCCCGCCAATCCCAGCACGCCGCAGATTGCTCGCACGACCGGGGATGCCTTCATCTTGTTGCCTCGCAGGTCTGTGAACATGCCATGACCACGTTACCGAATCGTGGCGCGCTAGAAAGGCAGGCTGCCAACGGACAGGTAGAAGCTTGTCTCGCCGCCTTCTCCGAGTGCCACGGCGAGGTACAGCGGCCCGATGAAGGTGTCGAGCCCGCCAAACAGGCTTCCGTTGATCAGTGCGTTATCGAACTTGATGTCGTCCCTGTCCTGCCAGGTGTTGCCGGCTTCGAGAGAGGCGCCGATATAGACGGGCATTTCAAACAGGCCTCCAGCTGCCTCGCTCACGCGCCGATAGTAGATCGCCCTCAGAAGGGCAAGATGTTTGCCGGATACCTGCCCCTGCTCCAGTCCCGACAGCCGAAGCAGTCCACCCAGCGTGAAGTTGTCTGTCGGTCCGCCATCGCCGTCCAGTGTGGTCGCGTAGGCGCCGCCCAGGACGATCGTGTCTTTGCCCCGCGAGCGCGCGATATCGAAGCGGGCACTCGCCGTGTCCACGTCGGCATCGTCGCCGAGCGACTCACGCGCCGCCTGGTATCGAAGCTCGCCAAGTACGCCGTGGCGAGGCCAGAAAGGATCATCGGCCGTGTCGAAGCGCAACGAAGCTCGCAGGCCGCCGCTCTGGAAATCCGGAATCTCGAGGCCTGTCGCCCCGATTTTGATGTCCGCTTCACCATCGCCACGATAGAGCCCGACTCGAAACTCGGCGAAGTCGCTGACCCGGGTTCCGACGTCGAACGACGCCGTGAACTCCGACAAGCGTAGACGTGACACGGCATCTCCGTCGACGAAGGCGTTGAAGTTCTCTGTGCGGAACTCGAGTGCGGGTGAAACAAACAGTCGCGAGGTCTCCGACATCGGCTGATACAGCTCGGTAAACAATCGCGGATCCGTGCCAAGCTGCAGGTCGGACCGCCACTCCCCGCCGAAACGGTTGATCGCCGGTCTCGTTATTCGGCTCCTGACGTTGAATCGCGTATCGCCCTCGATGTTGTCTTGCAGCGACACGCCGAAGCGAAGATAGGTGGGGCCCCAGGTTTTCTCTGTCGCCGTGAACTCGACGCCAACACCGTCGCCCTCATCGACAAGCTTGTAGCCGACCTTCTCGAACAACTGGAGACCGAAGAGCCGATCCGCTTCATACGTCAGTACGCGGGTGTCTATGTTGTCGCCTGGCTGGACGGTCAACATCGACAACAACGTGTCGTCAGAAATACGGCTGTCGTTCGTGACCCGTACGAACGCCAGGTCGCCACCGATCGGATCCGGCTTCGCCCTGCCAAGCTGCCAGGCCGCGTAGGCCTCCTCCGTCATGGTCAGCCTGTCCAGCTTATCCGACTGCTCGCGGGTCGCGATTGCGCCGGGCTCGATGGTATCGGCGATGTTGCCGAAGTCGGTCGAGGCAAACAGTCCGATGTCAGGCTCTATCAACACATCGTCGTCACCGAGGTTCTCGATCTGCCGCAGCGTTTCGGTCCGGATCAGGATAGTGAACATCTGCTCAGTGATGGTGAGCACCGAGTCGAGCTGTTCCTTGGGATACAGCGGAAACTCGACGTTGACCGCAATGACGACGTCCACGTCCATGTCCTGGATCACACTGACCGGCAGATTCCCGACCAGTCCACCGTCGACCAACAAGCGATCGTCGATCATCACCGGATCGAACGCAGCGGGCACTGACATGCTGGCACGTATCGCGAGCGCGAGGTCGCCGGAGCCCATCACGTACATATCCCCGCTGCCAACATCTGACGCAATCGCACGGAACGGGATCGGCAGGTCATCGAAGTTGTCGACCTGGTCGACGTGCCGGGTCAGGTCCCGCAGTATCAGGTCCAGGTGGTGGCCCTGAACGGCGCCCTGCGGGGCCTGAAGCCGTCCATCGCGGAAACCAAGCTCGACACCGACCGGGAACTCGGCGTCGTCTTCGCGTCGCCGAAAGCTCAGGTCCTCGCGATTGGGCTGGTTCGACAGTCCCCTCGACCAGTCCATCGTCGCGACAATGTCCTCGAGCTCGTCGGTGGTCACACCGCTCGCATAGAGCCCGCCGATAATGGCGCCCATGCTGGTGCCAGTGATCGCGTCTACGGGGATACGCAGCGCCTCGAGTTCCTTCAACACACCGATGTGTGCGCCACCACGCGCACCGCCGCCACCGAGTACGAGGCCGACACGCAGTCGATCCTGTGCGTCGCGAGTGCCGTCGAAAACGACATCGTCCTGCGCAGCGAGGGTCGTCGTGCTGAAACCGAGAGCCAGACCGACGCAGGCCAGCCAGATCAGGGGAGTTTTTTTCATCGTTGCAATCAGCTTTACCGGATTGCGCCCGATTATAGACGGCGTGGAGACACGCTTCTCGGAGCTGGCCATGTCGGATACACGGGGGTTGGCGCTGTTCGAAGCAAATTCGCCCGACGGGCGCCGCGAGAATCCGGGCTGCCGCCCGCCTAACCGAGCAGGCCAAACAGCCTTTGATAGGCGCCCGGCTCCGTGACCAGCACGAACAGCAACCCGCTGATCGCTCCCCACAAGTGAGCGTCATGATTGATGCGGCCCTGCTGCTGCTTCGACGACCAGTAGGTGTAAGCGAGGTAGGCGAATGCGAACACGACGGCCGGAATCGGAACCGGAATGGGGATGATAAAGATCGTGCTCAACGGGTCGTACACGATGTACGCGAACAGCACGGCGGCGATGGCGCCGGACGCGCCGAGCGTCGCGTAGTTCGGGTTCCCATTGTGCCGGTACCAGGTGTAGACAGAGCTCGCCGCAAGACCAAACACGTACAAGACGACGAACTTCGTGCTGCCGATACGATCCTCGAGCGAGAATGCGAAGAAGTAGAACGTGACCATGTTCATCAGCAGGTGGCCCATATCCGCGTGCACGAGCCCGCTCGTGAAGACGGTCGCGTATTCACGGTTGCGCAGGAACCAGTAAGGCCGGAACAGGCTTTTCTCAATTACGGCGGGCGACGAATACAGCCCGAAAAGACTGATGGCGATCGTGACGACGAATATCGCGGTTGCCCCGATCTCGCTGATATTAAACATGGGTGTTCACTTTGGTGAAAGTCTCGTGGGCAGGGATTGCACCACGTTTGAGCCAGGCGTGCGCGGAAATTAATCCACCTGCGTGCATCCAAACGCTGCTTCTCCCCGTCTCAAGTAATATAGACAGCACGAAAAGGAGCAGATTATGGATGCAGCAGCTGGCTTGGGAGCCTTGGGCTTCTGGATATTTGTCGCCGCGATTGTTGTCGCCGGCATCTGGTACGACGCTCGCCAGAAAGAGACGCAGCAGGAGACGCTGCGCCGCGTCGTGGAGAGCGGCCGTGACATCGACCAGGAGGTGATCGACCGCGTTCTGGGTGTTAGCGACTCAAAGGAACTGGCGCGCGATCTGAAATTGTCCTTCTATATTATCTTGGGTGCGGCCGCTGGGTTACTGGCGCTTGGCCTGTTTCTCGGCGCAATCAACGCGGACGCGCGCGTCGCGCTCATGGGAGTTTCCGCCCTGGTCGCCTCTATCGGGGCCGGCCTGTGGGTCGCCGCAAAATTCGTAGAGCGCGGCGCAGACTAGGACCGGTACCCATTGATGCCGGAGGCTCCCGCCTACTACGCCGACGGGCCTGAGGCCCTGATCGTCAGCCTCGCGATGCGAGGAGACAAGAGCGCGTTCAGCGAACTTGTCCGACGCCGGCAACCCGGCGTCCGCAACCTGTTCAGGCGCTTCAGCAACAGCCCTGAGTTGGCTGACGACATGGCCCAACGCGTGTTCCTCAAGGCCTGGCAGAGGATTCGTCAGCTCAAGCACGCGGACCGCTTTGGCGGCTGGCTGAAGAAAATCGCTGTCAACGAGTGGATCGACTACCAGCGTAAACACGGGGGCATCGCGACAACAGAACTCGATGACGTGCAATTGGAGGCACCGCCCGTTTCGACATCGGAGGCTATCGACCTCGATGCGGCATTGGCGGCCCTGCCCGCACCCGTCCGTCTTTGCATCGTCCTGTCGTATCACGAGAACCTGTCGCACAGCGAGATCGCAGAACTGACCGGGATAAAGCTGGGCACGATCAAATCGCACATTCGTCGCGGCAGCGAGCTGCTGCGCGACCTGCTCAAAGCTTATGGAGGATCGGTATGAACCGCGATCCAGCACTACAAGCACTCTTCGACTCCGCGGAGACAGAACTCCGGGATGACGCATTCACGACAGCCGTCGAGCAACGCATCGACAGGCGGGGCAAGCGCGTCATAGCCGGGCGACTGGCGGCCGTCATCCTGCTCGTAACCCTGGAGGTACTGCTCGAGTCCCCGCTGCAGCAGTCGCTCGGTGTGGCAGCGGAAATACTCTCGACAACCCTGATTCCGCTCGATAACGAATGGCTTGCATTCGCGCTGTCGCCGATCAACAGCATCGCCGGCCTTATCGGGCTCGTATTGATCGGCACGCAACACCTGTACCGCAGGATGCGCTAGCTCGTCACTTGCTTACTTAATTCACGAAAAACAACGGCTTGTACGTATTCCAAGCCATGCCGCTGCGCAGGAAAATGAGGCCTTAGTTTGACTGTCACCGGGATTGCAGCATGAGTAACACTCCAGAATCAGCCCAGGCCCAAGAGAACGTCTCCGACGAGGCTCAGCCGGAGGTCAAGTCCGCCGTTAAACCTGCGACTGACGACAAGACAAAGAACAAGCCACCGCCCGGCGCAAGCCGCAGTTTCTTGCTCGGCGAGCTTCGCCACAACCCGGACGAGATCAAGCGCCTGTTCAGGGAAGGCACCTACCCGTACAAGAACAAGATTCGCAAAGCGCCCTATGAGCACCACAAGGAGGAACTGCAGACTGAGCTCCTGAAGGTGCAAAGCTGGGTCAAGGAAACCGGCCAGAAGATCGTCGTCCTGTTCGAGGGGCGTGACGCCGCCGGCAAGGGTGGCACGATCAAGCGTTTCATGGAGCACCTGAATCCGCGCGCGGCACGCGTGATAGCGCTGATGAAACCGACCGAAGCCGAGCTGGGACAGTGGTACTTCCAGCGCTACGTGAAGCACCTGCCGACTCGAGGCGAGATGGTGTTTTTCGATCGCTCCTGGTACAACCGCGCCGGCGTCGAGCGGGTCATGAACTTCTGCACGTCGACCCAGTATCTCGAGTTCATGCGACAGGTGCCGGACTTCGAGCGCATGCTCGTGCGTTCGGGCATTCGCCTGTACAAGTATTGGTTCTCCGTCACGCAGGAAGAGCAGAAGCAACGATTCGCGCAACGGGAACGGGACCCGCTGAAGCAGTGGAAACTCAGCCCGGTCGATCGAGTCTCGCAGGACAAGTGGAGCGACTACACGGACGCGAAAGAGGCGATGTTCTTCTACACGGACACCGCGGACGCGCCCTGGACGATCATCAAATCCGACGACAAGAAGCGCGCGCGGCTAAACTGCATGCAGCACTTCCTCTCCGGGCTCGACTATCCGGGTAAGGACAAGCACGTCGTGCACGGGGCCGATCCATTGATTGTCGGCACTCCGTCACAGGTCATCGAGAAGGACACGCACCTCTGGGATTAGACGGAGGCGACGCAGAGAACGTCAGAAATGCAAAGGCCGGGCAGCAGCCCGGCCTTTTGTTTTGGTACAGAGCAGGCTACTCGAGATCGGGCAGC
This sequence comes from Woeseiaceae bacterium, assembly GCA_030066655.1. GTDB lineage: Bacteria > Pseudomonadota > Gammaproteobacteria > Steroidobacterales > Woeseiaceae > UBA1847. The sequence goes on along the minus strand of JASJBE010000006.1, from coordinate 12,118 downwards.
ACACCGTGCATAACCATGGCGTAGTAGCTGATCATGCCGATAATCTCGTTATGCTCGACCACCGGCGCCTGACTGATGCCGAAGTTCTCGAACAGCCGAGCGCAGTAACGAACCTCCATGTCCGGCGACACTCGAAGCACGGGCTTGGTCATGATCTCGTAGACGTTGACCCGCTCCGGTGCGCGGTTCTTTGCGATCACCTGTCTGGCGATATCGGAGAACAACACCATGCCCCATTCGTCGCTCTCGTCGCGACGCTTGATGATCAGGCTGTTCGCGTTCTCCTTTTTCATTATTTTGAGCGCGGTCAGCACGTCGATCCGGCCGTCGACCTTCGTCACGTCGGTAGTCATGCATTCCCGAACGGGCCCCCAGTTACGAATGTTCATATCCTTTCCTCCACGATTTCGGTGAGTTCCTTCACCTGGTGCGCGACGCCGATAGCGTCTTCGACGTCGACCACAATGGCAAGACCCGTGCCCGGCTTGTCGTCAAACTCGCCGACTTCACCGATGTGCTCCAGGATATGACGACTCAGGTGCTGCTCGACGAGAAACAAGACAACGTCACGCTGCGTCGTCAACGTCAGGCCGAAGAACGACTTGCTTGCATGCAAGCCCTCGCCCCTGGCGCTGTTGATAACGGTACAGCCCGTGGCACCGGCTTCGCGAGCCGCGTGCATGACGTCGTCGGTCTTCTCGTCTTCGACGAATGCGATGATCAGTTTAAAGTGCATGTTCTCCTTCCTCCGGCGCTTTCGTCGCGCCGTTCTTTTTCTCTGGCTCACGGGGCCGATAAGCGGCGATCTGGCCGTAAGCGAGCACTGAAATAATCGGGAACAGGCTGGCGAAGGCCACCAGCCCGAATCCATCCAACAAGGGACTGCGCCCCGGTATGCCTTCTGCCAGTCCCAGGCCGAGCGCGGTAATCAGCGGCACGGTTACCGTTGATGTCGTGACGCCGCCCGAGTCATAAGCAAGCGGCACAATGAGTTTGGGCGCGAGCGTCGTCTGTACGATGACGACGAGATAGCCGACAGCGATAAACCAGTGCAGCGGTAGCCCGGTGACAATCCGGTAACAACCGAGCGCCACGCCGACGCCGACACCGATCGCGACGGCGACGCGGAGGCCCCACGCGCCGATAGCGCCACCGGACACCAGGTTCGCCTTGATCGAGACCGCGAGCAGCGCCGGCTCGGCCAGTGTCGTGCTGAACCCGATGGCCGCGGCGAACAGGTAGACCCAGTAGTAGTCCTGCCAGACCAGCGCCTCCTGCACGTGACCGGACGCCTTCTCGAGGAACTCGGGATCCGTCAGCTGCTCCGCCAGCAAAGACCCCAGCGGAAACAGGCTCTTCTCGAGCCCGACAAGGAACAGGCCGAGCCCAACCGCGACGAACAGGAAACCGACGATGGCCTGCCCCATGTGCGGCATGCGTCCGCCGATCACGAATTTCTGAAACGCGAACAGGAAGATCGCGATCGGCGCGACATCCATTGCGCTATCGAGGATGATTCCCAGGGCTGAGACGATCAGATCCACTGCGTGATCACCCCGTAGATGAGTACAAACAGGATTGGCGTCAGCGACGCGAATGCGATCAGGCCGAAGCCATCGGTCATCGGGTTACGACCGCTCAACGAACTCGCGAGCCCCACGCCGAGCGCCGTGACGAGCGGCACGGTAACGGTCGACGTCGTGACCCCGCCCGAGTCGTAGGCGATACCGACGATCTCCGGTGGCGCAATTCCGGTCACGAGCACGACGAGAATATAGCCGCTGATGATCATGACCGGCAGAGACCAGTTCGTCAGTATGCGCAGAACGCCGAGCATCAGCGAACAGCCAACCGACAGCGCCACGACGAGCCTCAGGCCAAGCGCGTAGTTGTCCTGTGCTTCCTCGGTCGCCTCAATGGCGCCCGCACCCACTGCCACTTCGGCCGCCTCGGCAGCGATCGCGAGCAACGCCGGTTCAGCAATCGTAGTGCCAAACCCCAGGATGAAGGCGAAGACAAAAAGCCAGAAGACGCTGCCCTTCTTCGCCAGCGAATGCGCAAGGCTCTCTCCGACCGGGAATAGTGCGAGGCGCAATCCGAAAATAAAGAAGGCCAGGCCAAGGACGACGAGCACGGCACCGTACAGAATTCCGAGCAGGCCGGAGACGGGCTGGCGTATCACCGCGACTTCGAATACGGCGATCACGATGACGATCGGCGCCAGATCGCGGATGCTGCCCAACACATCCTTGTAAAGTGCGATGAGGGAATTCTTCAAATCAACGTGTCCAGTTGCGCCGGGCTGAAGGCGGACCTCCGACAGAATCGGGGCTACCCAGTTCAGTGTAGCCAAACGGCGGCCGCATGCTATATGGACACATACGTAGCTCAGCGCCGGGTAAAACAGCGCTACGCCTGCTCTGATTCCTGCGCCGAATCGAGGGTACTTTCGCGTTCCTCCTTTTCCTCGTCGATTACCGGCGGCGCGTCGTGCAGTCGAAGCATGCGAGCGTGGCCCGTTTGGACGAGCAGGCTGAGCGCTGTTGCCAGTAACCCATAGCATGACTCCGAATTGCTGATTCTATGTTTGTCTTTGATCAATGACCCTCGGGCCACATAGGTAGATACAGCGGAAGTCCGGAGTGACTGGCCCTCTCTGATGGCGCTGTATTGTGTTCAGGCGCGGACGGCGCTTTGCCGCCGGGATCAGTGGAATGCCCGGAAGAGAGTGAGGCTGACGCTGGCGAGTATCGCGCCGAGTACACCGCCGGCGAACACGTCGCTCGGGTAGTGAAGCCCGAGAATCACTCTCGACGCAGCCACCAGCAGAGCGAAAGGCACAGCAATGAAGAGCATTTGCGGCTCGACTGCCGCAAGCATGATCGTGAAACTTACGGCGTGGAGGGTATGACCGGATGGAAAACTGTACCGGTCGAGCGGCGCCGCTCCGCAGAGAATATCACCATGGTTGATGTACGGCCGCTCCCTGACCAGACGGTTTTTCAACTGCGAATAGATGAGCACGCCGATGCCTGCTGTCACCGCGATCAGGGCTACAGACGGGAGGAAATCATGGCCGCGTTTCGCGTACAGGACAGCGACCATGACGACCCAGGCGCCGCCGTCGCCCAGCTTGCTAACAATGGAGAAAAAACGGCGAGCGAGGCGCCTGTGGCTAAGCCTGTTGATCCGCAGGCAAATGCCACTCTCCACATGATCGAAGTACGCAATGACATCTTGCATGGATACGCATGATCAACAGGATTCGCGACGCGGGAATTACGTTTCTGTGAACGAACGTTGAATATTGACGGCACGCTGTAAGAGGACTGTCACAAACCGTTAACCCGTCGTTCACAGAGCCTGTCGAAAATTGCGCGATGAGAATTCTGATAGGCACAGACGCGTGGGCTCCGCAGGTCAATGGTGTTGTCACCACATTGACCCAGACTCGCGATGAACTCATCGCACAGGGGCATACGGTGCTCATGATCACGCCGGAAGGGCGGCGCTCCTTTCCGTGCCCGACCTATCCCGAGATTCGATTGGTGCTGTTTCCTTACCGCCGCGTCAAACGAGAAATCGAGGCATTCAGGCCGGACTGCATTCACATTGCTACCGAGGGCACGATAGGGCTGGCTGTGCGGAAGTACGCGATCAGAAAAGGACTGCCGTTTACTACGGCGTACCACACGCAATACCCGGAATACGTACGAGCGCGGACGCCTGTCCCCATTCGCTGGACAGCGGCACTGTTGCGCCGGTTCCACCGTCGTGCTCAGCGAACGCTTGTACCGACAGAGAACATCAGGCGCGTACTCGAGGAGCGAGGCTTCAACAACCTCGTCACCTGGTCGCGCGGTGTAGACACTAGTGTATTCAACCCGACAAAGCCGCTCGTTTACGACCTGCCGCGACCCGTCTGGATTAATGTCGGCCGCGTCTCTGTAGAAAAAAACATCGAGGCGTTCCTCGAACTGGATCTGCCCGGCAGCAAGGTCATTGTCGGCGATGGCCCGGATCTTGAGCGCTTGAGCAAGCAATACCCCGACGCGCATTTCGTCGGCTACCAGTTTGGTCAGACACTCGCGTCTTTCCTGGCAGGCGCAGACGTCTTTGTTTTCCCAAGCAAGACAGACACGTTCGGAATTGTCATGCTGGAGGCGATGGCCTGTGGCTTGCCCGTTGCAGCCTTTCCGGTCCCGGGGCCGATTGACGTGGTCGACGACGGAATTACCGGCTCGCTGAACGAAAAGCTTCGGCACGCCTGCGCAACAGCGATCACGTTGAATCCCAAGTCCTGCATTCGCAATGCCCGATCGTACAGCTGGCACCGCTGCACCGAGCAATTCGCTTCGCACCTCGAACCTCGGCGGAGGCCCCGTCCTCGCCGAATGGCGCGGCACCAGAGCGCGAGTTCCACCACCCGCTAGCCTGGAGTCCTGCAACGATCCGGCAGGTGTTCCATTTGTCGACGACGGCCGTTCACCGAGCGCTGATGAGCTTCTTTCTTTGGCTAGCCGAGAAGTGAGGGCTTACCGTCAGGAGACCCGCGGTCCAGTAACGACAGCGGGCGTCGTATAGTGGTTTCTAACTTGGCTTCCCATGCCGGGAAGGAGGATTCGATTTACATCTGACTCAGAGTATGCGGCCGCCGATCCTGACGTCCATGCCGAGGCCGCTGCCGGCTAAGACGCCGAAGCCTCTGTCGAATGTACTGTAGCCAATGCTGCCGTAGACCTGGGGCGGCTCGCAGGATGCGAGCAGGAGACAGGTCAGCGTGATTGCGATCGTGCGCAGGTACCTGCTACACGCGGCGGTAATGCGGGTGATGGTCATTCACTGGACTCCTCTGACCAGGATTGCAGGGCGATGCCGGCGCCCGACGGGCCGGCGACGAGCGCGACGCTGCCGCCGATATCGCGTGGCTGGGCAGGGACGATCACTTGCCCGCCCAGCGCTTCGACTTTCGATGCGACCGCTTCGGGGTCGGCTACTCGCAGGTAATTGATCCAGACGGGTTGCAGTTCCTTAAACGGATTCCGCATGATGCCGGCGCGCGGTTCGCCCGCGCTGCTCATGACGCGGTATTCGTATTCCAGTCCGGCAGCATCGGGCGAAGCAGCACTGTATCCCACGACGCTCTGGTAGAACTCGGCGGACTCGGTCACATTGCCGCTCCAGACTTCGTCCCAGAGGAAGTCCCCGAATTCGGGGCTGAACTGTTCGGGGTCGCCGTCACGCGTCTCGATCATCGCAAACAGCGCGCCTTCATGGTCGCGCAATACGGCCAGCGTGCCGCGGCTCGGCAAATACGTAGGTTCGGTGAGGATCTCGCCGCCCTGTTGACGCGCCGTCGAAACCGCCGCGGCAATATCGTCCACCGAGATGACAGTGATCCATTGCGACACTTCCTCTTCCGCCTCGAGCGTGTTCCCGTCCAGCATCCCGCCGATCAACCGACCCTCGTGGCGGATCAGCATGTAACTCTCGTCGCCACCGAAACCGAGGGCGACGCCCGGTGCATGGAACGTCCAGCCGAAGAGCTCGCCATAGAAGCGACGAGACTCGGCCGGCGTGGTTGTAATGAGATCGCGCCAGACGACGCGGCCGTCGCTGCGAATGCCGGTGGGTTCATCGGTTATCGAAGGGAGGTCGAGTGTGACGGCGGCGCAGCCGACGAACAGCAGGGTCGCGGCGAGAAGTCCGGATATCTTGTGCATGCGCCCATCGTACCGTATTTCCAAGCGGATGCTAGTCGTGCATGATCCGGCGCTCATCCCGAGCTCAGTGTTGTTGTAACGCAGGGAGACTAATGCGCCGGCCGGCATCCGGTCGCTCAGGCGTCGCCGGACCTGTTGCCGTAAAGCGTTCGCGCATCGACGCCCCATTGCGTAACGACAGTCATTGCGTCGGACATCGACGCCTCAATCGTCTGTACTCTTGATGATGGCACGACATACAACTGGCCGGCGGTGACAAGGGGTGCCGACGGCACGAAGACCGCGCAGCGGTCGTCCGGCAATGCCTCGATCAGAAAGCCGAGGGTGCGGGTCTCAGAACCGAACAGGTCGACCTCCACCGGCGCAAACTGTCCCTCATCGATGCCGGCAACGCGCCGGGTCAGGCTCGTGAGCGCGTTGTACATCGGAATTCGATCCGCGATGTTTCGTTTGGCCCAGCTCCGTATTGCGTCGCCGAGCTGCGTCTGAACGAGCAGCCCAGTGAGGAAACAGACGGCCACGAGGGTCAATATCGTCAGCAGAGCTATGAGGATTGCATCGCTCCTCAGATCGATGGGCAGTGCATCGACGAACGAGCCAACAAAGCCGACAATGCGCACGTACAACTGTACGAGAACGAATGCGACAATCGTCACCGGTATGATCACAAGCAGCCCGCCGATCGCCGTCGTTCTGATGAATTCGAGTACTTTCTTCATGGGTTGCCTCCGTGTCGCGAATCAATGCGCGGTATTGCCGGCTAGTCGACGCTGAGCGCTCGGACCTCTCGAATTGCTGCCGCCATGGTATTGCTTGCGGCAGCGTTCCGGCCCGCCAGTGGTCACCTTCTATTCAGCCGAGTTCACTGTAGCAAGCACGACTGTGCGGTGTCCGTTCAATGCTAGGGCATCAGCTTCCCGATCGGAGTCGCTGAATTGGGCACTCGAATAAGCGCTTGATTGCCATGGTTCTGTGACCACCCGATTCAACGAGTTAGATCCCGCCGAGGTAACCAACTGAGTCCATTGGCCTTTCTGAGTATGCTCATTTGTAGCCTTACTTCATGACTGATGATTCCGGGAACACCCCTACCACGATGCCACGCAGGGTCTTCGGCGGATTCTCCTGACCGTCGTGATATCTGAAAGAATAACTAACGGACATAGCGGGGCGCGCTGCCCTGGTGTGACACGGAAGTTGGCGAAATGAACGCCCTGCGATCATCGTGACTCGGCAACGGCAACGGCAACGGCAAAACTGTTCGCTTCTTTTTTCAGCGATTCAACGGTCAAATCTGGTTTTGGCATACGAATTCGCGACGTATCCCTGTTAGCTGGGGAAATCCTGCCAAGTTTAACGACGTATACGAAGAACAATCTCGGTTTAGTCTCCACCCTCCGATCGATCGCACTCGTCACCGTTCCTCTACCATGGGACGGTCGATCCAGACTATTGGAGACTGTAGAATCGTGGGGAAAACTACAGATAAGCGGCTGTAGTTCAAAGATAGAACATCAGCTTCCCAAGCCAAAGATGACGGTTCGATTCCGTTCGCCCGCGCAAGCTGCCCGCTCTTCGAGCAAGCAGCTGGAGAGATGACTGGCATCGCCTGCACGATTCCAAGCGCGCGTGCCGAGAAAGCTCACAGCCGTCGCGCCAACGATTCGGCCGCGTTTTTGAACAGGAGACCACGTCGATGCACAGAACTGTCAGAATCCTGGTTGGTGTATTCGCCTGGGCCTTCCTGGCCACGGCATCGATGGCTGCCGACCAGTGTCCACCGGCATCCGGCGTCGCTTTGCAGGTGCTTGGCTCCGGCGGTCCGATCGCCGATGACGGGCGTGCGTCTTCAGGCTACATCGTGTGGGTCGACGGCAAGTCCCGGGTGATGATCGATGCGGGTGCCGGTACGTTTCTGCGTTTCGGCGAGGCTCGCGCGCGCTTCGAAGATATCGACTTCATCGGCCTGAGCCATTTCCACACAGACCACTCTGCCGATTTCCCGGCGCTGCTCAAGTCCGGCTTCTTCTCCGGACGCGAGCGCGAGCTAACGGTTGCGGGCCCGTCCGGCGACGGTCCGTTTCCGGGCCTGGTGGCCTACCTTGACGCCCTGCTGGAGCCGGGGCGTGGTGCTTATGCCTATCTGTCAGGTTACCGCGACGGCAGTGCCGGCCTTGTCCAACTCGTGCCCAAAGAGGTTGCGGATACCGGGGAGCCTGATTTCACAAGCGTGTACCGCGATTCGGCCACTCAGCTGCACGTGCAGGCGCTGCACGTTCCGCACGGCATCGTGCCGGCGCTCGGTTTCCGTGTCACGGTCGGCGATGTCGTCGTGGCGTTCTCGAGCGACCAGAACGGCTCAGACCCACGCTTCGTCGAGCTGGCGCGAGACGCCGATCTGCTCGTCATGCATCTCGTGATACCCGAAGGCGCGACCGGCATCGCCACTCGCCTGCATGCGAGGCCCAGTGCGATCGGCCAGATCGCGGCAGAATCGCATGCGGATCGACTGGTTCTGAGCCACCTGATGGCGCGCAGCCTGCGTTCGCTGGAGAACAACGTAGCAGTCGTCAGGGAAAGCTACGATGGCCCGGTGCTCGTAGCGGAAGACCTCGACTGCTACGTCGTCAGCGACTGATTCAACTCGGCGGTGTCGTCGATACCGTCACCGAGCGCTGGCCACCGAGCTGAGGTCACTCACGCGAGAGCCCCGACGCTGTCAGTCAGAAGCCCCGCTTCTTCATTGGAGATCGTCAAACTGACGACGGTGTATCGCAGGAATCGGGGGTATCCGAGACTGGACGTGGCTGCGCGGTTCAGTATGGTTGGTGTTTCCGAAACAGCTGCAATTCGGGCAGGAACGTGAAGAAGAACGTCGAACAACGGGCGCGGAGGGACTACGGACCGATTCCGGGGTCTCTGCCATGTGTCGCACTGGTCGCTGCAACCGCGATCATGACGATGCCGGCTTATGCGACATCGATGCCGGAGTCCGGGAGGACAACGGGCTTCGAGGAGTGGCAGGGCATCGAAGAAATCGTTGTGACGGCGAGGAGACGTGAAGAGGGTGTGCAAAGCGTCCCGATCGCGATAAGTGCACTCAGCGGCGACCAGCTCGAGGACCGCCAAATCCTTTCTATCGACCAACTGGGTTCCGCCATTCCGAATCTGCAGTACGACAAGGCAGCGCCCTCCTCCGGCTCCAGCTCCGTCGGCCAGATATTTATCCGCGGCATAGGACAGTCCGACTTTACGCCGGTCACCGACCCGGGAGTCGCACTGTACATCGACGGTGTCTACTTCGGCCGATCCATTGGCAACGTACTCGACCTGATCGATGTCGAGCGTGTCGAGGTGCTGCGCGGCCCCCAGGGCACGCTTTTTGGCCGCAACTCGATTGGCGGCGCTATCAAAGTGCATAGCAGCCGACCGACATCGGAGCAGGCGGACAACCGTCTGCGCGTTCGTCTCGGCGACGACAACCTCGCGGAACTGGCCTACTGGTCGAACCTGCCGCTCGGGGAGAACGGTGCGGCAGGGCTTGCACTCAGTCGAATTACCCGAGACGGCTACGTCGAGCGACTCTCTGACGGCGTCCGCACCGGCGATCGCGACCGCTGGTCAGCACGAGGCTCGCTGTCGTGGACCCCACGCGAGGACCTGGAGACATTTCTGGTCGTCGACTTTACCGAGATCGACGAGAACGGCGCGCCTACGGTATCGGGCGGCGTGAATGATCGACAGGCCTTCGGCACCTTCGGTAACGCTTTGCTGGAGAGCTGCACATCGATCGGGGTGAATCCAGGTTTCGACGGGACGCCAGCAGGCGGACCGCCGACATTCCCGCCGCCGGGCGCAGCGGACGGGGGAGCGACGGGCTGCTACGGCCCGGACTCACGCCCCGGACCGTACCTGTCTGAGGCCAGCTTCCCGACGGCATCCAGGCTCGACAACGCAGGCGCAGCCGTCGAGATAGACTGGACCATCTCCGACCAGTTCAGCCTGAAGTCGACGACCGGCTTCCGCTCGATTCGCATGCTGTCATCCCGTGACGGAGACAACACGCCGGCCAACATCTTCGCTACGCGCGACGATTACGATCACGAGCAGGTGAGCGAGGAAGTACAACTCGAGTTCTCGAACAGGGGTCAGAGCCTGAACGGCCTGTTCGGCGTCTTCTACTACGACGAGTCCGGGTTCAACCTCGTCGACGTAACGCTTCCGACCGGCGCCATCCAGAGCGGCGGCTATTACGACAACCAGTCCTACGCGGTGTTTCTGCACACGACCCTCGATGTGACCGATCGACTGGCCGTGTCTGTCGGCGGGCGCTACACCAGGGATCGCAAAGCCTATCTGCCGGACCAGCTATCACTGGGCGACGCGTCGGCGGGTTCAGAGCCCGGGTTCTTTTCACCGACGTGGCCAAACCTCGAAGGCTTCTACCTCGCTCCGACGGGCCCGCTGGCCGCAGGCGAACGCATTCTCGATTTCACGCAGAGCAAGCTTGAATTCAGCAAGACCGACTGGTCGGTCGACGTCAAGTATTGGCTGCGTGACCGGGTAATGGCGTACGTCAGCTACTCAACGGGCTACAAGAGCGGTGGATTCGATCAGCGCTTCGTCGGGCCGACGCCGGATCGACGGCCGAGCACGTATCGCCCGGAGACTGTCGACAGCCTCGAGATAGGGCTAAAGACGGCAACGCCAAACGAACGTCTGCGCATGAATCTCGCGCTGTTCGACGCTGACTATGACGATCTGCAGATCATCGTCAGAGAGTCCTTCAATCCGTTGACCTTTAACGCAGGACGAGCGCGGGTGCGCGGCGGTGAACTCGAGTTCACGTGGGTGCCGACTTCTGACTGGGCAATCAACCTGTCCGTCGGACACCTTGATGCTGCGTATCGAACGCTGACGGACTCAGCACAGGCCTCTGGCGTGCGCCTGGACAACCAGCTCGTGAACGCTCCGGAGTGGAGTCTTGCAGCAGGCGCGGCTTACTCGATCGACCTTGGCAGCCGAGGCGCAATGAAGACCCGACTGGACTGGTCATGGCAGAGTGAGCAGTTCAGTGATGCGATCAACAGCCCGGAGATCCGACAGCCGCCCGTGCAACTGTTGAATGCATCGCTTGAGTGGCTCGCAGCGAACGAACGGTGGCGCGTGTCGCTGGCCTCTCGCAACCTGCTCGATGAGACCTACCTGGTCACCGGTAACTCGGCGTTCACGACGGCCGCGTCGTACGTCGAGCAGGTCTATGGGCGCGGCCGGGAACTGTTCCTGACCCTCGACTACGATTTCTAGACGGAATCGTTCGGCGCATCGATGACCCAGGGCAACTCGCAATCGGAGAGTATTTCGAGGCCTCGTGTGTGGCTGCTCGGTATCCGGCCTCGAACGCTGACGATGGCCGCTGTGCCGGTCGCCGTCGGCGCTGCGCTGGCCTGGGCACAGGGGTCGGGCATCGATCAGCTGACGTTTACCGCAACGATGGCCTGCGCGATCCTGATCCAGATTGGCACCAATCTCTTCAATGATGCGAGCGACGGACAGCAGGGTGCCGACGGACCCGACCGACTCGGTCCACTGCGCATTACCGGCGCGGGTCTTGCGACAGTGCGCCAGGTGCGGCAGGCGGCTTTCATCAGTTTCGCACTCGCGCTCGCAGCGGGTATCCATCTTGTGGCAGTGGGCGGTGTGTTCATTCTCGCCATCGGGCTCGCGTCACTTGTGGCGGGATATGCGTATTCCTCCGGCCCTCGACCTCTGTCGTACGGCCCATGGGGCGAAGCTTACGTTATCGGTTTTTTCGGCATCATCGCTGTCGCCGGCAGCTACTACCTGCAGTCGCAGCAGCTACCTGACCTCGCCGTGGTGTTGACGGGGATCGCCATCGGCTGCCCGGCAGCGGCGGTGCTGCTGGTCAACAACCTGCGCGATCTCGACGCTGATACACGTGCCGGGCGCCGCACGTTGGCAGCGCGAATCGGTGCAGACGCAGCCAGGTGGCTATACGCCCTGCTGATGCTCGCGCCCTACCCATTGGTCGTCGCGGCGCTTGGTTGGCGGCATAGCAGCATCGCGCTGCTGGCTCTGCCATTGTCGGCGTGGCTCATCGTGACATTCTGGCAACCGGCGGCCGGTCCGGCGATGAACCAGCAACTGGCGAGAACGGCTGTGTGCCAGGCTGTCATTGGCGTCCTGCTCCTGATCGCTTTGCTGCGATGACCGCTTACATCGCAAGCCTGCTGCCAGCGGGCCTCGCTTTCATCATGTTCGCGTTGGGCCTGAAACTCAGCGTCGATGACTTTCGCCGTGTGCTGTCGCAACCGGTCGCGGTCGGTCTCGGGCTGCTGGCCCAGGTCGTGCTGTTGCCGCTGACGGCCCTGGCT
>JASJBE010000097.1 GCA_030066655.1 Woeseiaceae bacterium | reverse complement strand
TTTGACGCAATCACGCGTGTGCACGACATCAGCGAAGGCGTACCGGACACGATCAACCAGTTGATCGACACATGCCTGATGAACGCATCGGAGTCGCAGTTGGGCCGCGGCATATTCGACCAGACTCGGCGATATCGGCGTCTCCGATGCGTTCATCAGGCATGTGTCGATCAACTGGTTGATCGTGTCCGGTACGCCTTCGCTGATGTCGTGCACACGCGTGATTGCGTCAAATTCGAAAACCTCGGAGATCTCACCGCGGCCGTCCGCTTCGACGAAACGATAAATATGTTCCCTTGTCTCGCCGAGTTCGAACGCCGAAAGCCTGACCCGGAAGTCGGAGTTCGAGCGCAAGGCGGGAAAACCGGGCCTTAGCAGGACCCGCTCGAGTGTTCGATCGCCGGCAAGAAGCACGAACAAACCGTTCCTCCGATTCGTCTCCTTGGCAATCATCTGGTCCAGCGTCTCGAGCGTCCACGCGCTGGCGTCGTGCGCGCCCTCGACGTACAGAATGGTCCTGCGCTGATGCGTGCGTTGATAGGAAAGAAACATCGACACAACCTGTTGCAGGTCCTTCAGGTCCAGGCCGTCAGTGCAAAAGCCGATGGATTGCACGATCGTTTGCATACATCGCAGCGGATCCGGCCTTGGATCGGTGAGTCGAAGAACGTCGACGTCAGACCCTGCGCGCTTTGTCAGCTCATCGATCAGCGCGGGTGCAAATTTGTAACCCGAACCCAGCACCACTGCGGCGGGTCGGCGCTCGCGGAACGCGCGGAGTAACTGGTCGAGAGCACCGGCATTACGTCTTGGCAATGCGGCAGGCGGAAACGAAGTCACGGCGGACGGTTGAGCGCTCAATACTCTCACCTTTTTCGGCCATTATTAACAGGGAGTTAATGGCTCTTCTTCTTCTCGTTTATCGAGATTATTCGAAAAATACGATTATGTAAAGTGAAGTCTCACCAGAGCGATCCAAATACTGGAAATGAATGAAATAATTACCTTTCGCCAAATTTTTGCGGCGCTCGCTAAAATCGCCGCCGTAAAGCGCAATCAACGCGCATGTGCGCTACGCATCGCGGCGCAGCCTCGGATACAGCTCGTCGAGTCCGACTAAACCCGGCCGCATCGGGATGAGCCCTAGCCGCGCACTGACCGGAGCAGTCCTTTCGATGCGTCCTCGACAAGATCGAGGACGCGCTCGAACCCGCTGGCGCCGCCGTAGTACGGATCCGGGACCTCGCTTTCGTTATTCTCAGAGAACTCGAGAAAGAGCCGGATCTTGCCGTGGTGACTGCTGTCGCTTTGCTCGATCAGGAGCCTGTGATTGTCTTCGTCCATCGCGAGGATCAGGTCGAATCGCTCGAAGTCAGAGGACTGTACGCGACGGGCCCTGATGTCAGACAGCGAAACGCCTCTCCGCTCAGCCGCGGCTTGCGAGCGCCGGTCCGGCGGCTCTCCAACGTGATAGGCGTGGGTGCCTGCAGAATCGATCGTGAACTCATCGGTCAATCCTGCCTCGCTGACGACATGCCGAAAAACGCCCTCGGCGGTCGGCGATCGGCAGATATTGCCCATGCACACGAATAAGACGCTTACTTTGCTATCCTTTTCAACCACTTCCGATTCTTTTTCCTGTCTAAAATATTTCCGAGTTAGCCGCTGCAATGCCCTCATTTTACTAGGATACGGGAAATTATTTTTAGACGCCTTGCCGACGCACCGGTCACGGACTCAATCGCATTTTTGGAACCTTGCTGGGAACCTTGGTACGCGGTTGTGATGCTTGTTCTCTGGCGATAGCTCGTGCGGAGGCGCGATTTTTTTTGAAACCTACCAGCGACGGTTTCAGAGATAGCCGGGACGCTTAGCGTGGCGAGTGCACCGACTTAAGAAAATTCGTGATTGTCGGCGAAAAGACAGATGTGCGGCTCTGAGAAGAAATCGTCATCATGCTTATCAATGTCGATAACCTCATAGTATGGGACGAAAGACTCCGTAGTTAGTATTCCTCGTTACTGCTCGTCCATCTCTATCGACCAAAACGCTCTAATCTCTTCGAGAAGTCTTTGGTGTTTCGTCTCTTCGTTTCCGTCTAGCCACGCAATATCGCGGAATCGCAACAGATCGTTGGCGGCAGCGCTGGCAACCGCATTGACGCGAATCGCGGAGAATTCTACGAGCTTACCAGGCGGCGGGGGAGCCATCGGAGCCTACCCCCCACAGCGCGAACACGCTTGTGGGAGGAGATCTATCCGCGGTCCTTTCAGAGTGACTGTCGGAGCGGCTTTAGCCGCGATTCACCAAGCTAGCGGCACGCCGCCGGCAGCCACTTCGCTTCGATCTCATCCGAGTAGCAGGACCACTCAATAACCCCGCCGTCGGCCGTCGCTGTCAGCACGAGCTCGCTCGACTGGATCAAGCTGCTTGCTTGGCCGCCGTAAGTAATGACGACATTGCCGTCCTCAATTGCGACAGACTGCACAAAGCTACCGCTGATCTGCGAGGGATCCGACAGGCCGGCCGCTTCGTTGTCAGCTGGCCAGTCCTGGTTGTTTTCCACATACTCCACGACCGCGCTTTTCACGCCCTCCGCCAGGCTGAGACCCTCCGACACCTGCGCGCGGATCGTGTAGTCCTGGTAGGCAGGAATGGCGATGGCCGCGAGGAAACCGATCAGCGGAATCAAGATCAGGAAGTAGGCAACGATGCTCGTGCCACCTTTGCGCGCGAGTTCTTCGGATTTTTGCTCGTAGCTCAGGTCGGTCTGATTGATCTTCTGCACTTTTGCCGACACATGATTGTAGTACAGCTTATTCGCATACATCGGTACGAGCACGAAGGCGATAATCAAGTAGGGCACAAAATAGGCAATCGATCCCGCCTCCGCGCTCACGAGCGATGTCAGGATGAGTTGAATCACAGTCAACGCCACCGGCAACCCGATCCAGTAACCCAGCGCCATCAGCCACATCTTGCGGTACAGGAACCATGCGGACGAGATGAAGAAGGCCGGCCAGTGCCAGGATACGGACTGGCCGTTTTCGACGTTCCGGAAGCGTGCAGCATAATACTCCGCTCGCTTCGGTCCTACGTAAGCCGCCATCAGATTATCCGACGAGGCGACGGACGTATCCGAATCCGGTGCGCTGTAAATGGACTGTTCCTCAGTGCTCATGCTGAACTCCCCAAGAAGCAATGTGTTGTCTCCTGGCGGGAAGAATACCCGAACGTCTCTTGAACGACACGCTCGAAGTTGGTCTGATCCCTCTCACGCTGTGAAAAAGGGGATGGGAATGAGTGACGAAAACCTCTATTCAGCGCCGGACGCCGACGTTGACATACCGCTGGACGACGAACAGGCGGGACGGGGCGCACGGCTCATTGCAGTGATCATCGACGGTCTGCTGATTGTGGTTGTCGCGTTGCCGTTGATGTTCATGCTCGGCCTGATCGACACCGCTGCAACCGGACCTGCGCCCGGCACCTCAATTGCGAGCATGTTCCTCGGGATCGCCGCCTTCATTCTGATCAATGGCTACTTTCTTGCTAGCAGCGGGCCAACAGTTGGCAAGAAGGTCATGGGTATACGCATCGTCGCCGTGCAGGACGGCAAAATTCTCCACCTGGGCAAGGTTGTCGGCCTGAGCTTTCTGCCAGTCTGGATCGTTCAGTCCATTCCGCTCATCGGGGCACTCCTCGGCCTGATCAATGCGCTGTTTATTTTCCGTGAAGATCGCCGATGCATCCACGACCTGATCGCTGGAACGCACGTCGTCCGCGCATGATCGGCTTACTAGTTCGAAAGATCAGCCCGAACGTGATCTGAACGCTCGTCGCTGCCTCTGAGTTGATCCGTTTCGGGGCTAAAGCCCCTCCCGCAAACAGGTGGGAGCGGCTTCTTCCGCGATTCTTTCAACGTGCGCGAATGTGTTCGATAAGCTCGCGCGCAACGTAGACCCTTGCTGCGGACCCATGCCTGGATTTATCCGCGATCAATTAATCAAAGCATCCCCGCTCGCTTAATCGCAAGATACCGATTCGTAATCGCCGCCGGCAAGTCTTCACACAGGCAGTCTTCAACATAGACGCCGGCGGCGCGGAGCAGATTGTGCGCGTCCTGCCGCGCGTCCAGATACTGGTTAGTTGCCGCGTAGGTCAGCGCCTCCTTGAAATTCCTGACGGGCCGTTCCAGCGTGTCGTCGAGGACACGCTCGCGGAGGCTCGCAATCATTACAAGATGCTTCTGGCGCAGAAGTCTCACCGCAGCCTGCAGTTCATCCGAATCCTCTTCACGCACGTTTGTCAACATCACAACCAGCGAGCGCCGGCGCTGGCGAATCGCGAGATCCGTAGCCGCCGCGATGTAGTCGGTTTCTGCGTTATCCGGTTGAACGCTGTAAACGTGATTAAGGATGCTGTTGATCGCGCTCGCACCTTTCCTTGCTGGCAGGAACCGCCGGCCGTCGCCCATCGTCATGACGCCAGCGGCGTCGCCCTGGCGCAGTGCGACGTAGCACAGGAGTAGCATTGCGTTCAGTGTGTGATCGAAGTGACTCAAGCTGTGGTCTTTCGCCAGCATGCGGCGTCCGGTGTCGAGAAGGACGATAACCTGTTGGTCGCGCTCGTCCTGGTATTCGCGCGCTATCAGTCGTCCGACGCGAGCGGTAGCCTTCCAGTCGATGGAGCGAAATGCGTCGCCCTCGCGATAGTTGCGAAGCTGGTGGAATTCCGTGCCCTCGCCGCGTCGCTGCCGGATCTTCAGGCCCGCGAGATGCAGGTTGCTGTCGACCTGGTAGGCGAGCTGCTTCGACACAGTGGAATAATTGGGGTACACGCGCACTGTCGAGGGTTCACCCACCCTCGCACGCCGCTTCCAAAGCCCGAACAGCGAATCGAAGCGCAGGTCAATCGCGCCGAATTCCGCCGGCCCGCGCTCTATCGGCCGGACGCGGTACGTGACTTCGGCCCTGTTGCCCGGCTCGATGACGAGGCTCGCGGGTATGCCCTCTGCTTCGAAGGACTCGGGGTAGTGGTCGAACAACTCTAACGTAAGTTTCCGTCCGTGCGTTGCGTTGCTCACGAGCAGCGTCACGTCGATCCAGCTGTCGAGTGAGATAGCGAGCGGCACCTGGCGCGCCACCGTCACCGAGTGTCTTTTCCATACGAAGAAATCGACGAGCGCGACGACGAGCAACGATGCAAGCACCGAGACCCACAGCGCGGCGGCCTGCTCGTACCACAGAGGCCCAAGCCCCATCGCGGCAAGGAGCAGGCTCGCGGTGATGAAGCGTCGCGTCGGGATCATTGGCGCGGTGCGATGACGTCCTTGATAGTTTCTTTCAGGATATCGTCCGGCTTGTAGGACTCAATCTCGAGCTCAGGCGACAATGCGATGCGATGTCTCAGGGCCGGAATCGCGACCTCGCGAATATCGTCCGGCGTCACGAAATGCCGGCCGTGCATGACGGCTGCGCCACGCGCCGCGCGAATCATTGAGATCGTGCCGCGCGGTCCGGCACCAATGCGAATGCCGGAGGCGTCGCGCGTATGGCGCGAAATCCGTGCGGCGTAGTCCAGCACCGCGTCATCGACGGTTGCTGCCGCGGCAAGCTTCTGCGCCATCAGGATGTCCTCGCGACGCATGACGGGCTCCAGCGCATCGACGTACAGCGCGTCGCCGACGCGATTTCCTGTAGCAGCCGCGGCGATTCGCACCTCGTCGTTCTGCCCCGGATAGTCGATCAGGACTTTCAGCAGAAAGCGGTCGAGCTGCGCTTCGGGTAGCGGATAGGTTCCTTCGTGTTCGATCGGGTTCTGTGTCGCAACGACCATGAACGGTGGTTCGAGTTTCGACGGTGTGCCCTCGATTGTGACCTGCCCTTCCTGCATAACCTCGAGCAGCGCGGCCTGCGTCTTCGCAGGTGCACGGTTGATCTCATCCGCCAGCAGAAGGTTCGTAAAGACAGGTCCACGCCGCACACGGAAACTGTCCTTGCTTGGCTCGTACACGGCATGGCCGCTGACGTCGCTTGGCATCATGTCCGGCGTGAATTGGATGCGCGCGAACTCTACGCCGATGGAACGCGAGAGCGCTTTCACCAACAGCGTTTTGCCGAGTCCCGGCACGCCTTCGAGCAGGACGTGCCCGCCCGCGAGGAGGCTCAAGAGAACGCTATTGACCGTGTCGGGCTGCCCGATAAATGCCTTGCCGATCTCCTGGCGCAGTGTCTCGAGCTTTTCACTCAGGCTTGCGATGTGTGATTCGTACTCGCTCATAGTCTGTCTCGTGTTTTCTGGAGAATTTGCATGTGTTTCGTGAAGCCTTTTGGCGTGTGTCCATCCAGTGTCGCCAACGCGTCGGCGATATCCTGCTCCGGCAGGCCCGTGATCGATGCAAGACGCGTTGCCTGTTCTTTCAGTGGCAAACGTCCGATACCGGGGTGACGGCGCTCCGCCGTGTGCATCAGTAGACCGATCGAGCAACTGGCCAGCGCCTCGCGCTCGGCGTGTTTCCATTCGAAGGGACCCGCAGAAGCGATGTGTTCGATCAGAGATCGCCGCTCACGCACTGTCGGGCTTATCGGCGGGCCGAAACGCGGGAGGATGGAAAGCAACCACAACGCCAGCGCGAGGACGAGCGCGAGGACGGTAAACGGAAGCGCCTTTACGATGTAGACGATCAGCGAGTCGAAGCTGTTGCTGTAGACGAACCAGACCTTACCTGGCTCGTAATAGCCATCGACAATGTCGAGCAACAACCGAGCATTTTCGGTTTCGGTCAGCTGCAAATTCCGAAACATCCGGTCAGCCGAGAGAATCGTGACGATCCCCTCCCCCCGAAGCAGGCGGGCGACCGTGATCCCATAGTCGTCTTCCATCGTTGCGACGGCAGCGCTTGCATCGACGAGCTCGATGCGGGTGTCGCCCCACCAGACGTAGTCGTCATCTTCGATGTTCTCATCTGCGTAGGCGTCACCTTCGGAAGCTTCACTCGCCGCTTCGGCGGCAGCGGTGACGTCCTGGAATTCGATCTCAAATTCAACAGTGACGTACTCTGCGGGAAGCGCGCCGCCCAGGTAGCGCTCGAGTGAGCCCTTCTCGCGCCCCGGTGTGATCACGAGGTGGCCGCCGCTGTGCACCCAAGTGTCGAGCGCGACGGCTTCGACGAGCATCACCTCGTCGAGAGACAAGACCAGCGTATCGGCCGTCGGCGGCAGCCAGGTGTCCGGTGAGAGCGTGGCGATGCCGTCCGCTTCGATCCCGACTTCTTCGAGCAGCGCCTCCGCGGCAAAATAGTCGTTGTAACGCGCCTCTCCGCCCAGGCCGACATACTCCTGCCGGGTCGTTCTCTCAAAGCTCGAAAACCACCAGGACGCGACCAGCGTCGCTGCGAGAATAATCAGAAGCACAAGCGTCGTCTGCCTCATTGCTGCACCGCCTTGAAATGTGACGGCCAGTCGCGACAGAGCCCGGCAACCGTCTCCTCGTCGACCAGCTCCGACGCATATGCGCAACGAATCCAGGCTGAAACAACACGTCGAAAGAAAGCCGTTTGCTCCCGATCAGTCGATCGCGCAACGGCTGCAACGCACATGTTCTCCGTCGCACTTTTTGGAAGCCGCACGTTGTAGTGAGTGACGGCTGCGTAAACCGTGCCGCGGTACAGGAGCGCGAGCGCCTCGCGCCGTCTACCCTCTTTCCACAGCGACATTGCGGACTGCGGGATATCGTCCGGCAACTCCTCGGCGCGAACCTCGCCGCCGGCGAGAATGACGCGCGGTGCGTTCTTCTTTTTAAGGTCGAGAGGTTTGAGGTAAGGCATCCAGCGTTCGCGGCTCAAGAAGATGACAAGCAGCAACAGCGCGACGGTGATCCACAAGGCGAACTCGACAATCACCGAGACAATCTGCGCGAGGCCTTCGAAGAAATCCTCCATCGCGTTACCAGAAAAGTCGCGCTCGCGCTTCGCCGGTTTTTCGATACGCTGCCAGTCATCGACTTCCTCAAAGATGTCGAGTTCCTCGAGTTTCCCGACGGACTCGAGCGGTGCTTTCAGCTCCTCGTCAGTCCAGTAGCCCTGAATCTGATGCGTCATCTCGTCGGCGACTTCCGTTTCTTGTCCAAAGCTCGGCAACGGCACCAGAAAAATGACGATGAGCAGGGAAGCGGCGGCCTTCAGCGCGGCGCGGCGCTGCAGCATGCGACGGAACGCCACTTCGATGTCCCAGGCCTCGAGCTGCGTTCGGCAGTTGATGTACAAGCCGAAACCTGCGCCGACGAACCAAGGATGCAACGCCGACTGCGCGAGGTAGAAAATGACCAGGTCCGAAATCTCGGTCATTTTTGTACGCGTGTCCCAGAACATCGAGAACCAGTCCTGCCCCCACGACTGCTGCACGGACTCGGGCATCAGCATGAAAATCAGCAGAATCATGCCGACGTACAGCGCGAGAACCAGATGCTGATAGACGGCGGTCACACCGACGCCGTGGCTGAAGATGCGTGCGCCCAACGTTTTCGCCCGCGCCCTGCGGCGAGCACCCGTCAGACCTTCGAGCTGCGTCACAGGCATCATCGTCGAACGCGCGAAATGCAGACGGTGCGGTGACAGCCAGTAGATCTTGTTCCGCCAGGCGATGGAAAAGACCGCTTTCAGGTTCGAGCGAGTGTCCGGCTCCTCGCCGAAAAGCCGACGCGAGATGATGCGGAGAATCGGGCCGTCGGTGATCGGCTCCAGCCACCAGTAAAGCAGCAGCGCGAGGCCTCCCCAGTTGGTAAACCAGGTAACGAGCGCCATCAGCGCAACCGCCGGCAGCGTCATCGCAAACCAGACGCGGTAGATCGTGCCGGCATCGCGGCGCACCATGCGGCCGCCGAGTTCCGCCGCCTCCCACTCGCCTCTCGGCCTAAGCTCAACCGTGACGTTTTCGAGATTCATGGCGGCCCAAGAGCGTGAAGTAGAGGATGTGCAGCACCCAGAGTGAAATTCCTACGATGTACTTGAATGAGTTCGGCGGCCAGGTTGTCGATGACCAGAAGGCTTCGACGAAGGCGGCGATCAGCAGCATGGTCGTTCCGCCGTAGATCAGCGGCAGGCTGTCGCGCGCCTGGTCAGCGACGGCACCCCAGCGCGTCTTTCGCCCGGGCGCGATCATCTGCCGACCAATTGCAAGCCCGACCGCGCCGAAGATCACGATCGCAATAAGCTCGAACGAGCTGTGCCCGGAGACGAACGGCCAAAACGTGCTGGACATGCCGGCGGCCGTCAGGTGGCTCGCGATTCCACCGATCACAAGACCGTTGAACACGAGGAAGAACAGGCTGCCGATGCCGAAGACAAGGCCACCGGCAAACGTGCGAAAGCCGATCGAGATGTTGTTGTAGATGTAAAACCCGAACATCATGATGTCCGAGTCCGACCCTCGTTCGCGGCCGATCGCCTCGTTCCCCGGCTCGTACATCGATTCCATTCTTGCGACCTGCGTAGGATCCATCAGCATGTAGATGAACTCTGGCTTGACCTGCACCACCCATGCGGTGACGAAACCAACGCCGAAAAACGCGAGACACGACCAGAACAGATAGCGACCATGCCGGCGCATCGCTGCCGGAAAATCCCGCACGAAGAAGCGCGCGAACGACAGGAACATGCTGGTGCGATTCTTGTAAAGGTACTGATGCCCCTCGAGTGCGAGGTTATGCAGTCGCTCCTGGAGCGCGGCGCTGTACTGGCGTGTGCGTGCCAGCGCAAGATGATGGCAGATCTTGCGGTACAGCACCGGGAAGGGCTCACCGGTCTTCGGCCGGTCGATAATCTTGCTGCCCGACAGGCTCTGCAGCCATTGCTCGAAGACGTACCACTCGTCGCGATGGCGAGACTCGAAGACTTCCTGCTTCACTCTTCGTCTTTCCTTCCGACGATCCATGCTGCGTGGCTGCGCAACGTGTCCGTTGACGCGTCGTTGGTAAGCGGTGCGATGATGCGCGCGAGCTCGTTCGCACGGTCCTGGTTCAGCAGCGCAGCCCGTTCCCCGAAGCTGACCACGGCTTTTTGCTCGTCCGGACTCATCGGCAGCGTCAGCGGCGTCGGAGACACCGTATTCAGCCTGCCGCGCGCTGGCTGTTTCGGCTGGTAAATGACAAGCGTATCGCCCGCGAGATCACCCAGGCGCTGCATTCTTTTGGACAACATGATGCTCAACATGCCGAACAGATACGCGCCTGGCAGCACATCGATGAAACGAATCAGGTTGCGGATGATCGATCCCGACCAGCCCACCGGCGTGCCGTCGACGTTCATGACGCGAAGGCCCAAGACTTTTTTTCCGGGCGTCGCGCCGTTGAACATGACCTCGAAGAGGACGTTGTACAGCCACAGCAGGAAAAACGCCGCGAGCAGCATGAGACCCGTGCCGAACTCGCCCATGACGTTCGCGACGATAGATGCGACGAGCAAGCAGGTGTACTTGATGATCGCGTCGATCATCCAGGCGAGACAGCGGGGGGCGAAACCGGCTACCGGCAGTCGCAGCTCAACGCCTTCTGGTGTTGCGATGTCGTAGGTGGTATCGAGTAGTCGATCGCTCACGCGGCGCTGCCCGACGAATTAGAAGACGGGCGACGGCAAGCCAGCACACCTGCGGTGCCCGGCACGCGAAGCGTATCGAGAATCTGACTCTGGGACATTAACGGCATTCTCACCACTGACGACGCCATTTGTCCACAGCCCGCGTAGCAATTCGCCACTTCCGGCCCGACTTGTCCCCAGCGGACAGCGCCGCAAGATGCGATGACACCCGCATGAGGAGTTCCGATGCTCTGGACGTAGCATAAACGTGCAGTAAATGGATCTCTTTCGGCTTGATACGATTCGGAACGATATATCAAATGCCGTGAATGACGAATTCGCACGGACCCCGCACTCGTCTGGCCCGCCCCATCTTGGGATGATCCTGCCGCTGATCCACCGCGACTCGCATTTGTTGCGCGACCTCAAATGCCGCTCGTGGATTATCGCTTGCGATTTGTTCCCAAATTGCGAGGAAAGCTCTCGCAGACGGCGTCGTCCAACGGACGCGCACGGTCAGGCGTCCTAGTCCGTACGGTCGTGAACGGATGTCCTCTAAGAGTGGCCCGGATGCCTTCAACAGAGAACCAGGACGCTTACGTCAATTCGAAGCCACCGGCCTGACGGCACCACGCATCCGGCTGTTCGATGATCCGATGGACCGCCTGAAACAGACCGGAAATTATGTCGTGCCCGCAATTCGCTAAATCACTGAATTAGACAGGCGGCGAATCCCCCGGGCGTGCTACATTCCGTCTCGGTTTGGCGGGTTGTGTTGCTGTTCAATGGAAAGAAACTGGTCCAACGCCGATGTGAATCGGTTCCTGGGTTCTGTGCGGGATTGTTATCTTGCCTCCAGCATAGACCCTGACGTAAGAAACGGTGCCGCTTCAGGCGGGGCAACTACCCAGATTCTGCTGACGCTGCTGGAAGGTGGGCACATAGACGGCGCCCTCGTCTGGACGATGGGCACCAAAGACGGCCGCCCCTACGCCACCCCGATTATTGCGACCAACCGCGAAGAACTACTTGGCGCACGTACCAGTCTTTACGTAGCAACCTATTTCGCCCGTGATGCGATGCCGCTGCTAAAGGACTTCGACGGCAGGGTAGCTGTCATGACGTTGCCCTGCGATGCTTCTTTCCTGCGCAAACGCCTGCAGCGCAACCCCGAACTGGCGAAAAAGGTTGCCGGCATATTTGCCCTGTTCTGCGGACACAACTCACTCCCGGAGCTGACCGAGATCGTCTGTAGACGACATGGCTTCGAGTGGACTGATCTGAAGCGTTTCAGTTATCGCACAGGATCATGGCGCGGGACGCTGACGATGGAACCCCACGAGGGCGAAACGGTCACCACCTCCACTCGCCAGTTCACGCATTTTCAGAACCTGCATTACTTCTCTGAAAAAAAGTGTCAGGCCTGTTTCGATCACTTTGGTTATGATGCTGACCTGTCGCTCGGAGACTCCTGGACACTGAGCGAACGCAACCGCGACATCAAACCCACCGTTTGCGTGGTACGGACGGAAGCCGGAGCAAAACTGTTTAACGCTGCTCGACAGGGCCTGAACCTGGAGCCTGTATCGCCGGAGCATGTACTGGTCGGTAACAGTCGCGGGCTTCTGTATCACTACAATGTTAGTGCCCGTGCACAAGTTGCCGCCGGGATGAACCGCAGCATCAATGACCGGGTACACGTTCCCGCATCGTTGCTGGAAAAACTGATCGCACGCCTGGGCGTCAGCAACGCGCTGTGGACCTGGCGCAACCCGGATGCAGTACGCACGCTCGAAAAGCGCCCCTTTATTTTCGTCAAGGCCTACGTTTATCTCTTCAAAGGGCTGCAGGAGTTCAGTTCATATTTCTGGCGCCAATACCCTGACAACCGGCAAATATCCCTCATCGGGGCCACGTTAACCGGCAACCAGGGCGCGGCTGCCATGCTTGAAACCAGCATCGGTGAATTGCGCAAGCGCCTGCCGGATGCGAGTTTTGTCATTCACTCCTATCTTCCCGAGGCCGATGCACAAGCCTGTTCGGCAGAACATGTCCGCATCGTCGATGCGAAGCCCTTGGTACTCGTTCTCTCTGCTATCCCGGCCCTGCTGGACGGAATACTGAAACCCTTCGGCCTGCGGCTGCCTAATGTACTGATGCCCTCCAGCCTGCGCGAACTTCGCAACTCAGCCGTATTGCTCGATATCTCGGGGATTTCACTTGCGGACGGACGCGGGAAGTTCCTGCCCTTCAATCTTCTGTGCAATTGGCCAGCCATGCTGACGGGGACTCCCGTGGTCAAACTGTCGCAGGCCATGGGTCCCGCCAAAAACCTGGTCACGCGTTTGTTTGCCCGCTTCCTGCTAAAGAGAAGCACCAGAACTTTCGCGCGTGGCGATTACACTGAAAAAGAGATCTCGCCCCTGATACCGCAAGACCGACTCGGCAAGGCAGCAGATATCGCGTTCCTGTATGAAGACAGCTATGCGCTGCTGCCACAATGGAGCGACCGCGCGTCTGAAGTAGTGAGGGCAATTGAAGCGGACGATAAACCCGCGATCGCGTTATCCGTCAGTTCCGTCGTCTCCGGCCTGCTGCAGAAACAGGGCAAGAATTACTGCGCCATCGTCAGTGCAGCCGTTGAGCAAATGCTCGCACAAGGCTACAGGGTGGTTGTTTTCCCGAATGCCGGCCGCGAAAATACCAACGCAACCCATAACAATGATCTCCCCCTGGTTACGGCCGTGAGAAAAACGATCGGCGATAAACCGGCAATCCATTACATTGAAAAGCCTATAAACACTGCGGGAATACGCAGCCTTTTGAGGGCTTGTGATGCACTGGTCGCGAGCCGCTTTCATGCCATGGTCGCTGGTCTTTCACTGGGTATACCCACGCTGGTGCTGGGATGGAGCCATAAGTACCAGGAAATCATGTCCATGTTTGGCACTGAAGAGCACTACAGCGACTGGTCTGGCATGACGCCTGACGAGATCGTGAAGGCCACCAAACAATTACTGGATGAAAAGGAACCCATATCACAGTCGTTGCGGGCAAATCTGGACAAAGTACAGCAAAGCTCTGCCAGCCAGTTCGATTGGCTTGAGGAATTCCTGAATCCGGAAATTCTCGAGTCCGATGCCTGAGAAAAAGCCGTTGTTGGGTCTGCTTGGGCTGATACTCGGTGTCGGCCTGTTCGTATGGATCTCGGTCCGACTGCTGGAACAATCACAATCGACCGAATGGCCGCCCTTGCCAGCCGGCGCACTGATCAATGCGTTGTTACTGGCTCTGGTCGCACGCGGCCTGCACGGCATCGCCTGGGCGGTGGGTGCCCGCCAATACGCCGACAAACTGGGCTGGGCTGAGGCGGTGGGCGCTTACAGCATTTCCTTCCTGGCTCGTTATATCCCCGGGAAGATCTGGCAGATAGGCGGACTGTCTGTCTTGACCCGCAATCGCGGCGCTAACCCGCTAAGCATAGCGGGCTATTCGCTGGTGTTCCTCGTTGCATTTCAGGTCATTGGCGTACTGGTACTGGGTGTTGCCTACCTGTTACGCGACCAGGCGCTGGCGTTCTGGCTCACATCATTGAGCGCGCCGGTTATCGCGGTGTTGCTCGCGCTCTTGTATCAACTGTGCGGCCCAAGCTTGTTGCAGGCACTTCCGGCTAAGCATCAGGAAAAATTTACCGGTGTGCTCGATCAACGCTTCTGGCCCCTGACGATTAACCTTACCCTACTCGCCCTCACCTGGGTCATGCTCGCTTCCTCCGGATATCAAGTCGTCAAAGGCTTCTCTGCGGAATGGTCAGGCACCTGGGGACAGAGCTCGGTCGCCATCATCAGCGGCCACCTTGCCGGGTTCGTTGTTTTAGTGGCACCTTCCGGCGTTGGTGTCCGTGAATCCACCATTGCCCTGCTGCTCACGGGACAGGGCGTAATGGCCGCCACGGCCATCGCGATTGTCGTCGCATTTCGCATTGTCCTGACCATCGGAGAATTGATATGGGCCGGTGCCGGAATGCTCATCGCATTGCGAAAGCCAGGAAACCGGCTCCCCGACTGACCAATCCGCTGATTCGCTTACAACCGATTCGATTGACGACAGCTTTAAGATTCCTGCTGTTTCGCCCGGCAAATACAAACTAATACAAAAACGCCTCGCATCGTACGCTTCGGAGCGGCCCGAGGCGCTAGACTTGTGCTCAAGGATAAAAGGAAAGTTTCTTGAGCAAAAGCAAACTGCTTATCATTCTCGGCGACCAGCTATTCGCGCCTGCATACCTGCCGCCGTCTGCCGATGTGCAGGTGTACCTGGCCGAGGACTACGGCCTGTGCACCAATGTCCGCCATCACCAGCAGAAGATCGTCTTCTTCTTTGCGGCGATGCGCGCCTATGCCGATGAGCTGCGCGACGCGGGCTTCGACGTGACCTATCGAAGCATCGATGACAAACAGCAAACGAGCTACGTTGACGATCTTCGACACTTTGTCGACTCAAGCGACGTCGATGGACTGATTACCTTCGAGATTGAAGATCGCGACGCCGAGAACATGATCGAGAGCTTCGCCGAGAGAATGCAGCTCTCACACGAGGTGCTGCCGTCACCCGGATTTACGTGTTCGCGAGAGGCGTTTGAGCAATACGCCAGCAGCCACAAGCGACTGCACATGGCCGACTTCTACAAGCAACGACGCCGGGCGCTGGAACTACTGATGGACGGCGACAAGCCGACCGGCGGCCAGTGGAGTTTTGACGAAGACAACCGCAAGAAGCTGCCGAAGAACGTCGAGCCTCCGGTCATACCGCCAGCGGACGCAACACCGCAGGTCACGGCGGCAAAGGACAGCGTGTCCGAGTTGTTCGGCGATCACCCCGGCAGTGTCGAGGACTTCTGGTGGCCAACGACACGCGCACAGGCTCGGGAGTGGATGGCCGACTTTGTGAAATCGCGTCTGGATAACTTCGGTCCGTACGAAGACGCGATGACGACGCGGTCGGCCACGGTCTTCCACAGCGCGCTGAGTCCGTTGATCAATGTCGGCCTGTTGACACCGGACGAAGTCATATCGGCCGTCATGGAACGCAGCGGCGACGCACCCATTCAGAGTGTCGAAGGCTTCGTCCGGCAGTTGATCGGCTGGCGCGAATTCATCCGCGGCGTCTACCGCGTCAAAGGAAAGGAGCAGGCCGAACGGAACTTCTGGTCGCACAAGCGGAAGCTGACGAAGGCCTGGTACGACGGAACCACGGGAATCCCACCGCTCGATGACAGCATCAAGACGGCTGACAGGCTTGCGTGGACGCACCATATCCCCCGCTTGATGGTTCTCGGCAACCTGATGACCCTGTGCGAGATCGAGCCGCGCGAAGCGCATCGGTGGTTTATGGAGATGTACATCGACTCGGCCGACTGGGTGATGGGACCCAACGTCTACGGCATGGGCATCTTCAGCGATGGCGGCATTTTCGCGACCAAACCCTATATCTGCGGCTCGAACTACCTAAAGAAGATGAGCGACTACGGGAATGGAGACTGGTGCGACATCGTCGACGGACTGTACTGGCGCTTCATCGACAAAAACCGCGACTTCTTCGGCAGCAACCCCCGCCTGTCGCTGATGCCGCGCGCACTCGACCGACTCAAGGACGAGCGCCGCACGAAAATCTTCGCCTGCGCCGAAGCGTTCATCGACGAATTCACTGCATAGCTTTTAACGCTTTTTCTGCCTCGGCAAGATCCGCTTCCGTATCGACGCCGGTGCCCGGCCGGATGTCGGGAATACCGACCGCGATCGTCATTCCCATGGACAACGCTCGCAGCTGCTCCAGCTGCTCGGTTCTTTCCAGCGGCGATGCTTCCGCCTCGACGAAGGCCCGGAGAGCGCGGCAGCGATACGCATAAATGCCGTGATGTTGCAGCGCAGCCTCGATGGCAGTTGACTCATCGCGAGGAAAAGGGATAGCCGCGCGACTGAAATACAGGGCGTGTCCGGAGTAGTCGCGGACGACCTTGACTACGTTCGGGTTCTCGAAATCCTCGGCGGACTGCACCGGTGAGGCCAGCGTTGCGATGTCAGCGCCACCGTCGGCAAGCAATCCCGCCGCCAGATCGATTAACTGCGGTGGCATCGCAGGCTCGTCGCCCTGCAGGTTGACGACAATCGTATCGTCGCTCCAGTCGCACAAGTCCGCCACCTCGGCAATGCGCTCGGTGCCGGACTGATGATGTGTGCCCGTCATACAAACGCTGCCGCCGAAACCCTCGACGACCTCGGCGATGCGATCGTCGTCGGTCGCGACGATGACCTCCCGTGCCCCGCTCTCCGACCCGCGCTCGACAACGTGCTGGATCATCGGCTTGCCGTAAATGTCACGCAGCGGCTTACCCGGCAGGCGCGTCGATTCATAGCGGGAAGGAATAACGACAACAAACTCGGTCATCTCGAGGCCTCGTCCTTCAGGCGCGACTCAACCTGCTCGAGCCATGCGTTCGCCATCGCAGCATCGAAATGCACGGTCACCGGCACGTACCAGACATGGTCGGCGACGGGCGGCTTGAGCTTCACCACGTCTTTCTCGGTCATCATGACGGGAGTGTCACGATCAAACTGGCCAAGATCAACCGCTTCGTGATCGCGCAGCGGGTGTTCCACGACATCGATGTCGAAACGCCTGAGCAGATCGAAAAAGCGCTGCGGATTGCCGATGGCTGCGACGGCATGTACTGTCTGGCCGGCAAAGGCCTCGAGGGGCCTGAGCAACGAATCGTCGGCCCGACAGGCGTCGCCGGCCCGTAATTCGAAACACAGCGCGTTTTGTTCGGCGGTCGTCGAATCGGCATCACCGCAGCTGCCGTTGATGAGGACCTGGTCGACACTGAGCAGCCGTCTTGCCGGCTCTCGCAACGGCCCGGCCGGCAGCAGGCGACGATTACCCAGTCGCCTCTCGCCATCGATGACACAGATCTCGTAGCTTCGCTGCAATGCGTAGTGCTGCAGGCCGTCATCGGCGATGACAATGTCTGCGCCCTCGTCGACGAGTAGCTGCGCCGCCCTGCCCCTGTCGGCATCGACGATGACCGGACAACCCGTGCGTTTCGCCATCAGCACGGGCTCGTCTCCGACGATGGTTGGATCGCTCGTCGACTCGACGTGCAGCGACGAATCGCCGCCACTGCCCCCATAGCC